>CAXMND010000238.1:0-11847 GCA_964194675.1 uncultured Coxiellaceae bacterium | reverse complement strand
AGGTCAGTGGTGGAGCCACGTCCGCAAACCGTCCGTCGAAAAGGTCGCCAGTCACATCGCTGCGTTGGCGTGGATGGGCCTACGCAACCTCCCCGAAAAGCCGGACCCGATCGGGGTCCGACCAAAGCGACGAGAGTAGGGTGATGCTCCCGAGATTTCTCAGACCCCTCTGGTGGCTCCCAAATCTGTTCCTCCTGCTCTACCCCTTTTGGTTCTTACCGGGGATGATGCGAGATCGCGCTAGCTGCGTGGACAACAAAGAGGAGTAAGGATTCACCATGGCCGACAGCGACCGGGAGATCATTGAGCATTCATTTCGGCTCTGTCAGCAGCTGCTTCGAATAGACACCACCAACCCGCCTGGAAACGAACGCGAAGCGGCTGAGCTCGTCGCAGAGGAGTTGAGCAGTGCAGGCTTGGAACCCGTGATGTTGGAGGGCGCCCCGCGGCGGACCAACGTCGTCGCGCGTCTTCGGGGGACCGGCGAGAAGCCGCCTCTCGTGCTGGCCGCGCATCTCGATGTCGTCGGGGCGGAGCCTTCGGCTTGGGAGCATCCACCGTTTTGCGGCGAGGTACACGACGGTTGCCTTTGGGGGCGCGGCGCGATCGATATGAAGAACATGGTGGCGATGTCGGTTGCGATCATTGCGCGGCTCGCACGCGAAGGCATCAAGCCCAAGCGAGACTTGATCTTCGCTGCGGTGGCCGACGAGGAAGCCGGCTGTCGGCTCGGGTCTCTGTGGCTTTCGGAGAATCATCCCGACCTGATCCGTGCTGAGTTTGCGATCGGAGAGGGTGGGGGCTTCAACATTCAGGTGGCCGGCCGAACGTTTTTCACCGTGGAAGTGGCCGAGAAGGGCCTTTGTTGGATGCGCGCGCGGGCGACCGGTGAGCCAGGGCACGGCTCCATGCCGCGTGAGGACTCGGCGATCGTTCAGCTCAGCGAATCGATCGCGAGGCTTGGCAAAAATGGGCTGCCACGGCATGCGTCGGCACCGGTAAAGGATTTCATCGGCGCACTGGCATCGCATCTACCCGCACCCCTTCGTCCGATCATCAGGCTCCTGGCGAGCCCGAGCGTGGGCCCAGCGGTGCTCAATCTCCTCCCTGACCCCTCGATCAAGCGCGCCTTTCGCGCTCTACTCGGGAACACCGCCTCGCCCACCGTTCTGCGTGCCGGGAACAAGACGAACGTGATCCCGGGCTTTGCTGAGGCCGAGATCGATGGCCGCATCTTGCCAGGGCAGACGAAAGAGGATCTCATGCGGGAGCTCCAGGCCGTGCTCGGCCCCAGGATCGAGCTCGAAGTCCTCCACTCGCTTCCGCCCGTGGTCATGGAGCTCAAAGAATCGTCTCTCTACTCGACGATTCACCAGGTGATGGCCGCGCGCGCGCCTGGGGCACCGGTAGTTCCGTTCATCTTGCAGGGCTTCACCGATGCCACCGCGTTCACTCGGCTCGGTGCGCGTTGGTATGGATTCGCGCCTGTGCGACTGCCGTCGACGATGCGCTTCGCCGACATGTTTCACGGACACAACGAGCGGATCCCCGTCGACGGTCTCGCCTGGGGCACACAAACACTTTGGGAGGTGGTGCGTCGCTCTATCGACGCCTAGGGGACGATCGTCACGGTGACTTTACCGAGGCCCTGGCCGCGCACGGTAACTTGATCACCGACTTGCAGGAAGCGAGACGTGTCCGCGCCGAGCTTTGCCGAAAGCTTCTTGAAGCGGCTGAGCCGGATCAAGTTGCCGAAGCGAATCAGCCAACGCGGCGTTGCCATCGCGACCCCGCTGGGCGTGCCTGTCAGCACCAGCGTACCCTTGTCGAGGGGAATATCGGGAAATTCGGCGTGGATGAACCGCAGCATTTGCACCGGCGCGTAGATGAGATTGTCGGTCGATTGATGTTGGCGCACCTCGCCATTGACGATGGTCTCGATCTCGACACAGGGGATGCCATTCGGCTCCGCCTTTTCGGGGGTCCACGCCTTGTCGGCGACGGGCATGAAGCCCGGGAAGCTTTTCGAGACTCCCCAGTAGGCATACCGATTGGGCTGACCCTCTCCCAGAATACCAATCGTGCGTGCGGACACGTCGTTTGCGATGAAGAAGCCCAGTCGGGGAGCGAACGTCGGGTCATCGAGCTGTGAAGGATCGATGTCTTCCAGCAAGACGAATCCCATCTCGACCTCGTAGTCGAGGAGTGGTGAAAGGTTGGGGTGGTCCGCGCGAAGGGCGTCACCAAGGCCCGGCTCGAACGCGTCGGCCGTTTGGATCAGCTCGTCCGATGTTGGAAAGCGCACCTGGGCGCCCGTTCGTACGGCCCCGCGCGGGCTCTTTTTGAACACGGGCGGGACAGCGTCGGGGTCGAACTCCGATGCGGTCTCCTGAATGTGTCCCGCATACGCCAGGCCAATGCCAAATGCCTGTCGCGGAACCTCGAGCGGCACATATGCCCCCTGCCCGAGGTCGTAGCAGTGGAAGTCGACCGGCGCTGGCTCCGTCGCTAGTGGCCGGAAGAGGTAGTAAGCCAGTCCGGTCAGAGCGAGGACCAGCACGACGACGACGATGGCTGCGATTTTCTTCATCGGATGTCTATGCTGTATCGCATCAAACCCCACCCGGAGTAATGTCTTTGTCATGGAACACACACAATCGTATGAGCACATCGAGTACGCCGAGGATGGCGCCGTCGCGCAGATCCTTCTCAACCGACCCGAAAAACGCAACGCGCTTTCGATGAAGATGTCAGACGAGCTGATCTCGGCTTTCGAGCACGTGCAGGAGTCCGAGTCGATCAAGCTGCTCGTCATCCGGGGCGCGGGCGGCCATTTCTGCGCCGGCGACGACATTAGCGAGATGCCGCTCTGGGGAGATGCCAACGACGTGATGCGGCGTGTTCGCCACTACCAGACCATGGCGAACTTGCTCGAAGAGCTCGACAAACTCACGATCGCTGCGGTCGACGGATACGCCGTCGGAGGCGGCCTCGAGATCACCATGGCCTGCGACTTCGTGGTCGCGACTGAGCACGCAAAATGGGGAATGCCGGAAGTCGATGTGGGGATCACGCCCGGCTGGGGCGGAACGACGCGCATGGCGCGCCTCATTGGTCGCAGGATGACGAAAGAGATCAATCTGCTCGGCGCGCTCCATCCGGCACGACGTGCGCGCGAGCTCATGCTTTGGAACCGTGTCGTTCCGAACGATGCGCTCGACGCTACCGTCGATGAGCTGGTGGAGGTGCTGCTCACCAAGAACCACCAAGCGACGCGTCAGCTCAAGTACATCATCAATCGGGGTGTCGAGTGCGACCTCTACACGGCGCAGGGCTTCGAGGCGCTTTCCGGGGCACTTACCGCTGCTGTCAACGGCGCCTGGCAGGTTTCCGATGCCGACAAGGGGCTTGGCATTGCCGGATTCGCCGAAAAGTCCGATCTCTGGAAGACCCGGCGCAAGGCCGCAAAGAACTTCTGGACCGACTAAGAGCAACCGGCGTGATGTGCTGTACCAGACCCCTCATCTGGTCGAACACGCGATCTTCAATGGCCTGAAACATGGTTGGCAGCGAAGCTCTCGTGCGTGCATACTCCGCGCTCATATGGGTCAGTCAAGTATCGTAGTGCCGCTCAGCGATCGACGGCGTGACATTTTCTTCATCGTCGTCTTCTCGTTCTTTGCGTTCTCGTCTTTCTTCTCGGACGCATGGCATGCGCTGGGACTATTGGAGGGCGATGCCTTCTGGTCGCGCGCAAACCGTTGGTACGCAGAGTTCGCGGCCGACACGTACTTCGCTGCGGAGCACGATTACCTGCGCGTAGGGACTGCTATCTCGGCCTTTATCTACGGACCTTTCTACTTGCTGTTGGTCTACGCCTTCGTGAAGGGAAAGAATTGGATTCGCCCGATGGCGCTCGTTTACGTCGGCGCGATGCTCCACGGCATGACCGAGTACATCGTCTGGGAGTATTGGCTCGGGCCCGCGCCGGGCGAAACCTTGATCTTCTGGGCATTCAACGGCCCTTACGCAATCGTGCCGATCTTGCTCGGCGTGCGGATGTGGAAGCCGAACCCCTTCGGGGGCGAATGAGGCTGTCGTGGTGAGCACATTTCATCAGCGCTACGGGCCGTGGGCCGTGGTTGCCGGTGCCTCCGAGGGGCTCGGAGCTTCGTTTTCACGCAGGCTCGCGGGTCACGGGTTGAACCTGGTGCTCGTCGCTCGGCGTGTCGGCCCACTGGAAGAGCTCGCTGCCGAGCTCCGCGAAAGGCACCACGTCGAGATCCAAGTGAAACCTCTCGATTTAGGCGCACCTGACCTGGTCGACGGCCTGAAGAAGGCAACGGCGAATCTCGACGTAGGCCTGGTGATCTACAACGCCGCGTACTCGCCGGTTGGAGCGTTTCTTTCCTATCCCGTCGAAGATCACCTCAAAGCCATCGACGTCAACGTGCGTGGTCCATTGCGGGTGTCCCACTATTTTGGCGAGCGTTTTGCGAAGCGCGGGCGCGGCGGAATCATCCTGATGTCATCGCTGAGCGGGATCCAGGGCACCGCAATGGTCGCGAACTACGCGGCAACCAAAGCGTACGACACGGTGCTTGCCGAAGGGTTGTGGTACGAGCTCGGCAAGAAGGGGGTGGATGTTCTTGCTTGCGTAGCCGGGGCAACGCTCACGCCGAGCTACGAAGGCTCCACGGATCGGATTCCAACCAGCTGGCTTGCTCGCCCAATGCAACCTGACGAGGTGACCGAGCAAGCGCTTCGCGACCTCGGGCAACGACCCCGAGGTGTTTCAGGGCGACGCAACCGTTTTGCAGCGGCGCTTCTCAACAGGCTCCTGCCGCGTCGAGCCGCGATCCGCATGGTGAGCAAAGAGACCGAAGCTATGTATGGGTAGTAGTCAGAGGTCTTGCGACACCGCCCTGTGCTGTGGCGTGTCGGTTGTCGCCTCGTCTTCCTCGATGGGGGCAGTGGCGATCCGGAACTCCGGTTGGAGCCGGACCTTGTCCCACACCTCCGGGAAGGCACCGATGGCACCGAGCTTCTCGCGCATTCGTCTGTACAGCCGGTGGTCGAACATCTCTTCAAACTCGGTGCGATTCATCCAGACGTCTTGGTAGAGCGGCACGAAGCCGCCGACTTCGAGAGTGAACCGCTCGGTCGCCGCGACGTGTTCTTCCGCGTCCCACTCCTCGCCTCGCTTGAGGGCAGGAGGGATTCCGTACGCGCCGAGGTCGACGAACATGTCCCAGTCCTTGCCGGGCTGTAGCTGGCGTGGCTTGGGCTGAAGGCCCTGGTATTCGCCATGGTTGTAGACGCGAATAGGGTAGACGAGAAGCGGGTACACCTCGAAGCGCTCGTGGAACTCTTCGACGGTGCGCTCGAGCTCACGCATCGGGACGATGACGTCTTGCACCACGTGTTTGTGCACGAGCTTCCACCGGACGCCTTTGGTCATGGTGCCCTTGAGAAGCGAGATCTTCGGCGCGCCGAGCCAGCCGAATCCCCAACGCCACCAAGCCTTGCCAGCAAACGGCATGAGCTCCTCGAGCTCCCAGAAGATCGAACGGGTGTGGCGGTGGTAGTACTCTCGAAGGGGGATCCAGTCTTCGAACTCGCCACGCTCGAGTGTCGTGGCGACGTGATGGAAGAAGAACTTCTCGTACCATCGATTGATGTGGTTGATCTTGGACCGATCCGCAGGCGCATCGTCGTACCAAGCACATTGAATGACGCCCGTATCTTTCGAATAGATGGTGGCTTCCAAGAACTCCGGCGCGTCGTCTGCCACGGAAAGCTCGTAGGTCTTGTCGCAGAGCTCCTTCATGCTGTGGCAGGGGATGTACTTCATCCGAACGTATGGCTTGACCGGCTCGATCTCGAGCTCGAGCGCCACTAGAAACCCTAGCGTGCCGTGTGACCAGGGGAGCGCATGGAATAGCTCCGGATCACTCTCTCGCGTGACGCGGTGAAGAGAACCGTCGGCGGTCACAATCTCGTAAGCGACGACTGTCTCTTGAATCAATCCGTACCGGTGACACGTCGTCTCCATGCCGAGGCCCATCGTAAGACCCCCAGCCGTGAGATCCTCCATCTCGACCATGACTTTGAGCGCGTAGCCCATGGGCACGAGGTATCGGGTGAGTTGGCCCATGTTCACGAGGGGCTCGACCCGGACGACCATCCGCTCGGTGTCTACCTCGAGCACATCACGCAGGGCGACCTCGATGTGGTTGCAGTCCTTCTTATAGGTCGAGGTTCGTGTGGACATGGTCAACCAAGGTGGGCGCGCCGTACACATCGGACGCCCGGCCCCCGAAGCATTCCATTCGCGCACCTGCTCCTGTACGTGTCGCACGCGTTCGTCGTGCTTCTCGGGGGACGCGCCAAAACGGGCGTAGAGCACGTCTCTTGTCACGCGTCCCCGCTCGAACAGGAAGCTCGCGGGTAGGGCCGTCGCGGCGACCACCAAGCCGCGGTTGTCGGTCATCCATTGACCAGCGCTTCTTGCGAGCTTCGTCTGCCCGAGCTTGCTTAGTATCGACATGTTTTCCTTGATATCGGGTTCGGCCGCTCAGGACGCGGCTGGGTAGAACTGCGAGTACCAGCGGCGAAGCTGGTGAATGGGGCCATCTCCACGGGTGAGCATCGGGCTCTTCCGGTAAATTTTTCTCTGCCAGATCGCGTGATCTTGGCGCCACTGAGAGATCCAGTTGCCAACGATAAAGGACGCCAGCGGTTTTGGAATGCTTGGCTCGCTGAACCAACGGAAGCGAACGTGCTGGGTTAAGGGAGCGATCGGTGTGTGGCTTTGGTACAGCACGACGCGACCCCGTCCTCGACTCAACGTAAAGTCGAATCGAATGATGCTTCCGGGGCCCTCGAGACGAACTTCTGCGTGTGCACCCGATCCTTCGATCAGCTTTCCACGAAACGCCAGAGTGGCGTCGTTCCCGAACCAACAAACGTGTTTCTGGGTTTCATCCCGGCGCCACGTCGCTTCATGGTGGATCGTCATACCCGGCACGGGGATCTCCGTCCAAGGAATGCGGAGGCGTCCGTGGATCGCGGCAAAGTGTCGAAAGTCGACGCTGTTCTCGGCGAACTCGAGGATGTGCATGTGGATGAGCCCGGCATCGTGCTCTCCCCGCCAAAGGAGACTGCCGTCGTCGATCTCCGCAACGCGTTCCAGGCGGTACGGTGGCTCAGGCGCCGGGCCGTCGCTCGCGTCTCCGTGTCGGTGGTAGACGAGCACCCAACCATGAAGCTCTTCGACCGCCCACGAGCTCGTGCGATACCGGGGATCTACTTGGCACCCGTTGGATTGACCGACGACACACCCGTCCCCTCGGATCTTCCATCCGTGAAACGGACACTCGATGTAGTCATCCTGCACTTTCCCATCGGCCAGGTTGGCGCCGAGGTGCGGGCAATAGGCATCGACCGCCTGCACCTGCCCCGATGCATCGCGAAATATCACCCATTGATTGCCGGCGCATTGCACGAACGTGGGGCTGTCGCGAAAGTCGATCGACCGACCGACGACGTACCAACCCTCGGGGTACGGCGGCGGATAGGTGGCCTCCCGCGCCGCTTCGACGATGGGATCCCGAACCTTCTGGCGAGCTCGCCTCGAAAGTGCCCGTAGCGGCGCCTGAACGCCCCCGGCCATCACTCCGCCCGTCGCCGCGCTAAGAAGAAGTAGTTGGGAGTGAAGATTCCGGCCTCGCCGCCGGCGATCAGCGCTTCGGCCGCCGCGCCGAGCATCTTGCTTACCTCAGTCGACCCCTTGGGCGCGATCCGCAGCGCCTCCACGGTCCGAATCAAACGCCTCGCGAAGAAGCGACCGACTCGCCCTCGGCGTACAGCGAGCGCGCTGTTCGTTTCGCCCACCAGCGGCAGGTACCAAGGGGTTTCGGGGTCACAGACATCCGCAGCGTTGTGACTCTCGATCACCTCGAACCCGGCAGCACCGAGCGCCTCGAGGACGTCGGGAATCATCGCGATGTCTGGAAGACTGTCCCCCTCTTCGATGCCCTTCTTGATGCGTTGATGCTCCGCGTTGTCCGGGTCGAACGCGCCGGTCATGCACCACTCATATGCGGCGAACAGGCCCCCGGACTTCAACGTGCGGTAGATCTCCTTGAACGCGCCCACCTTGTCGGGCGCGTGGCACGTGGCCTCGAATGCGTAAGCGGCATCGTAGGTTTCGTCGGGCACCTGGAGGTTCATGAAATCCCCCTTGAAGCCGGAACACAAGTCGGAGAGACCGGCCGCTTTGTTGTAGTCGCTAACCTTGGTCAGCTGGTAGTCATTGTTGTTGACGCCTTCGATCGTCGCCCCAGAAAACCGGGCAATAGTGCGCATGGGCCCGCCCACGCCGCAGCCGACGTCGAGTGTCTTCATACCCGGCTCGAGACCGAGCTTGAGAGCGAAAAAATGCTCTGAACGCGCGAGCGACGAGTCGAACGACTCCCCTTTGAATCGTGGCGCGAAGTGAAACGACTGGGCCCAGCCATGCTCGTAGAAATCGGTGACGAGATCATAATAATGATTGATCATCGTCGTGTAGCCGGCCTTGCGCGCCTGCACGTCACCACCGTTGGACTCGTCGTGGAAGCCCAGATACTCGGTGATCGCTCCGCGTACTCGACCGCGTGTTCGCTCGTCCGAATAGAATCGGTCTACTGCTTGCTCTTGCATGATGCCCCTCTGGAAATGAGGGGCTCGGATAACACGAAAACCACAAGGCACCACCCCCGAATTCACCACCGCAGAGGCCCTCTTAATATACAATGAGTAAACTTGCGGTTCGCTCGACGGCTCATGTCTCCGTCGCGACCGCTCACGCTTCCGACGCTACGGTTCGCGATCGACGCGCATGCCGCGATCCTACAAAAAACCTAGACAAAATTCTGCACGCGACCGCTCTGGCTCACAGCTCCCTGAGCAGCCCATCGATCTGGGCTGACCAGCGATGGGCGTCGCCGGGCCATCGGGCGGTCACCAGATTCCGGTCGCGCACGACGAAGCCATGTTGCAAGGCGTCCTCGCTGTCGCGTGTCGCGCCACCAGGGCCAGGATTGAAATCCTCGTTTGAGGCGAGAGCCGCGCGCACTTCGTCCTCGGTCGTGATGTCAGGGTACGTGCGGTAGTAGTCGCCCATCCACAGCCGGGTGAGATTGTAACCAGCCATTTCGAGCCGATTGATGAGAGACGTCACCTTGCGGCCGTGGATCACGGAACGGCCATCCGGGCCTTGGGCCCGCGCGAGAATCAGCACGCCATGGCAGATTGCGCCCACAGGCTTGTCAGATGCCACGAAGTCTGCCGTGATCCGCTGGAGCGCCTCGGATTCGAGATAAGGCTTCATGCGTTTGTCGTGGCCCCCCGGTAGGACGAGCGCTTCGAACGAACCCCTGGCCGCTTCGTCATAGGTGATGGGATTCTGAAACGCATCGCTCGCGACCATCTCGGCATAGGCTGCGCGGCCATTGGCATCGGCCCGCAGGACATACTTGAGGGGACCGAGACCCTTGCCCGTCACCATGATCGGATCGGCGCTCGAGGGCTTGCCGTCTGGCGTTGCGAAGATGATCTCGTGCCCGCGCGCGGAGAGGACTTTCCAAGGAACGGCGGCTTCGGTCGGATCGAATCCTTGCGCCGGGAGCGGGATCAGAACTCTACGCACTGTCGATGTCGACATCGGTCAGCATGATAGAGAACAAAGGAAGCCTGTCGAGCTGTTGCCGGTGCCGACCCGGGTCAGCTCGCGGGAGTTCTGCTACGCTCCGTTCTATGGAGCCCGCGGCCAGACGTCTTTTGCTTCGCGACTTGACGATCGTGGCGTTGACCGGATGCCTCTGGTGGTTCGAATCGCATAGCGACGCGAGCGGCACGGGCCGTGTCGTATTGGGTGTGCTCGCCGGGCTCACGACCGGAGTCGTCGGTTTTCTCGCTCATGAATGGGGCCACGCGATCGGATCGAGGCTCAGCAAAGCGACGATCTACTATGCCGATCGCATCACGAGTCCGTTCTTGTTCTTTTTTGACACCACCAAAAACACCAAGCGCCAGTTCGTCGCGATGTCGATCGGAGGCTACCTCGCTTCAGCACTCGCGTTGGTGGCGGCGGTCGCGTTATTGCCCTGGGACCAGCTATCTGGACAGGTTGGATTGATCGTCGTGGGCCTAGGTGTACTCGCGACGCTGGCGGCCGAGTTACCGACTACGATTCGTGTCGCCCGCGGGGGTCCGATGCCTCGAGGCTACGTATACCGCTAGCGGCCACTCGCCGACGTCCAGGACGGTGGTATTGCTAGGGGTGATGATCACCTATCTGTACCCGATCAGCCTGCTCGTACTGTCGGGGCTGATGTTTGCTCTCGAGCGCTTCTTCCCTTGGCGGCCGGAACAGAAGCAACTGCGGGCCAAGCTGTGGTCGGATGTGATCCACCTCGTGTTCAACGGCCATTTCCTGGGCATCCTGCTCGCGGGGCTAGCCGCCGTCTGGATACTACCCAGCGTGGACCGCTGGCTCGGCGCCCAGGGGCTGACCGATTCGGTGTACCGCAACGCCGCGGTCGACTGGCCACTGTGGCTCCAGATCATCGTCGCCCTCGTGGTCCTCGACTTCGTCCAATGGTGCGTGCACAGGATGCTGCACCGTGTCCCGGCCCTTTGGGAGCTGCACAAGGCTCACCACAGCGTCCAGGACGAGGAGATGGACTGGATCGTCTCCTTCCGTTTCTCTTGGCTAGAGGTGATCGTCTACAAGACCGTTCTCTACCTGCCGCTGGTTTTCTTCGGCTTCCTCTGGGAGGCGCTGATGTTCCACGCGATCTTTGGCACGGCGATCGGCCACCTCAACCATTCCAACCTCGATGTGGGCCACGGGCCTTGGCGCTACATCCTCAACAGCCCGCGGATGCACATCTGGCATCACTACTACGAGGGCGACGCCAAGACGACCGTGAACTACGGGATCATTTTCAGCGCCTGGGACTGGATCTTCGGCACGGCGAAGATGCCATCTGAACCGCCACCGCGCCTGGGCTTCCGGGGTGTCGAGACCTACCCCGACAACTTCTTCAGCCAGGAGGTATGGCCGCTGCAACGATTGTGGCCACGCTTACACAACAAGCCCGCCTGGTCTGTGATCGGCGTCCTGGTGATGGCGGGGGCCTGGTATCTGCACGAGCCGCACTAACCAAAAGACCGCCGCAAGCCACGGGTCAGTGCTCGCACTTTTCTTGGTGGGACGGTCGTCCGCTTTATGGTCCACCTGGCGATCCGACGCGGCCCAAAAGCACGAGGGCCCATGCAAGACACCCGAATGCGGCGGTCGTCGCGAGCGTCCGAAAGAGATTCCAACGGATCCACCTTGCTTCGTTGAACTGCTCCCGCACCCGAGCGAGATCGGCGATGCGATCGGGTGCTCCAGCCGCCTTGATACCGTCGTTGAGCGGTACGTTGATACGCACGGTGATGACTATTACAGCCAAGTACAGCACGAACGCGACCGCGATCCATGGTAGGACTGACCGGACATCCTCGCCCAGGTGGAGCGCGGCGGCAATACCCGTGAACACCAGGGCGCCCAGGAAGGTCATGACGAACAACGGATTGATGATCGCGGTGTCGATCGACTGGAACGCCCCGACGAAAGTCCGGTCGTCGGTCCGGCCCAGACCCGGCATGATGGCGTTGGTGTAGATGGCGAAGACGCCAGCCATGAGGCCCACCGTAAGTGTGGCAATGATCAGTGCGGCGACTCTTATAATCTCCATCGATGCTTCTCCAAAGGCCTCGCCAGTCTCGACACGTTGGACTGAAGGTTTCGTA
>CAXMND010000237.1:0-7786 GCA_964194675.1 uncultured Coxiellaceae bacterium | reverse complement strand
ACGTTTTTTGAGCGCGTCGCGGATCTGGGCTGCTTGGCAAGTCGCTAGGCGAAAGTCCAACCAGGTGGTGAAGGCGGTTTCGCCATGGGCGTGCTTGCCCTCCGGCCCGTGTCGATGTGGGGTGGCGTCTTCGGCCTCGATGAACGCTTTGCGACATTCGCTTGCCGTCACGACGATCCGAGATTTGGGAAGCGTCGCGTAGCGGGTCCAGTTGGCGTAGCCGGCGCCGTTGAGCAAAATGAGGTCGGCGCGTTGATAGCCCCCGATAGCCTCCGCAGTCGGCTTCCAGAACGCGGGGTCGACATCGGGAGGTACGGGAAAGACGACTTCGATGCCCTCGGGGGCGAGGCGCTTCGCGAAATAGGCGAGGGGGTAGTTGACGGTGTACACCGTGAGGGACTCTGGCGATTTGGGCGTGCCCTCGCGCGCCGGCTGTTCCTTGCTGGCGCAGCTCGAAAGCGTCGTGACGAGGAGGAGGGCCAGAGTCAGCGCCGGCCAACGGGGTGGGGGCGCGTTCACGAGCCCCTCAGTATCAGATTTTGGAGCGCAGTCTCGCCGTATTGGGCCATCAAGAAACCGAGCAGGCTCGCTAGGGTGATGCTGGCGCCGATCATCAAGATGATCTCCGCGCCCATGATCTGTACGGCTTTCCATCGGCTGCAGCCGAGTTGCGTCATCGTTCGTAACTCTTCGGCGCGAAGTCTCCACGAGAGCACCATCACAAGCACGAACATCAACGCGGTCGCTAGGCCGACCGTCCAAACCACGATTTCGAGGATGCGCTCGAAACGAAAGATCTGTTGGTTCAAGCTTTCGACGACGCGTGCCGGACGGAGCAGCTGCCGGGTAGGGTCATCGACGAAGCGTCCACGCAGCAGCGTGCCCGCCTTGGGGTCGTGGGGGACTGCGATCACCGCGCTGACCGGATACGTGGACGGGTCGCCATGAAAGTGAAAGCTGTCGAGATTCTTTTCGGTGATCTCGTTGTACTGGATCAGCTTGGCGTTGGCGGTGACGCTGCCGTCCTTGCGCGCGAGCACGACATCCGGGCCCGCTTGGCTCAAGTCTTGGTGACCATGCCCGAGCCCCTCGGCGATCCATGCAGTTCGAACGTCGACGAACACGGCGCGGTCGTCCGGGCCATATGTGGGCTGAAGCGTTCCGACTACGTGAAGCTTCAATGGATAGACGCCCGCGAGGTCGAATAGGGTCGAGGGGGAGGTCAGCAGAGCATCCCCGGAGCCGAGGCCGAGGGAAGCCGCTACATCGGCACCGACAACACACTCGCCCATCATGGTCAGGTCTCGGCCCTCGGCGAGGGCCAAGCGTCGAAATGGAAAGTAGTCGAGGCTCGTTCCGACCAGCGGGAAACCGCTAGCCATGAGGCCAGTCCGGAGCGGTATCCCTCGGGCAAGACCGGTGGCGTCGACTTCGGTGACGTCCGCTTCGCTGAGCGGCTCGATGCCTTTGGGCTGGAAGTAGAGAGCCTCGATCACCAAGTCCAGGCTGCTGCCCTTCTTGCCGAGAAGGAGTGGCGTGCTTTCCGCCCGTGCCATCAGTGACTGCTGCATGACCTCGCTCATGGCTCGCATCACCAAGGGCAGGCCGATGAAGACCGCAAGCGACAACACCAAGAGTAGGGTCTTGGCCCGTTGGTGGCCGAGGTACTGCCAGGCGAGGTAGAGGCTGTCCCTCATGCCGTCCCCGCGTCGAAGGTTGAAAGGTCGACGACTTGGTCGAATCGGTCGAGAAGGTCGTGGTCATGCGTGACCATCAGGAGGGTCATCGAGAGAGCCGCGCATTGGTCGAACAACAGATCGAGGGCTTGCTGCTTGGTGGCGGGGTCGAGGTTTCCCGTGGGCTCGTCGGCGAGCACCAGCTTTGGAGCGGTGACCAGGGCCCGCGCGATGGCGACCCTTTGCCGCTCCCCTTGCGAGAGCTCGTTCGGAGGTCGTTCGAGCATTGCGGCGATTCCGAGGCTTTGCGCGAGTTCGCGGGCGCGGTCGTGGGCAGCGCGACCGAGCTTCAGGTCGGGGTGAAGGCGATAGGGGTATAGAATGTTACCGAGGACGTCCAGGTAGTCGAGCAAGAGGAAGTCCTGAAACACGAAGCCGATCGTCGTGATCCGAAATGACCGTCGCGCCGAGGTCGAAAGCCGATCGACGCGCGTGCCTGCCGTTTCGACTTCGCCGGATTGGGGGCGTTCGATTCCCGACACGAGATTGAGAAGCGTCGTTTTGCCGGAGCCGCTCGGTCCGATGGCAGCGGCGCGGGTTCCCGATGGAATCGACAGCTCGGGGACGCGAAGGGAGAAGCCGCTCTGCGGATAACCGAAGCGAACGTCACGGAGCGTGATCATGACTAGACGAACCCTCGAGGGCGGATCATTCCTTCGAGATCTCGCCTCGACGGAGCTTACGGTAGAGCTCGAGCGAGTCTTTCAGGATTTTGAGCGCGGCCCTGCGGTCTTGCATGCCTTCGACGACGACTTCTTTGTGCTCGAGCGCCTTGTAGTCTTCGAAGAACCGCTGAATCTCGCGGAGCTTGTGTTGGGGCAAGTCGTCGAGCTCGCGGCGCTCTTCGTACTCGGGGTCGTGGGCGCTGATGGCGATGATCTTGTCGTCGATGCCCTTGTCATCGCGCATCGGCATCACGCCGATCGCACGCGCCTGCATGATGGTCAACGGCACCACCGGTTCTTGCCCGAGGACGAGAACGTCGAGCGGGTCTCCATCATCGCAGAAGCTTCGGGGGACGAACCCGTAGTTCGCGGGGTAGTGGACGGCGCTATAAAGGACGCGGTCGAGCTTGAGCAGGCCGCTTTCTTTGTCGAGCTCGTATTTGTTCTTGCTCCCCATCGGGACTTCGATGACGACGGGGAACACTGTGTCGAGCTGATCTTCGTCGATGTAGACGTCGTGCCAAGGGTGCATGGTGTCGTTAGCAAGCATCTATCGTGCTTTGCGCGTCGGTTCCACCGATTTTACGAGATTGCGATTTTGGCGGTTGCGGAATGGGACACCATGCCCGAGATTACCCGCCGGAGAAGCCATTCTATGATTTTGGACCGTTTTAAAGTGACCGATCGCGTGGCCGTCATTACCGGCGCGGGTCGGGGGATTGGCCGTGGGATCGCCATTGCGCTGGCGGAAGCCGGAGCGGATGTGGTGCTGGCGGCGCGGCGTGAGAACACTCTTCAAGAGGTAGCGAGCATCGTCGAAAAAGCAGGCCGCCGGGCCTTGGTGGTGCCGACCGACGCCCTCGTGCCCGAGCAGCTCGACCGGCTGGTGGAGCGGGCGCTCGAGGAGTTTGGTGGGGTCGACTTCTTGGTGAACAACGTTGGTGGGACCTTGCCGGGGCCTGCGCTTCAGTGCACCGATGACGAATTCAACAAATCGTTCAACTTCAATGTGACGACGGCGCTTCATCTATCGCGAATGTTGGCGCCGTCCATGGCGGAGCGTGGTCATGGCGCGATCGTGAACATCTCCTCGGCGGTCTCCCGTTTGGTCGACAATGGGTTTGTGGCCTACGCGACCGCCAAAGCGGCAATGTCGCACATGACTCGTCTGCTTGCGCACGAATGGGCGCCGCACGTCCGGGTGAACGCCATTGCCGTTGGGGCGACGGAAACCGATGCGCTCGCGATGGTGACCGCCGACAAGGCACTCGCCAAGCAGATGGCAGACCTCACACCGATGGGTCGGCTCGGCACCGTCGAGGACATCGGCGCGGCGGCGCTATATCTTTTGTCGCCTGCTGCGAGTTGGGTGACCGGAAAGGTCTTGGAAGTCGATGGTGGTACGGTTGCTTCGAACTGGCCGTTCAAGATGCCAAGCGGGTTGAGTGGTCCGAACGACGCCTGAAGAAAGGGGCCTCCATGAAATCGGTATGGATCGAATCGTTTACGGATGACCCTACGAAGGTTGAGCTTCGCGACGTCGACGCGCCCAAGCCGGGCCCTGGCGAGGTGCGGGTGCGCATGCGGATGGCGCCGGTCAATCCGTCGGACTTCAACTACATCGAAGGGACATACCAAAGCGGGTTTGCGCGCCTGATCTGGAATCAGGGCGCGGAGCGACCGACGGACCGACACGGGAACCCTCCGTTTCCGTGGCCGCCGTATTCGCTTGGTGTAGAAGGCGTCGGGGTCGTCGAAGAAGCCGGGGCAGGGTTTCTCGGAAAGCGGTTGGTCGGTAAGCGCGTTGCCGTCGTGAGCGGGCCACCGAACGGCACCTGGCAGGAGCAAACGCTGATCGACGCACAACGCGCTTTTGCGGTTCCTCGTGGGCTCGAGGACGCGCAGGCGTGTTCGTTCTTCGTCAATCCATTGACGGCGCTCGCGCTGGTACGCCACGTGTTGAAGGTTCCTGAAGGGTCGGTGCTGTTGCAAACGGCGGCGGGCTCTGCGCTTGCAGGGATGGTTCGCAACCTCGCGCGGGCGGATCGTTTTCGCGTGATCGATGTGGTGCGCAGTCGAGCAGGGGCGGAGCGCCTTCGGCAGAGCGGCTCCAAGGACGTGGTGGCGCTCGAAGACGACGACCTGCTCGAAGCGGTTCATCGGATCACGCCAGGCGGTGTGTCATTTGTCTTGGATTGTGTGGGTGGGCCGACCGGTTCGGACGCGTTGCGATGCCTGCAGCCAGGGGGGCGGATGGTCTGTTACGGGACTTTGAGTGGGCAGCCGCTGTCGCTGCCTCCGCGCGACTTCATGATGCCGATGACCAGTATCTCGGGCTTCTACTTGCCCGAGTTCTTGGCCGATCGCTCGTTGCTGCAGCGGATTGGGCTCGTTCGGAAAACTGCCAAGTTGATTCAGCAAGGCGTCCTCGATACCCCCGTCGAACAGGTCTATCGCCTCGACGCCATTCAAGAGGCGCTCGGGCATGCGGGTAGACCCGGCCGCGCTGGCAAGGTGCTCCTCGACATGTCGTGACCTATGGCTTGCGTTTCTTCTGTTCGGTCTTGTCGGGGTCGGGCGATCGAGTGCCCACTGGGGCGAGACGGCCTTCGTGAAGCATCTGCTCGAGGGCTTGTTGGATCTCCCGCGCGAACACTACCGAGGCGGCATCGAGGGCGACGGGCTTCAACGCGCTGAGAAGATCAGCCGAGGCCTCGGCGAATCGCTCATGCAGGTGCTCGTGAAAGTAGAAGCTCAACTCCTTGGCTGCTTTCGACAAGTGCCCGGATAGGATCGCTGTGGCCTCCTGAGCCGTTTCGATGTCGATGCCGTGGCGCTCCAAGGTGAGGGTCATGTTCAAGAGCGCGGGACTTCGGACGAGATACTGGTTTGCTTCCCGTTCGACGAGGCCTGCCCTGAGCAGCGCAGCGAGCAAGCCCGGAGGTCGGTCCTCGAGGCGTTCCTGGATCTGCGTCTCGCTCAAGAGCTCGGGCACATCTTCGCTCCAGGGCGTGCGGAGCTCTGCTTCGAAGCCCAACCAGTCCTCCATCGAGGTCTGGCCGGCATCGAGCTGATCGAGCAGGTTGCGAATGGCTCGAATTTGAAGACCTCGGTCTTGCAATCTGGCGATCAGTTCCAACCGCTCGACGTGGGCGTCTCCGTAGTAGGCCTTCCGCCCGCGCCGCACCGGGGGGAGAAGCGCACACTTGCTCTGATAAAAGCGAATCGTGCGACTCGCCACGCCCGTGAGAGCGGCGAGCTCGTCGATGCTGTATGTGGCCTCGTCTTGCTTGGTCATCGCGCAAGGCGGGTCACTGCTGGACCCCCCGGTCCGGGATTATGCGTGGGCTCCGTGCCAACCGCGAGCCACCCGGCTCAAGAGGAAACCAGGCAGAATCGCCGCCGCCGCGACGGCCGCCCACACTCCAAGCGTGATCAATACGAATTCCATTCTGCACCTCCTATTGTCTCATCTATAACTATGACAGTAATAAGTGTCAAGTTAACAGACCCACCAAACAACAAAACCAACAACAATTACAAGTACTTAATAAACTAGCCAAAAACGGACATCACTACCTCCCCCCCGCAAGGTGACGCCTGTACAGGACAAAATTGGGGACACGCTGCCTCCCCGCAAACAGTGTAATTTCAGCGACTTGCGAGGCACACCGCGACAACGCAAAGAGGGCCTCGGTTGTCGCGGTGTGCCTCGCAAGTGGCTGAAATCAGGGCGGTAATAAGGGGGTAGCGTGTCCCCTTTTTGGCAGGGCCCCGACGTGCAGTACGACGCCATTCCGAGTGCGCATCCGGCCGACGCGATTTGCAAGGTCGCCAAAAGAACCCATGCCAGCCTGATCGTGGTTGGTTCTCACGGCCGGACGGGAATGCTCCGTCAACTACTCGGTAGAGTCGCCGAGAGTATCGTGCGCAACGCACCATGCAGTGTCTTCATCGTTCGGAACGAGTCCGGCGGGACGTAATCATCGCTCGCCTTCGCCGTACAGCAGACGTGCGGCGCTTGGGGTTCGTTTGGGTGGTGATCGCGGCCGGGGTGCAGGCGCAAGCTTCGTTGGCCTCGTACAACGGCGCATATCTGTACGTCGAAACCACCGGAGATCGAGGACGCATTGATCAGGCGATCGATGCCGCAACGGCGGACCTGGGCATACTCCAGCGCAGCGTGGCTCGAAGGCGTCTACGCGCAAGCACTCGGCCTTTTCCGAGGTTTCAGGTCGTCTTCGAGGACGAGCGCGTTCTGGTGCGTTTGAAGGACCGGGAGTTCGATCTTCCAATCGATGGGCACGCCATCCGCGCCAAGGGCCTCGGCGGTGATCTCGTGAACGCTAGTGCGCACATCCAAGGCCACGACCTCCATCAAACTTTCGAGGGGGATCGGGGTACTCGCTATCTCGAGTTTCAATTCCATACCGACGGCTTCGTCTCGATCCACACGCGGATCGAGAGCGAATACCTGCCGGGGCGAATCAGCTACAGACTCACGGATCGTCGCGCGACGTGACTTCAGCCTGGGGTGAGCTTGTTCTTGATGTTGAGCAGGCGTTGCTTGATCTCGCCCCCCAACGCCTTGAGCTCCTCGCCTACGTCGTCGGCCTTCGCGTCGAAACGCTTCTCGAATTCCTCGAGGCGCGGCTGGATCTCGTCCCACGCATCCTTGGCGTCCATGCCGGCTAGGTGTAGCTTCACCTTAATTTCGTCGGCCATGCGCTTTAGGTCCTGACGGGTGTCTTCGATGTCTTTCTTTAGTGACTTGTCTGCTTCTTCCGCGCTCATGATCTTCTCCTTGAGAGGTTTGGAGATCTACCAGCGGTGCATCGAGTGTGCCAACGCCCGCCGGCCCTCCGTCGGCATTCTTTGGGGTCCATGGGCGCGCAGCTTCTTCGCCGGTGAGCCCATTTTGTGCAGGATCCGCGTCCACCGGACACCCCTCGTCTGGGCGACTCTGAGTGTGGCGGGAGCGGCCGAACGTGGTACAGCTCGCCGCATGGACCAGAACGCGCCGATCGCCGAATACATGACTCCTCTTCCACACACCGTGGGGAGCGAGCAAACGATCACGTTCGCTCAAAAGATGATGCAAAAATACCGTATTCGCCACCTGCCTGTGCTGCACGGTGGGGAGCTCGACGGCATCGTCAGCGATCGAGACCTCGGCATGATCGCCGGCCTCAACGAGGTGAACCCCGACACGACCACGGTCGAAGAGGCGATGACCCAAGAGGCGTACACCGTCTCAAAAGAAACGCCGCTCATCGACGTCCTGAAGCAGATGCTCGAGCACAAGCACGGTTCGGTGGTCGTGGTCGACGGCGTGAAGATCATCGGGATCTTCACGACGCACGACTCGCTCAAGCTGCTCGTAGA
>CAXMND010000236.1:0-6826 GCA_964194675.1 uncultured Coxiellaceae bacterium | reverse complement strand
CTGAGACCCCGGCGACCGCGTGTGTCGGCTCCCCTTTGCTGTTCGAGAGTGGAGGCAGCGCATGATAGGCGCGAAACACGTACGAGCTGATGTCGATCACATAGATCGCCTCGGGATCCCCCTTCTCGGGCAGCGCGTCGGGCATGCGCGGGGACCATCCAACGGTCGCCACCTGCGGTCAAGGTGCTAAGAGGTTGCGCGGTCGCTTCGGCACATGCTACGCGCCGGAGCCGCATCCCTCATGTTTGAGACGCTGACAAAGGGTTTTCGAAACGCTCGCAATCGCTTGGCCGGTGTGACCGAACTAAGCGAAGAGAACATCGATCAAGCGCTCCGCGACGTGCGCCTTTCACTGCTTGAGGCCGACGTCGAGTTCGGGGTGACAAAGGCATTTCTCGCGAGTGTGAAGGAAAGGGCCGTCGGCCAGGTGGTCCAGACCGCCACCAAGACGAAGGGCCGCAAGATCAAAGTTGGCCCTGCGGAGCAGTTCGTGAAGATCTGCCAGGACGAGCTCGAGTCGATGATGGCGTTCGAAGGGGAAGCAGTCGAGTTCGCGAAAAAGCCCAAGCCGACCGGCATCATGATGGTGGGCCTTCAGGGTTCCGGCAAGACGACCACCGCGGCCAAGCTCGCCCGTCTTCTCGAGGAGAGCAACGCCCGCAAGCCGCTTCTCGTCGCCGCCGACATCGCTCGACCAGGCGCCATCGAGCAGCTTCAGGTCCTCGGTGAGCAGATCGACGTTCCGGTTTTCTCGATCCCTGGCGGTTTGCCGATCGAGATCTGCAAACGTGGTCTCGCCGAAGCCAAACGGCTGAAGTGCGACACCGTCATCTACGACACGGCGGGCCGGCTCGCGATCGACGAGCGCCTCATGCAGGAGCTGTCGGAGATTCGATCGTCGGTCGAGCCTCAGAACGTCTTCCTCGTGGTCGATGCAATGATTGGGCAAGACTCGGTCAAGACCGCCAAGGCGTTCCACCAGCAACTCGAGTTGAGCGGCGTGATCCTGACCAAGCTCGACGGTGACGCGCGCGGCGGTGCGGCGATTTCGATCAAGAACGTCACCGGGACGGCGGTGAAATTCGTCGGTACCGGCGAAACGCTCGACCGCCTCGAGGAGTTCCGAGCTGAGGGCATGGCGAGCCGCATTCTCGGCATGGGCGATGTCGTCGGCTTGATGCAGGACTTCGAAGAGATCGTCGATGAAAAGAAAGCCGAGGAAGACGCCAAGCGCATGTTGCGCGGCCAGTTCACTCTCGACGACTTCCTGGACCAGCTACAGATGCTGCAGAACATGGGGCCGCTTCAGGAAATGCTCGACAAGGTCCCGTTCTTCGCGGACAGCGTGCCCGACGGCTTCCAAGTCGATGAGCGAGAGATCGGCCAGATCAAGGCCATCGTCAGCTCGATGACGCGCCAAGAGCGAGCGAAGGCCGATCTGTTCGAAAAGCAACCGACTCGGCTCGTTCGTGTCGCCAAGGGATCGGGCACCTCCGAAAAACAGGTCGCCGAGATCCTTCAACGCTTCGCGTTCATGCGGCAGATGATGGGCAGCATCGGCTCACAGGCGGGGTTGCTGTCGAAGATCCCCGGGATGAAGCAGTTGGCGTCGGCGAACCGGCTCCGCGACGCGATTCAAACCGGCGGCCTCGAAGGCAATCCGATGATGGCGAATCTTGCGGATTCGTTGTTGCAGGCTGCAGTCGCCGAACAGGGCGGCTTGGGGCCGAACCCAACCGAGCGGCGAGGCGTCAACAAGAGCAAGAAGAAGTCCAAGCGAAAGATGCAGAAGAAGTCGCGACGAAAATCGCGACGCTAGATCCGCCATGCGATTTTCGTCTCTTCTCTTGCTCCTCGTCCTCGCCGCTGCGATGGGGTGCACCACCGACGGATCGAGTGTTCCGAGGCTAGCGGTGGTACAAACCCGAGCGATCCCGTGGCATGCGTTCAGCTCGATAAACCGCCCAGCGTCGCCTCCGGCGATCGGTGACACGTGGCGCGCTAACCTATACGTGATGGATCTCACCCGCGATCGCCAGCAAGCCGCCGCGTGGTCACCCCTTGGAATTGGCGATTTCCATGTACCGGGTCGATTCGGTATCCTTTCGTTCGAAGGCCCGGACGAGATGGTGGGGCAGAGCAAACCCGCGCTTGAACCCAAGGAGGCTGCTCACTAGGGTTCGCCTAGGCGGGCCCTTCCGCTCACGATGCTCCGCACACGCCTCATCGCTGGTCGCACCTCGGGCTTGATCTTGAGCGCCGTGTTTGCGTCGATCATCACCCTGGTTAGCCAGCTCGAGGTGGTAGTCGAGCCACTACGCGTCGACCCGGTGCAGCCGGCCCCCGTCACACTTCGGATTCCGAACAACTACCTCCCGAGCGCCAAGGCGCTTCGCCATCGTGGCCTTCCGGAGCCTCTCGTCGTGCAGCGAGGACAGGTCGTCGATGACCTCGACGAACGGCGCATCGTGCGAGCCTTTGAACGAGGCCGACGACCACCGGCGCGCTCGACCTTGTTCGGCGCGTGGATCAGCTACTTTCTCATCGCGTACATCTTTCTCGCATTCCTTCGAATATTCACTGGAGGGCGGGGAACACTACTACGCACACAAGCCGGTCTCCTGGTGCTGGTATGCGCGACGTGTGGGGGGGCCAAGCTACTGCTCCTGTTCACGGGATTGTCCCCGTACGTGCTTCCGCTCGCGACGGTGCCCTTGTGGGCCGCCCTCTATTTCGATCGGGGGACGGCCATTGCATCGGGCTTGCTGACCACGCTCGTCGCTTCATCGTTCGTGCACTTCACGATGCCGGTTGTGGTCGCGTACCTCGCTACCACGCTTGGCGTCGTGATCTTCTTTCATGATCGCAAGCATGCGACGCACATGTTGGTGGCTGGGACGACGGCAGGGCTCTTCGCGGCCTTGGTGCTGATCAGCATGGCGATGTCGGTAGGTAACGAGATCGACGTAATCGGGGACGTGGCGAGCTTGAACGAATCGACGCTGCTTGCCACGATCGCTGGCGGCATGATCTCGGGCGTGCTCGCCGTGCTCTTCCAGCGGGTCGCTACGGCTACGCTCGGCGTGGTGACGCGTGGAAGGCTGCAAGAGCTCACCGACGTCGACCACCCGCTCCTTCGCAAGATGGCCCGCGAGGCCCCCGGATCTTGGCAGCACGCGCGCGCAATGGCCAACCTCGCCGAAGGGGCGGCGGCCGCCATCGGTGCTGACGCGTTGCTCACCCGTGTTGGTGCCTACTACCACGACCTCGGCAAGACGATTCAGCCGAAGTACTTCGTCGAGAATCTGTCACGCGGCGAACCGACGCCTCACATCGACCTCGAGCCGGACGTCAGCGCGGATGCGATCATGGCGCACGTCGTCGAAGGAGCCCGTATCTTGAGAGAGGGCGGCGTTCCTGAGCCCGTGGTCGAGTTCGCCTACACCCACCACGGGACGAGCGTCATCGAGTACTTCTGGCACAAGTGCCTGGAGCAAGGGAACCCCAAGGGGCTTTCCGATGCCGCGTTTCGTTACCCGGGAATGAGGCCACGGACCAAAGAGACCGCGATCTTGATGCTGATCGATGCGATCGAAGCTGCAGCACGCACGGTCGACGAGCCGACGCGTGAGAAGTTCGAGGCGATCGTCTTGCGGGTGATGAATGTGAAGCTGCGACAGGGCCAGCTCGACGAATGTGGGCTCACGATGGAAGACCTGCGCGTGTTGCAGAACACGCTCACGGACACCCTGTGTAACGCGTATCACAACCGCATCAAGTACCCATGGCAGGACAAGGAAGAAGAAGGGGAAGCCCCGCTTCCCGTGCCGGGGGTCGCGACGGAGCGAGACGTGGCGCGGGAGCGAAGCCGTGAGTCGACCTAGGCAGCCGTTGGCTCTGGCTGCGCTGTTCTCACTCATCCTCGGTTGCGACCAGCTCGGCAATCCCAAACAGCTGACGACGGGACCCACCGTTTGGACGACCAACCATCACGAGCTCGTCACGACTACGCATTCGTTTCGAAACCCGAAGACCGTACGCCGCCTCGTGGCTGACGGGCTCGGTGACCTCGACTATTCGGACCCCTCGATCGGCCCCGACCAGACCCTCACGTTCGTAACGGTCGCTCCCCGGCGCCTAAGGCCCGTCCGACCCCGGGCAATGACGCTGGTGACCCGTTTCGAGATCCCGGGGCGAAACCCCATCGCGCGTCGCTGGAATGCCCCGGCAGACTCGCGATCGTGGGGCGCTGCCTTCGCGCTGCCCGCCCCACCATCGGACGCGATCACGTCCGTGGCGCCATGAGCCCCGACTGGGTCTCTTTGACGTCTGGGAACTCCTCGAGAGAACGCCCATCGACACGAAACTCGTCGATCGACTCTAAAAAGCCGTGGGCTATCTCGGCGTCGAACTGCGTGCCGCCACAGCGATTGATCTCGGAAATCGCGATATCGTGGGCGAGCGCCTTGCGGTATGCCCGGTCGCTGGTCATCGCGTCGTAGGTGTCAGCGACGGCAATGATCCGAGCGACCAACGGCACATCGTTCCCCTTGAGCCCGAGTGGATAGCCAAGCCCATCCCATCGCTCGTGGTGCAGATGGACCCCGGGAATCAGCGGGTGCAAAAACTCGATCGGTTGTAAGATATCGCGCCCATGATCTGGATGTTCCTTGAAAATTTCGTATTCCTGGTGGGAGAGCTTTCCGGGCTTATTGAGGTTCATGACGCAGCCGATCTTGCCGATATCGTGCATCAGTGCCGACTGGCGCACGATTTCGATCTCCTCGTCGCCGAGGCCTAGCTTGATGGCCAGGATCTGCGCATAGGCGGCCACCCGCGCCGAGTGTCCGGCCGTGTAACGGTCCATCTTGTCGATCGCGCTGGCGAGGCCTCGGATGGTCTGCTTGAAGGTGGCCTGGAGATCCTCGTAAAGGCGTGCGTTCTCGATCGCGGCGGAGGCTCGGTCCGCCGTCGCGTGGAGGAGCTTCCGTTGCCCCTCGTCGAAGCGCTTGCCGGCCGAGTAGCTCACGGCGCAGAGGAAGCCGATCGTGTCGCCCCGAGCCGTCAGCCGTGCCACGGCCAGGGACTGCGGCATCGGTTCTTCACCGACCTTTTCGAAGAAGCGCCACGAACGCTCGCCGTGCTCGAGGAGGGCTGGGGCGTGTAAGAAGTGCTCGGTGAGGGCCGGGATGCTCAGTGCGTCTGATTCACGACGAAGGCGAAAGTTCGGGCCGAGCTCGGTCGTACGCCGATAGAAGCTCTTGCCGCCGTCACTCAGAAGCACGAACACCATGTCGGAATCGACCTCGTCGATCGCGGCGCGGCTCAGCGTGTGAACCACTTGCTCGAGAGACAAGCTGGCGGCAATCGCCTCGCTCACCTTGTAAAGTGAAAGCGCCTCTTTCAGGCGAAAGTTCTCGGCTTGGAGCCGCTGTTTCTCGAGGCCGCGGCGAATCGTGTGCACTACCTCTTCCACCTTGAAGGGCTTGAGCACGTAGTCGTAGGCACCCTGCTTCATCGCCTCAATGGCGGTTTCGACCGTTCCGAACCCCGTCATGATGATCGTGACCACGTGAGGTGTGTGTTTGCGGATTGCGCTGAGCAGCTCGAGCCCGCCCATGTTGGGCATCTTCAGGTCGCTCAGGACGAGATCAAAACGATCGCGTGACAGCTCCACCAAAGCGCTTCCGCCATCCTCCGCGGTGCGCACGTAGAACCCTTCCATGGTGAGAAAATCCGCGAGGATTTCACGGATCACAACCTCGTCGTCCACTACGAGGATCTTTGCGACGTCTTCGCCTGGCTGGCCGCTCATGGGCGTATGGCCTTGGCTAGTACTCCGCTTCTCACGGGCATGTCAATTGCGTGGCTGCTTCCCATTGCCGTTCGATTGTCACTTTGATACATCCCGCTCGGCCTTGCCATCGCACGCTCGCATCTCGACCCTCGCCACCGTCGTCTATCTGCCGCTGACGATGATCGCCTTGCTTTGGGCATGGTTGGGCGACAACCGTTATGCCTGGGAGTTGCACGCGACCTGGATGACCCGCCCATACGCGACGCGACTCATGGTCTCTCTTACGCTCGGGCTCGTGCTCGGTATCGTGGTGGTCGCAATCACGCGTCAGCTCGTCCGGCGCATGCAGTGGGCACGCGACCTCCATCATGAGCTCGGCTCGATTCTGGGCGAGCTGCCGCCCCGACAGATCACCTGGCTCGCGCTCTCGTCTGGATTCGCGGAAGAGCTCTTCTTTCGTGGCGCGATGCAACCGGTGCTCGGGTTGTGGCTTACCTCTCTAATTTTCGGTGCGGTGCATGTAGGTCCCAAGCGCGTGTTCTTCGCATGGTCGGTGTGGGCGTTCGCCATGGGCGTCCTTCTTGGCGCGATATTCGCGCTGACCGGGGTGCTCTGGGGCCCTGTGCTTGCGCATGTCTGGATCAACCAGCGCAACATGCGGTTCATCCAGCGCTATTGACTGTGAAAGAGCCCCTTTCTACTCTGAGTGCATAGGCCGGAACGCCCCAACCTCCGCGGCCTGCCGACTCCCGTGCCAAGTGAGATCAAAACCAGGGTCACGCCCTACCCCGACGTCCACATCAAAGGCGGAGACGGGCAGGATTGCCTGGTGATCATCTACACGGTGAACTCGAGGGAGCTCGGGAAGCGTTTCTCCTTGGCAGACGGGGCGGTGAAGCTTGGGCGTGGAGGCGAGAACACGATCATCCTCGACAACGACAGCGTCTCACGGCGGCATGCGCGCGTGGAGATTCGGAACGGCATGCACTTCCTGGTAGACATGAACTCCACGAACGGGACGTACGTCAA
>CAXMND010000235.1:0-12086 GCA_964194675.1 uncultured Coxiellaceae bacterium | reverse complement strand
GGCAACATGGGCGTGGGCAAGGAGAACTTGGCCAGGAAGACCCAAAAGCTGTCGAAGATCAAAGGCTACAAAGACGCGTTCGCCCAGGCGTTTCCGGACGAAGGCATGACACCGGACACCGTTGCAAAAGCGATTGCAGCCTACGAGAGGACCCTCATTTGCAACAACACCGCGTACGACCGGTTTGCTAAGGGCGATGAGAGCGCTCTCACAGATCAGCAGAAGGAGGGGTGGGGCGTTTTCATGGGCAAGGCACAGTGTGTGGCGTGCCATGCGCCCCCGCTTTTCTCGAGCGCGATGGGAGTTCCGGACGGCGTCTATTATAACACCGGAATTGGCACTGATGGCATCGCCGAGGAGGAGGTCGACATCGGTCGTGCCGCGGTCACCGAGAACGAAGCGGATTGGGCTGCGTTCAAGGTTCCGTCCCTCCGCAATGTGTCGAAGAGCGCGCCGTACTTCCATGATGGGTCGGTCGACACGCTCGACGGAGCGGTTCGCTTGATGGCGATCGGCGGCATCGACAACAAAAACAAGACGTCGTTGCTAGCCGATCGCGGGCTCACCGATCAGGAGATCGACGCGCTGGTCGCCTTTCTTGGGGCGCTCGATTGCCCGCGCGTGCTCCAAAAAATTAAGCTTCCATGACGAACGAAGACACCCACGAGCTTGGTCCTCTCGCAGCGCTTCAGGGTGTTTGGGAGGGGTCTCAGGGCGCCGACGTTTCGCCCGACGACGATCGCACCGAGATCGAGCGCAATGCGTTCCGTGAGCGACTCGAGTTCGAGTCCACCGGTCTCGTGGAAAACCACGAGCAGTCCCTCTACGGGCTACGGTACTTCCGGGTAGCCTGGCGTCTCAACGCGGAAGACCCGTTCCACGAGCAGGTCGGCTACTGGCTTTGGGATGCGAAAGCCAAGCAAGTGATGCTGAGCTTCGTCGTCCCACGCGGCATCTGCGTGCTCGCAGGTGGCCCTGCCGAACGCGACGCTAAGAGCTTCCGGCTCGAAGCCGAGGAAGGCTCCGACGTGTTCGGCATTTCCTCGGGACCCTTTCTCGACGAGCAGTTCAAAACCGTTCGCTATCACATTGACGTGACCTTCAACGAAGACGGGTCCTTTTCGTATGCGGAGGACACGGTCATGCGCATCAAGGGCCTTCCTGACCTCTTCCACCACAGCGATCGCAATACGCTGCGACGGATCAGCTAGGGCGCGCGGCCAAATTGGCGCCCCGGGGGCACTGGCGCCATAGGGACTGGAGGCGCCGACCAGATTCGAACTGGTGAATGGAGATTTTGCAAACCTCTGCCTTACCACTTGGCTACGGCGCCGAAGGCTGCAGTGTGTAGCTCCGATTCGAGCCGTTGTCACGCAGCGTTTTAGTGCTTAGCGGAGGGCCAGGCTGGCGCGCCACACACCGCGTGGTAGGCAGTTCCACATGACGTCACAAGATTCCTTTCAGAGCCGTGTCACCATCCAGGCTGGAGGTCGTCAAGTCGAGATCCACCGCCTGGACGCGCTGATTCGAGCGGGTTTCGAAGGCATCACAACCCTGCCGTATTCCATCCGAGTCTTGCTCGAGAACCTTCTTCGCTACGAAGACGGCACGACGGTCACTCGAGACGACATCGAGGCGCTTGCCAACTGGGACCAAGCGGCAGCGCCGAGCACCGAGATCGCCTTTCGACCCTCGCGTGTCCTCCTTCAAGACTTCACCGGGGTGCCGGCGGTCGTCGACCTTGCGGCGATGCGCGACCAATTTGCCAAGATGGGCGGCGACCCGAGCCGGATCAACCCGCTACAGCCCGCGGATCTCGTGATCGACCACTCGGTTCAAGTCGATTCGTATGGGTTGCTTCGTTCGTTCGAGGACAACGTGCGCCGCGAGTTCGAGCGAAACCAGGAGCGATATCAATTTCTGAAGTGGGGTCAGACGGCGTTCGAGAACATGAGCGTAGTCCCGCCGGGCACGGGCATCGTGCACCAGGTGAACCTCGAGTATCTCGCGCGAGTGGTATTCACGCGCGAGGCCAATGGGAAGATCATCGCCTATCCCGACAGCCTGGTCGGCACTGACTCGCATACCACGATGATCAACGGGCTCGGCGTACTGGGTTGGGGCGTTGGCGGCATCGAGGCCGAGGCTGCGATGCTCGGGCAACCGATCAGCATGCTCTTGCCTCAAGTTGTCGGCTTCAAGCTCACGGGGAAGCTCCCCGAAGGCGCGACCGCCACGGACGCCGTTCTAACGGTAACGCAGATGCTCCGCGAGAAGGGCGTCGTCGGGAAATTCGTCGAGTTCTACGGCGAGGGCATGGAGTCTCTTTCGCTTGCCGATCGCGCGACGATCGCCAACATGGCGCCCGAGTATGGCGCCACCATGGGTTTTTTCCCTGTCGACGACGAGACATTGGCATACCTGCGTTTCACGGGCCGCGACGAGGTGCACGTCGACATCGTCGAGCGGGTTCTCAAGGAGCAGGGGCTGTTCCACACGGCGAGTGCACCAGACCCGAGGTTCACCGATTCTCTTCAGCTCGATTTGGGCGATGTCGTTCCGTCGATCGCGGGACCCAAGCGACCGCAAGACCGCATCCCCCTGTCGGAGTCCAAGCGTGCGTGGCACAACGTCCTCGAGGGGTTTGGCGCTTCGGGCGATGAGGCGGTCGAGGTCACCCGGGGCGACGAGACCTTTCCGGTACAGAACGGCGCGGTCGTCATCGCCGCGATCACGAGCTGCACCAACACATCCAACCCTTCGGTCATGCTCGCGGCGGGACTCGTCGCCAAGAAGGCGGTCGAGAAAGGCCTTCGAAGCAAGCCCTGGGTCAAGACCAGTCTCGCGCCTGGCTCCCAGGTGGTGACCGAATATCTCAAGGCCTCCGGCCTGATGTCCGACCTGGAGGTGCTTCGCTTCAATCTGGTTGGCTACGGTTGCACGACCTGCATCGGCAATTCCGGCCCACTCGATCCCGAAATCAGCGAGGCGATCGAGGCCAACGATCTGATCGTGATCTCGGCACTCAGTGGAAACCGCAACTTCGAAGGCCGCGTCAACCCGCTCACGAGAGCGAACTACCTGGCATCGCCTCCACTCGTCGTCGCCTACGCGTTGGCAGGCACCATGGACATCGACTTCGAAACCGATCCGCTCGGCCAGGACGTCGACGGGAAGGATGTTTTCCTTCGCGATATCTGGCCCTCCCGCGAGGAGATCACCGAGTCACTTCGCTCATCCGTCAAGAGGGACCAGTTTCTCGAGCGCTATGCGGTCGTTCTCGACGGCCCGCCCGAGTGGCAGGACGTCACGTTCGAGCAATCGGACCAGTACCGGTGGGATCCAAAATCGACTTATGTCCGCTTGCCCCCGTTTTTCGAGGGCGTCGACGCGGGCGACCCCACTCCGCCAAAGGACATCGAGGGGGCGCGAGTGCTTTGCCTACTTGGCGATTCGGTGACCACCGACCACATCTCGCCGGCGGGAGCCATCGCGCTCGATGGCCCCGCGGCGCGCTACCTTCAGGACAACGGTGTTTCCCCGCGCGATTTTAACAGCTACGGCAGTCGCCGCGGCAACCACGAAGTCATGATGCGGGGCACATTTGCGAACATTCGGCTGCGGAACCTACTGGCGCCGGGAACCGAGGGCGGAGTCACTCGGTACCTTCCCAACAATGAGCAGATGAGCATCTACGACGCGGCCATGCGGTACCAGGCGGACGGTACGCCCCTGGTCGTCATCGCAGGCAAGGAGTACGGCACCGGGTCGTCACGGGACTGGGCTGCCAAGGGCACGTTGCTTCTCGGGGTGCGCGCCGTGATCGCGGAGAGCTACGAGCGTATCCACCGTTCCAACTTGATCGGGATGGGCGTTCTTCCGCTCGAATTCCAAGGTGGCGACGGGCGCGAGAGCCTCGCCCTGACCGGCGATGAAACGTTCGCCATCTTGGGGGTGTCGGAGGGCTTGAGCCCAGGCAAGATGCTTTCGGTCACGACCGATTCCGGAAAATCGTTCCAGGTGTCGGCTCGGCTCGATACGCCGCAGGAGGTCGAGTACTTCCTACAGGGGGGCATCCTCCAATACGTCTTGCGCCAACTCGCTGCGCGGGAGAAGACGTCTGCGTAGCCATCGACGATATGCACGGAGGAACGGATGTCCCTCGTCTTCGTAGTCTCGCCACCCCGCGCCGGGTCGACACTCCTCCAACGGATGATGGGGGCACACTCCGAGATTTTCACCCATCCCGAGCCGCATCTGATCACCCCGATCGCTCATCTCGGAGTCTATGGGAACGTCGACAAAGCGCCGTACGATCACATCAACGCCGCGGAGGCGATGGGCGCGTTCATCGAGGATCTGCCGCGCGGTGAGCAGGACTATCTCGATGCGCTGCGTGCGTACGCGGACACGCTGTACGGCCGAATGCTCTCGACCAGTGACGCGAAGTACTTTCTCGACAAAACCCCCGCCAACGCATTGGTTCTGCCGTTCCTCCAGCGGCTCTACCCGGACGCCAAGTACGTGGTGCTCACCAGGCATCCACTCGCGGTGTTCAGCTCCTACGCCAACAGCTTCTTCAACGGTGATTGGGAAGCCTCGCATGCATTCAATCCGATTCTCGAGCGATACGTGCCCGCGATGGCGAGCTTTCTTCGAGAGCGGCCGGTTCCAGTGCTGCACGTCGTCTACGAAGATCTCGTGCAGAGCCCCGAGTCCCAACTCGAGCGAGTGTTCGCATTTTTGGGTGTCGAAAACGATCGCGATGCGGTTGAATACGGCAGGTCGGGTCCCGCGAAGAAGGGGATGGGCGACCCGATGACCGTTGATCAGGAGGGTCGCCCGGTGACCGACTCGGTCGACAGGTGGGCTGCCGAGCTCGCAGCCGATCCAAAGAAACGATCTTTGGCGGAACAGATGCTCGACCGGATCGACGTAGCGGACCTCGAGGTTTGGCAATGGCGGCCGGAGGACTTATGGGCGCCGCTCGAGGCCGAGGGAGGTTCGCCGCCGCCAAAGAGGAAGCGCAACTCGTACACGTTGCAGCGGCGCGTCATGCTGGCGCTAAAGAAGGACATTCATGAGCGCCCCCACGGCAAGATCGTGAAGCGTATCAAGTATTACTGCGACGTCCTCCTCCGAGAGTAGCAATGATGACTTGAGATTCAGTGGCGCGACCGATGGGCTTGCCGGCGAAATCGCCGTGGTGGCTTACGATGCTGAACCCGTTGTAGTGGAGTAGGGCTTCGAGCTCGGCGGGAAAAAAGTGCCGTTGCGTGAGCGGGGTACAGAACGATCGTTTCGGATTCGAAGGGTGCTCGAAGTCCATCATGACGGTTTCGACTTGGGACGCAGGCTCGTAGCTGAAATACTCGCTGTATCGACAGCGCACGCCATCACGTGGATGCGGAACCTGGCCTCCACGATATTGTTTCGCGGGGGTTCGGGCGAGACTCTCCGGGTCGGGTAGCAGCACGTCGAACGCGAATCGGCCCCCGCGCTGCAGGTGATGGCGCACCGTGCGAAATCCACGCTCGATGTCGTTGCGGGTGTAGAGGTGGTTCCAGACATTGAAGGGCGCGATCACCAGGGGAAACCGTCGGCGGAGCCGCAGCTTGCGGAGATCAGCCTGGCGGAGCTCGACCCGATCGCGTACGGCATGGGGCAATCGCCCGAGGCGCTCTTCGGCTCTCTCGAGCATGGACTCCATCGGTTCGACTCCGACGACCTCGATGCCCTCTTTTGCGATCGACAAAGCGACGCGTCCGGTGCCGACGCCAAGCTCGAGCACGGGCCCCCGAGACTCGACGGCGAGGTCGGTGTAGAATCGAACGTCGTGTCGCCGACCTCGATACGCCTGATCGTAGTAACGACCGTCGGAGTAGTGGGCTTCGGTTCCGGCCCTGCGACGTCGTCGATGTTTGGAGTCAGCCACGGCCGTCGCAAAGGTGAGCAGCGAGCTCTGCAAAGCCTCGGCCCCGGTCGGAGTCTGTGACGTATCGCGGAGGCGTCGGAAGTCGGTGAAGGTGATCGCGGACGTTTGCAACGCCGACGCTCAGGGGGAAGTGAGCGAAAGCAGCGGCGTCGTTCCCGCTGTCTCCGATGAATACCCATCGGTCGATCTCCGGGCCCAGGTCGACGCCCAATACCTCCAGAAGAGCCTTCTCGACTCCGCATGCCTTGTCCCAGTCGCCTGGGATGGCGTGTGCATGAACCGTAGAGACGGCGCTCCGCATGCCGTGATTCTCAATCAGGGCCACCAAAGCGTCGATGTCGGCGGGCGGTAGTGTCACTTCCTCTCCGACGTCGAACGCTAGGTCACAGCGTCGGGCACCACGGTCGTTCGCGAGTTGAACGTGCGGCATCCTGACGGCGACGTCCTGGCGAATCGTGTCGAGCAAGCGATCGTGCGCGGCCCGTTCGTCTGGCTCGGCAAAGTACCCCTCGCGTGCTCGGATCCCATCCATCCAAGCCCATCCAGCGCCGTTTTCACCAACTGCGATCTGGACAGGCCACATTCGTGCGACGACGTCGGTCCAACCGAGCGGGCGACCCGTGACCGCGACCAGGATGATGCCTGCCGAACGAAGTCGATGCATCGCAACGAAGGCCTCGGCCTCGAGCACACCGTCGTTCGTCACCGTATCGTCGATATCGAAGATCACTCCACGCAGGTCGGTGGGATCCAGCTCTTTGTAGTGTTTCATCGCCCGGGGCCTTCCATACCACACGCCCTGGACTTGCAGACGCTCGCGGGGGAGCGTACCGTTGATGCAGGAGGGAAACCGTGCCCAATCTAGGATTCGGCGAGCTAGTCATTGTCTTCTTGATCGTCATGCTGATCTTCGGCGCCGGGCGCTTACCACAGATCGGCGAGGGTCTCGGCAAGGCAATTCGCAACCTGAAGCGCGGCCTCAACACCGACGACGACATCGATATCACCCCGACCGAGAAGCAGGTCCCGGACAAGGCAGCTTCGCGGGTCGAGGACGCCGAGGTCGTCGAGCCCAAAGTCGAAAACAAAATCGAGACCAAGTCATAACGGCTATTTGATCCCGGCTCGGCCTACGGCTATCGCCTAGACCCGTTCCGACCGGGCCTCTCTGAGCGCGAGTATTGACCGGCAGCTGAGTCGCAACGCTGGCACCAACCCGGAGGCCATTGCGGCTTCCTTGAGCTCGCCAGGTCGGAGGAGTGGCGCAAGCAGGAGTGCGGTGTCTGGCGGGCAATCTGGATTGCGTAGGATCGCGTTCCGCGGACGGTAGCGCACCACCCATCGTCGATGCCGATAGACGGCTTGAAGCACGCCAGGCTCGTTCGGACGGATGGCGCAAATGTGCACGACGTCCTCTTCGGTCAGCGAAGGGTTGTCGAGCAAGATGCGCACGACGTCTGGATGCGGATCGCGCACCACCCGTTGAATGAGCCTTCGGTCGTGCGTGCGAGCGAGCGACTTCCGCTCCCCGAGCGTGAGGGGGCGACCTCGACCGAAGTCCGGGATGCGCCGCTTCGTTTCCACAGCGTCGTTTTCTTCGGGCCGGATCAAGAAGTCAGCGAGGTGACGAAGCTCGGCGTTTTTGGCTTCCGCACCGAGCTCAGTGCGACGGTGCGCGAGACGCGGCTCGAAGAGTGCCCACCCGAGGGCGAGGAATACGGTCTGCCCGTCTGCATCCCCCAGCGCGGCAGCGCGGTAGGCGGCACCCACCAGCTCAAGAGCGTCTTCAACCGAGGGGCTCTCCAACCGATCGCAGATCAGCGCTACACGCATGTCGATCTCATCGATCCGCGCCAGACGCTTGAACAAGCCTGAGAACGCCGTTTCCCGTTGCATGTCCTGAACCAGGTCTTCAGCCTAGTGAGGCTGGCTCGAGGCGCCACCTTGACGCAATGCGTCGCAGCGCTAGCCTCGATAGGCGATGGCGCCCGTTGAGCAGGTCCGCGTAATTAAGCGGTATGCGAACCGTAAATTGTATGACACTCGTGACAGTCGCTACGTCACGCTCGACCGTATTGCGGAGCTCGTGCGCAACGGAGAAGAAGTCAAAGTCTTCGACAATCGCTCGAAGCGAGATCTCACCAAGGTCACCCTCGCGCAGATCATCTACGAGCAACAGAAGAGCGGCAATGCCACCGCCTGGTCGGTGAGCAACCTCCGGGGGTTCATTCAGAGCGGCCGTGAGCGTCTCTTTTCGACCCTCAAGGAGGGGCCGGTCGGGAAGCTCGTCGTGCGCGCTGAAGAGCTCGGCGCCGAGGTTCGCGAGGCCGCAGACGACAGGGTTCGGGCCATTCTCGACGGGGCGGCGGCCCATGTGAAACAGCTTCAGGGCGAGGTGGTTCGGCTCCAGGCGAGAATTGAGGAATTGGAGCTGAAAGTGCGGCAAACTGCCGATAGGAGTCCCAAAGACCAGGACTCCACCAAACCCTCGGAATAATCTCACCCCCGAGGGGTTGTGTGAGCACTAGGCATGCCCAGAAGCGCCAAGGAAATCGCAAACGAACGTCGGTCGTTCGAAGCAGATGCACGGCCTCATATGGACACCCTCTACGCGACCGCCCTTCGGCTCACCCGCGCCGCCGCGGACGCGGAGGACCTCGTCCAGGATACCCTCGTTCGCGCTTATCGCTTCTACGATCGGTTCGAAGCTGGAACCAATTTCAAGGCGTGGCTCTTGCGAATCCAGATGAACACCTTCGTCAATCGCTATCGACGTAGCGTCCGCGAGCGTCAGGTGTTCGAGGGTCCGATGGCGACGCCAGTCGGCGAAGGCGTCATGAGTCGCGCCAGCATGCGTGGCCTCACCGACCCGGTCGGCGACGCACAACGCAAGCTGATCGCACGCGAGATCACGCGTGCCTTCGATGAGCTTTCCGAGGATGCACGCGCCATGGTTCTTCTTGCCGACGTCGAGGAGCTTTCCTACAAAGAGATCGCGGGAATCGTGGGTTGCCCGATCGGCACCGTGATGTCGCGCCTTCACCGTGCGCGGAAGCAACTCCAACTGTCGTTGCAGGCGCAGGCGCGTGAGCTCGGCATCATCGACGGGGACGATGAGGGCGAGCCAGCGGAACCGCTTTCGCTCGAAGAGTTTCGAACACGAAAGGCGGGCAAGCCATGAGCTGCAAGCTCGTGCGTCGCCATCTCGGAGCGCTGGTCGATGGAGAGCTCGATCCGGCGGCACAGGTCGAGTTCGAGCGTCACATTGAGGCGTGTGTCGGCTGCCAGGAGCATTTGGCCTTCGAGGCGTCTTTTCGACGGCAGACGCGTGAGGCGGTAGGTGGCGTGAAGGCGCCCCAGCACCTTTGGGGGCGCACGCTGAACCGACTCGACGAGATAGACGAGGCGCGCGCGGACAGCACGTCGTTGGCGCAAGTGCGCCCGATGCGATGGCGCCAGGCGTGGCCGATCGCCGCGGCCGCCGTAGCGCTCTTGGTTCTCGGCGGAGTCGTGGGTTTGCCGCAGGGCGGGACCTATCAGAGTGCGAGCATGGGCATACTCCAAGATGTCGTGAACCTTCACTCCCAAGGGCTTCCTTCGGATGTGCCGACAGACGAGCCCCAAGAGGTCGCGCACTACTTCCGCGGCAAGACACCGTTCCCGGTGAGGCCCGCCAAGTTTGAGGGGCAGGGCACGAAGCTCGTCGGGGCTCGATACATCAGGATCGGCGCGAAACCCGCGGCCGCACTTTACTACACACACGGAGGACGACGGGTCACGCTGCTGGTATTCCAAGATCGCAGGCTCGTCGATTCCGCCCAGCGCATACATGTGGGCGGGCGTGAGCTCTACTATCACGATGTGGGAAGGCACGTGGTCACCATCCGCCGGCAAGGTGGCTTGAACTACGTGTTTTTCGGCGACCTCGAGCGGCCGATCCTGTTCCAGCTCGCCGCCAGCGCGCGCGTCAGTTACTGAAAGCAACCTGTAGGACCCGAAATAGCCGAGGGTCCCCGTTGACAGGACAACCGTCAGGCATCTATCCTCTTTTTGACACTAGCGGAACTTTGCAAGGTTAGGGGGAATCGGTTGCATCGCGTTCTGGTGATCGACAGCGAGAGTCAATTTGCCGCGGCTCTGCACGCCCATCTCGGCCGTTACGAAGTCGAAGTCGAGCTTGCTCCGGACGGAAAAACCGGCATGGACGCCGCCAAGATCAACCCTCCGGACCTCATCGTCCTGGCCGTCGAGCTCGGCGATGACAACGGATTCTTGGTGGGCCGCAAGATCAAGCGAAGCAAGAGGCTCGGGCATATCCCGATCATCATTCTGTCAAACGACGAGAACGCTGATAACCTGTTCGAGCAGCACAAGAAGACGAAGTCGAAAGCGGAAGATTATGTCCGCCGTCCCGTGAGCGTAGAGGACCTCGTGGCGCGGATGCTGGATCTAGTCCCGCTCGAGCCACTACCGGCGACGGAAATCGAAATCGAAGGGGAACACGAAATGTCCGACGACGAGATGGAAAGCGATGTGCCAAGGAAGATCGAGGGGTCTCCCGAGATCGACGAAGAGATCGATGCGTTCGCGGAAAACGCTTTCGACGCTCTGATGATGGACAGCGGAGACGAAAAGGTTGCCGCCGAAGAACCGATAGAACCGGGCACAGGGGAATACGAGGACGTCGAGCTCGATGACGTGATCATGGTTTCAGACGCACCGCCGCAGGAGGCGACCGTCGGGACCTCTGCTCCGCCGTCGTCGCCGCCAGAATCGGTGAGGCCGGCACCCGAAGATTCGGGAAGTGGTCTGCTCGCCGCCGCACGCTTGCGTTCCGAAATTTCCGAGCTCAAAGCAAAGCTCGCTCAGTCCTCCGGGGGCGTATCGAGCCGCCAATTCTTGGATCTTCGCGAGACTCTGAACTCGAAGGACAAAGAGATCCTCGATATGCGCGACCAGTTGAGTGTGCGTGACAAGGAGATCCTCGAGCTGAGGGACCAATCGATTGCCCTCGAGCGTGGGCGAGCGGACTTCGGCGAGAAGATGGCAGACCTCGAGCGCTCGTTTTCGAAAGCGCAAGAAGCGATCGCGAGCCTCACCGAAGACAAGGAAGGTGCGAACAAGCGATTCGAGGATGTGAAGGCGCGGTTCGAGCGTGAGCACCACAAAGCACAGGGCCTCGAAGAGTCACTCGGCCAAGAGCGTGAGGGGCGCGCCGCAGACGTGGCTGCGCTTAGGAGCACCCACGACGCCGAGCTAGCCAGGGCCGTCCTGGGACACGAAGAGGCGATGGATCTGGTCAAGGCCGAGTCAGCCGCAGCGCGTGCGAAGGCCGAAGAAGATAGCGTGGCCGCGCTTCGGGCCGCGACCAGCGAAAAGGAAACGGCGGTTGCGGCGCTCCGATCAGAGCTTACCGACGAGCGCTCGGCAGCATTGGCACAAGCCTCTGCGGAGGCGGAGGCAGCCAAACAGGCATCCCTAGCGGCGCTCCGAGAGGAGCTCGAGACCGAGGCAGCGGCGCAGGTTGCCGCGGTCGAAGACGCCTGGAAGCGCACGCTGGCAGAGCGTGAGGCAACGCTTCAAGGCGAAAGGGAGCTCGAGCTCGAAACGCTCGAAGGCGAGCACTCGAGGCAGTTGGCAACACTCGGTCGCAAGCTCGCTGACACCGAGACCGAGCTCGCTGGGATTAGGGAGCGAGAGCAGCTCAACGCCGAGCGCAACGCTGAGCTCGAATCGAAGCTCACCGAGATCGAAGGTGCGCTGGCCACAACGAGCGCTCAGCTAGCCGAAACACAAGAGACTCGAGATCGACTCCAGGCGGAGCTCACCGAGACCACAGCTGCGCGAGACGGACTTCAAGAGGAGTTCGACACCAGCATTGCCCGGGTGGCGCTGCTTGAGAGCGACAAGCGTGATCTCGCATCTCGGGTGGGCTCACTCGAGGCCGTCAAGTCCCAGCTTGAATCGAAGCTGTCGGATGCTGTTCAGAAGATCGCGACGGACGAGGCTCTTCTCGAGCGCGTGCGTAGGGCGATGGCCATCGGGCTCGCCCTGCTCGAAGAGCAACGCGACAATGTCATCGGGGGCGCTAGTTCCGAGATGGAAGGCGTTTCCGAGGACGCTGAGTAGCGGCAGGTCGAGTCGACGCGAG
>CAXMND010000234.1:0-5436 GCA_964194675.1 uncultured Coxiellaceae bacterium | reverse complement strand
ATCAAGCTCCGCTCTCTCACGCTGTGCAACGGCAGCATGCACATCGAGCTCGCGAATCTGCGGATCATGCAGCGCTTGCTCAAGGCGCCGCTGGTCGGCTCGGTGGTAGCCCGACTTGCCAGCCAGCGTCTGTTCCACCGCAACATGCGCAAGCTGTTCGCCGACCCGTCGTTTCTCGACGACGAGGAGCTCGACGCCATGTGGACCCAGCTCGTGGCGGGAGGTGGCCGCGCCGTGCTGCCGGCGGTGACCCGGTACATCGACGAGCGCTACAAGTTCTGGCACCGCTGGATCGGCGCCCTGCGCGACACCGACCTCCCGGTTCACATCGTGTGGGCGCGCCAGGACCCGGTCGCCGTGGAGAAGATGGCCCACGTACTGCACGACGAGATCGCGAATAGCGACCTGCAGTTGCTCGATGGCGTGGGGCACTTTCCAATGATCGAGGCGGTCGAGCGCTGGTGTGCCGCCGTGCTCGACGCCCTTGCCCACGAGCGCACATCGGACGCGAATCAGCCGCTCAGTCCGTCTTGAGGAGATCCGTCGGACGATACGTTGTCGGTTACCCCGCAACCGAACGACGGATTCGTCGCGGTGCGACCCCGCAGACGTGCGTAGAGTCGCAGCCTAGCTTGGAGGTGGTCCATGAAGCCACGTGAGGCTCGAAGGAGGCGGTCATGAAGTACGATTTTTCGCTGAAACCGTGTTCGATCGCCATCTGCTGATCAGTGGGCGGCTGGATTAAAGGATTCGGCCGATGCGCCTGCCCGCTATCAGTCGGTTTTTTGGACTGCCGAGCAAGTCCCGCCCCCGGCACCGCGTAGCACGCCCGACGAAGGAGCGAAGCTGTCAGAACGCCACCGATGAGTTGGTTGTGAAAGTCTCACCGCCGACCATTACCGAGGCGCTCACGTCGATCGAGCCGCCCGTGGGTCGTCCGCCGGTATAGGTGACCTTGTTAAAAGTCATTTGTGTGTCCCATGTGCTGACCTGCGCGCTGGCAGCGAGAGCCACGCTGCCGCTGGTGTTGAGCTGGCCTGTGCCACTATCGCAGCCGTCGAAGCTGCAGCTGTTCTCGGTGCACTCGCAACCCTCCCCTTGCTTCAGTCTCTCGAAGCTCTCCGTGCTCGCGAGTGTGGTTTTTTCGCCCTCCTCAGGTGTGAGCAGTTCGACCGCGCTCGTGCCGACATCAAGCAGCTCGAACGCGCCAGCCTCGCCGTCGCCCGCAACCGTAATCTGGGCGGCGCTGAGTGCGGCGGTTGCCGTATCCCGCATGACCGCTTCGTTGATCGTGGCGTTGCTTTCCGGTTCGCCGCCGGTGCCGCCCATGCCATCCACGCCGCCGATGCCGCCTGTGCCGGCACTACTGGCGCCGTCGCTGCCGCAAGCCGCGAACACGGTGATCGCGATGAACGCGGCTGTCCCGATGGCGATCTCCCTCATGGGGCGCATGCTGCATCATACCCTTCGGTCACCTTGTCTGCGAACGCCCAGGTCAATGCGAGGTTGCTTCGGGGAGCTTCCTGCCGAAGTACTCGGCGAGGCGGCGCTCGGCATCGTCACCGAAGAGGATCTCCGCGACCTCGTGAAGGCCGGGAGAGTTCTCGATAGCTTCATCCCGAACCACCAACTCGATCTTGGAGCGTCGGCGCATGAAGTCCTCGAGCCTCGTGATCATCTCTGACTCGGCTGCCGAATACAACTCCGCACGCAGATAGTCGGCCGAACCCATGATGTCTTCCGCCATAGTGGGGTCGCGACGGATCTTTTCGAGCATGGCGAAGGCGCGACGCCCGTATCTTCGCCACAGTCGATCGGTCAAAGGCTCGGTGTCGGGCTTTTCCCGAAGATCGTCGAGTCGCATGAGTCGGGCCTGGCGGTAGAACTCTTTGCGCGTGGCCGGTGCCGGCTCGCCGTACCAATTGTGGAGATCCTTCTCGAGGGGGATGCCGAGGCGCTCGATCTCCTCTGCGACCTCTTCGCCCACATTGAGACAGTCGGTGAGCTTGCCGCCGAAGATGCTTACCACGTGCTGATGGTGATCGACCTCGACTGCGTGCTTCCGGCTGAGTTTGGTCCAGTCGACTTCGGTTTGGTCACTCCCCTCACTGCTCACCACGAGCGGGCGGACACCGCAGCGCGCGGCGACGACGTCAGCCTTCGTAAGGGGCGTCTCAAGATCCATCCGCTTGTTGATCTGTGCAAGCAAGAACTCGATGTCGTCGTGCGTCACCTCGGTGTAGGGCGTGTCGACGCGGGTGTCGGTGGTGCCGATGACCGATCGTCGACCCATCGGAATGACATAGAAGAGGCGTTCGGTGTCGTCGAAGAACGCAAGTACCTTGTGGTGGTGTCGAGTCGTGAGACGGGGCACGATGAGGTGAATGCCCTTCGAGTAGACGATTCGGTGCTCCGTCTTGATTCCCCACTCGCGGTTCAACTCATCGACGAACGGCCCGGCCGCGTTCACGATCGTGCGAGCGGTGGTCGTAAACTCCTCACCGGTATCGAGGTCGCGAAGCCTGGCTTTCCATTGGTCGCCCTCACGCTCAGCGGCGACAAGTTCAACGTAGTTCGCCACTGCGGCTCCCGCCTCAATGGCTGACCGCACGAACGAAAAAACGAAACGTGCGTCATTGTCGACCAGAATCCCGTCGTGGTACTCGATGCCACCGCGCACCGACTCGGTGTCGATCGCCGGCTCTTCGGTCTCGATCTTGTTCTGGCTCAAAAGACGCGGATGACGCGTGCCGAACAGCCCGATAATCCAATACGCAAGGGCTCCCAACGCGGCAAACCACGGCGGGTACGGGCCCTTCCTATCAAGCGCGGCGTAAAACCCAATCTCCTTGATATTGTCGGGATACGCTTTCAGGAGGCGATTGCGAGAACGGCATAGCTTCCACACGAGGTAGAACTCGTAGCCCTCGAGGTACTTGAACCCACCCCATACGAGATTCGACGAAGCCTCGCTCGTAAAGCTCGCGAAATCGTCCCGGTCGACGAGAGCAACCGAGGCACCCCTGCCCGCCAGCGACGCCGCCGTCACCGCCCCGTTGATGCCGCCCCCAATTATTAGTGCATCGAACGATCGATCGCGCATCCGCCCGACATGCGTCTCACGCAGCGTCATTGTTCTATCCTTAGCTCTCATCGGTGCGCAGACCCTAGCAAGGACCCGGAGCCCCGCCAGGGTCGTCGCAGCGGTCGGATCTCTTCTCGAGCAAAGCGGGCTAGTCCGAAGTACGCTTCGCCGCGAGGAAACCCCATGCGAGACGTTCAGCCATTCTCACAACTCCTCCTTGTAACCATGGTGGCTCTTGCCGATTGTGGCGGCGGGGGGACGGATGGCGTTGGTTGTACCGGCGGGGCGATCACGGTGAACGCAGGGGCGGACCAGGAGGTCGCCGAAGGCAGGACGGCCAGCCTGGAAGGGATGGGCACCGGCCAAGCGTTTTCGTGGGTGCAACTGAGAGGCCCCACCGTGACGCTGAACGGGGCCGACCAAGCGGTGGTGCGCTTTGAGGCGCCTTGGATCGTACAGGAGTCGGTCACCATCGAGCTCGAGCTCACGGTGAGCAACGAGCTGCAGAGCGCGTCGGATACCGTGGTGGTGACGATCACGAACACACACTTCGTCTTGTTCTTGGCCGATAAGGACGAAGCACGGCGCGTGGAATTGTACCGTGCGCCCTTGGGTGGTGAGAGCAACCCGGTCAAGCTCTCCAAAACGCCCGTGCCGGACGGAAATGTTTCGGCCTTCGGCGCAAGCCCAGACGGGCGCTACGTCGCGTACCTCGGGGACATCGAACAAGACGAGGTGAATGAGCTTTTTGCCGTCGCCTCTGACGGCGGTGATTCGATCAAGCTCAACGGCACACTCGTCGCAGGCGGGAGTGTTTCGAGGGCCTTTGCATGGAGTCCGGACAGCAGCCGCATCGGCTACGTAGCCGATCAAGACACCGATGAGGTCTTCGAGCTCTACAGCAGCGCACCCGATGGAAGCGGCAACGTCAAGCTCAACGGCGCGCTCGTCGCAGGCGGGAATGTTTCGAGGCCCTTTGCATGGAGTCCAGACAGCAGTCACATCGCCTACCGAGCCGACCAAGAGACCGATGAGGTCCTCGAGCTCTACAGCAGCGCGCCCGATGGAAGCGGCAACGTCAAGCTCAACGGCGCGCTCGTCGCAGGCGGGAGTCTTTCTGGGCGCTTTGCATGGAGTCCGGACAGCAGCCGCATCGCCTACCGAGCCGACCAAGAGACCGATGAGGTCCTCGAGCTCTACAGCAGCGCACCCGATGGAAGCGGCAACGTCAAGCTCAACGGCCCGCTCGTCGCAGGAGGGTCTGTTCTCTTTGGCTTTGCATGGAGTCCGGACAGCAGCCGTATCGGCTACGTAGCCGACCAAGAGACCGACGAAGTTTTCGAGCTCTACAGCAGCGCGCTCGATGGAAGCGCCAACGTCAAGCTCAACGGCCCGCTTGTCGCAGGCGGGGATATTTCTCCCTTTGCCTTTGCATGGAGTCCGGACGGTAGCCGTATCGCCTACCGAGCCGACCAAGAGACCGATGAGGTCCTCGAGCTCTACAGCAGCGCGCCCGATGGAAGCGGCAACGCCAAGCTCAACGGCCCGCTCGTCACAGGCGGGAGTATCTCTTTCGGTTTTGCAGCATGGAGTCCGGACAGCAGCCGTATTGCCTACCTAGCCGACCAAGAGGCCGACGAAGTTTTCGAGCTCTACAGCAGCAGGCCCGATGGAAGCGGCAACGTCAAGCTCAACGGCCCGCTCGTCACAGGCGGGAGTGTCTCTCTCGGCTTTGCAGCATGGAGTCCGGACAGCAGCCGTATCGCCTACCTAGCCGACCAAGAGACCGATCAGGTCTTCGAGCTCTACAGCAGCGGACCCGATGGAAGCGGCAGCGTCAAGCTCAACGACACGCTCGTCGCAGGGGGGTCCGTTCTCTTTGGCTTTGCATGGAGTCCGGACAGCAGCGGCATTGCCTACTTTGCCGACCAAGAGACCGATGAGGTCTTCGAGCTCTACAGCAGTGCGCCCGATGAAAGCGGCAACGTCAAGCTCTCGGGTATGCTCGCCCCAGGTGGGACGGTGCTACAGTTCCGGGTGGAGTAGCGCTCCCGTCGGCAGTGTAAGCGCCAGCGCTAGTGCCGGCGTCAGTGCATGCCGAGGGACCAGGCCAGGGCCGTGCCTAGACGGTCGTTGCCCCAGAAGAGCTCCTTGCCAACTGTGAAGCTTGGGGCTCCGAAGATTCCGTGCTCCTTGGCTTCCTTGGTTTGGGCGCGCAGCCGCTCTTTGTTGGCGGGCGTGTTGGAAGCTTCGGTCACTGCGGCTGCATCGCGGCCGAGGTCGGACAGGATCTCTGCTAGCACTCCGGCGTCGGAGATTTCACGATCCTCAGCGAAGTTCGCGACGAAGAC
>CAXMND010000233.1:0-4590 GCA_964194675.1 uncultured Coxiellaceae bacterium | reverse complement strand
TCCTGACGCTCCTGTTGAACTACAACCGACAACTCGGCAACGAGAAGGCAGCGGTTCGGTACCTCTCGAAGCTGAAGGAGTTGGGAGTGACGCCGCCATGAGCATCGGTCCTTGACACGGCGGCCACGCGCGGGTGAGCCTCCGGCTTCCCGCCCGAGTCATGGAGCAGTCCCCCCTCATTGCAATCGGCCTCCCCGTCGCGCTCATGATCATCATGGCCGGGATGGGCCTTGGCCTCACCTTTGGAGATTTCCGCGAGGTGCTCGCCCGCCCGCGAGCCATGGTCGTGGGAACGGTGGCTCAGGTGGTGCTCATCCCTGCGTTGGCGTTCGGCTTGGCTCAGTTGATGGGACTCTCCCCTGCCATCGCGGTGGGCTTGGTCATCATCGCCGCCTGCCCTGGGGGGACCACGTCAAACATCTTTACGCTTCTCGCGCGCGGTAACGTTGCTCTTTCGATCACGCTGACGGTCCTCGCCAGCCTCATCACGATCGTCACCATCCCCCTCTACACGAACCTCGCGCTCGATCTCTACTCCACAGGCGAGGCTGAGACGGTACACCTCCCAGTGCTGAAAACCGTGATCACGCTGTTAGTCATCGTCGTCATTCCGGTCTTGGCCGGCATGTTCATTCGGCGACGTTCCATCGACTTTGCGCTGCGTGCGGAGAAGCAGGTCGGCAAGTTCGGCCTGCTGGTCCTGGTCGTGCTGATCGCCATGATCGTCTATGGCACTCGATACGAGATCCTTTCCCTCTTGGCCCAGGCCGGTCCGGCGGCGATCGCTCTCAACCTCGTTGGCATCGCGGCGGGCTTCGCGAGCAGCAGGCTCCTCGGCGTCAGTCGCAGAGACGGCCTGACCATCGCCATCGAGGTCGGGATCAAGAATGGGACCATCGGCTTGATGGTGACCCTGACCTTGCTGAAGTCCGCGGAGATGGCGATTCCGTCGGCAGTCTACGGAGTGCTGATGTTCATCTTCGGCGGCCTGTTGGTCGTGTACGGCCGAAAACAGTCGCCGACGGCTTTGCACTTGGAGCACGGTCAAGCCTCTCGATAATTTCGATCGACGCGCGTACAATCTTCCTAGGTGGCCCGCGCACCGAAGGAGGCGATCGATGACGAGAGCGATATCGTCGACGGCAATCCTGCTCGTATGTCTGTTCCTGGCAGCGTGTGAAGCTGGCGTGCCTCAGCCTTCCGACACGCGGCGCCAAACCATGGAGCCTGCATCGACGACATTGATGCCTTCAGCGCGCCGAGCGCCCACGCGAGCACCGCCCGCCGCGAAGCCCATTCGCGTTGACCAGCCAGCGAGGTCGCCCGGAGCTGTACCACGGCCCGCTGCCCCCGCGCCAAGCGTGGCACCCGGTCCGACCAGCACGCCTCCGCAACGAGCGGTTCCTAGACGCCGCGACAGTCGCTGTGGACCACCTCTGGTCGCGTGAACGAACGAAGACTCATGGCGCAACACCCCCTGTACAGCGTTACGTCGATAGGGCGTCCGCTCGACCCGCGATACAAAAGCAACCGCGCGGTGCTGCTCCTCATGCCGATCGCGGCGGCGGTGTGCAGTGCCATCGCGGGCTTCGGCGGCGCCGATGCGAAAGGGATCGCGTTTGCGGCGTTTGGCGGCCTGTTGGTGGTGTTCGGTTGTTGGGCGCTCGGGAGGGAGCTGGTTCCGGACGACAACCCAGGCGCGTTCATCGGCATGGCGTTTGCGTTCGCGTCCTTCTCGCTGGTAGCCGACCCGAGCCTTCTGCTTCCGTTCGTTGCGTTGTTCTTAGTGCGCATCGTCAATCGGAGCACCGGCTTGAAGGCCAAAGTTGGTGATTCCGTTCTCGTGCTGCTCCTGTCGCTTTGGGCGATCTACCATCTTCACAGTCCGCTTCTCGGTCTCGTCGCGGCGCTTGCGTTCGTCTCGGATGCGCTCCTCAGGGACGGCCTGCCGCGTCAATGGGTGTTTGCCGGTCTATCCGCGGCGGCGGCGGGCTTCGCCTTGACGCTCGATCCCCTTGCAAGCGTCCGGCTTTCGGATCTGAGTCCCACGCTCTTGACAGTAGTCGGCGTCTTGAGCCTGTTGTGGCTGCTGAACATTGCGTTCACGCGGTCCGTCGCATCGGTAGGCGATATCGGCGAAGAGCCATTGTCGGTCGGGCGTGTGCGAATGGGCATGTTGGTGGGCTGGCTGGTCGCGCTTCAGGCCCTCACTGCAACCGACTCGGGCACGTATTCCAGTGCGTTGGTCTGGGCGACCTTGGCCGGCCTGATCGTTGGGCGCATCGCAACGCCTCTTGACAAGATCGCAACGCCTCTTGGCAAGACGGATATGGTGCGCCCGATCGGACACTGAAAACTTAGTAACCGCACGCCTATTCGGTCGGCGCTGGCTCGGTCGCTGGTTCGGCGGCGGGCTCGTCAGCCGCAGGCTCCGCGGCAGGTTCTTTGTTCTTCTTCTCGGCGCGCTTTTCTTTTTTGGTTTGCGCTTTCGAGTGATGCACGGGGGGGTCGTCGGCCGACGACGGCAAGACCACGCCGTTCAGGACCCATGTGTCGATATCCGCAGAGAAGACGTAAACGGCCCTCTTCTCGCAACCCTGCACGCCGATCTGTGAGTACAGATTCCGCGCACCCTCTTGGTCGAGCACGAACAGTTCGATGTCGTCCTTCGCGCAGGGAAAATCAAACGACGCCCGTTCCAGAACCGTCCGTCGTGAGCGTTTGTTGTGCCCGCACCCAACGACGACCGTGGCGCAGAGTAGAACGAAGGCAAAACGACGGACCATGACCGTCTTTATGCGCCGCTCTTCCCAAAAATGCAATTCCATGGGAGGAAGGAACTCACCTGACTCGAAGACGCCCCCCATGGGGGGGGACCGGTGAAAGTCTGCCAAAATTTCGCTACGGTTCAAATGCAATGCTCCGCTTATTCACAACCACGACCCTCTTGCTGCTGTCCGCAGTGAGCTTATCTTGTGACTCGATCGACGTTCCGCCGCCGCCCGATATCGAGGGTGTGCTCGCGGCGTATGCGGCCCCGACCGCCAACGTGCGCGGTGAGATCATGGCCGAGTTCGCCCCGTATATCGAAGCGGTTCGCAACGCAATCGAAGAAGCAAAACTTGCCGACTTGTTTCTAGCCTTGGTCATCAAAGTGCAGAGGGGGCTCAACGAGGCGACCAACGAAGACGGCACCCTCGACCTCGCAGGACTCAACATCCCGTTTCCTAGCGGGGTAACGGAGGTGAAGCACATTTGCCCGGGTTGGGAGCCGGAGCAGCCAGACGAGACGGACGAGCCCCGCGACCGCGCCAACGGTGTGCTCGACATGTTCATGCCGCTCAAGAGTGGATCCATCGGGGCGCTTGTTTGGGGCATTGCCGATGAGTGTCGGTTTCTGGAAGGAGATACTCGAGCTTCGTTCGACGGACCGTTTGCGATGCACTTCGGCAAGATTGTCGGCCTAAGGGAGAGAATCGAGGATTTGATCATCACATTTGTGATCGCCGGGAACCTCCTATTGGACGATGACGAGCTCATGATCGAACAAAGCTTCCGAGTTACAGGAGAAGGCCGGCTCGAGATCTTGATTGAAAGCGATGATTTCGGAAGTTTTGTCTACTTCTTCGAGCTAGATCGCTTCACCCAGGGAATCCGAGATACGACAGGGTCTTTTGTCTGCAACCTGGAGATACGTGAATGCGGGAGCCCATCAGGAACCTTCCGCTGGTAGTCGCAGTCGCTGGGGCGGTCTTGGCAGTGAGCAGCGCGTTGCCGAATGCCGCGCGCGCGTATCACACTTCCAAAGAGCGCTTACTCGACAGCACGGCGTACAGCCTTTACCGCCGCGAAACGCGGATCGGCATCATGAAGGTCAGCTACGGCATCATCGATCAGTTGCAGGTAACGACCTACACGATGCCATGGATCTTGGGCGCGGCTCTCGAGGACGTCGCCCCCAATCTCGAGCTCAAATCGACCTTCTTTGACAAACGCCGGCTGGCCCTGAGCGCCAGCTTCGGCTTTGCAACAGGTAAGGTCGAGGTACTCACCATACCCACAAACCCGCTCGAAGAACCCTTCGAATCGAAAGTCCTGTATCTGGTCCTTCCGATGTCGCTCGCCGCATCGGTGCGCATCAATCCAATCCTGAGGACGCACGTCGGAGGGATGTACACGTCTGTGACGACGACGGGCGATTCGCAGACCTCGGGCAACGCCATCCACGGCACAGCGGCGGTCGATCTCCTTCAGCTCTGGGGCATGCTCGAATGGAAGGTGTCCCGTGTGACCGCGCTCACGCTCACCGTCCGTTGGGTGCCGTACGCGGCCGATCCCATCGTGCGGGGGACTCTCCAAATCGACCCTGACACGGGCGCGATTATCGGGGTTGAAGTCGACATCATAGACCTCAACCATGCAGCCGCTATCATCCCCGGTGCCGTCTTCTCATGGAAGCGAGCCAACGTGAGGGTTGGGCTGGGTTACGGCGATTTCTTTTTTGTCGAGGGACTCGGACTGGTCGCTCCTGGGGAGCTGCTTCAGTACTTGTCTTTCGAGTTTGACGTCTTCGTCCGCTTCTAGGGCGCG
>CAXMND010000232.1:0-5196 GCA_964194675.1 uncultured Coxiellaceae bacterium | reverse complement strand
GCCTAATACGCCTGCAAGAGCGGCCTAAGCGTTTGCATGCATTCGGGCGGGCTGCCCGGGACTCGCACCCGTCGGGTGTACTCGCCCCGCTTTGCGGGGCTGCGTACTGGGGCTGGATTGCTTCAGCTCCGCGGACTGGCGGCCGCTCCGACTTGAATCCATCCAGTCCCAAGCAAGTCCCGCCTCTGCACGCATCAGTCAGATGCGCGGGGTGCAGATGGGGAGGGGACGCTCCCCCTGAGTGTCAGTCCCAGCGCCAGCGCCAGCGAACGTGTCCGCGAACGCGAACTCTCCGGGGGAAATACGAACCGTTCCTTTTGCGCGCCTCACCGGTTCGCGGTCGCTAGGATCAACGGCTGTCGATGCGGGCTAGCACCAGGACGCCTGATCGCCAGGGCTCTCCAGGAGTTCCCGGAGGTTGGCGGACACGACTCGGTAGCCGACGTTTCCGTACAGCTTTTGGCGACCTTGGTTGAGGTAGTAGGTCGGGCTGCCTTCGATCTTGAGCTTGTCGCGAAGCTCGACGTCGCGACAGACCTCGGCCATCGCCTCGCCGGACTTGATCTTCGCTTCGATCCTCGCGAGGGGAAGATGGATGTCTTCAAGGACCTCGAGCAGAACCGCACGGTCGGAGATGTCTCGCCCCTGCTCGAAGAATGCGCAGCGAACGCGCCAGGCGGCCTCTTCGAAGGTCGTCTTCCCTGCAAAGCCGGCTTTGGGTTGGTTGTCGAGAGTCCCCTCTTCCACGAGAAGCCTCGCGGCACAAAGGACTTCGTGCGCGTTCGCCGACGTCGTCGGTGCCACTTCGCTCCACACTCGATCACTGACGGCGACATGCGGAAACCCCTTGGCGACGGTCCGAACGTGCTTGCCGAAGCCGTCGTAGCTGCCTCGATCTTTCCAGCCGTCACCTATCCGGTAGCGCGTGGCGCCGAAAATCGGGATGAAACGGTAGCTCAGCTCCGCCGACTTCCCGAACTCGCGCCGCAGCTCATCCAACCTCGCTTCGGCGACGTACGCCCAGATACAAAGCACGTCCGATACGTAAGAGATTTCGATGCTCATGATGGCCTTTCAGGGTGCTTGGGACGCCGGTTCGTAGTCGTCGTCATCCTTGCCCCAGGACGCCCCGATCCCGAGACCTAGCACGGGTCCCTTGATTCCGACGCCCCCGACTGTCACGGGCGCAATTACGTACCCCGCGCGCAAGTCGAGGCCCACCCAGAACTCCCCGCGTAGTCGCCAATACAGCAGAGCGCGCAAGTATGCGCTCGACACGAAGTCGTTTCGTGCCCCCACGCGACCCCACCCCAGGTCGAACATCGCGCCCGCCCCAAACCAGTGGTCCCAGTCCCCGTTGCCCCAGAGGGCGCCAACAGCTCCTCCGGCGGTGCGCATTTTGAGATCGTCGGGCGTTCCATCCCTGCGCCCAAACCGGGCGAAAAATTCGCCGGCCAGGTGAACGCACTTGTCGGACGGCCTGTAGAGCGTCCCCAATGAGAAACCGGTAAGCGCCGCGTCAGCGTTTGGATACACCCGTGTGCTCGACAACAGGTCCGCGAAAAGGCCAGGCGCTTCTGCCTCGGAACTGCTTTGCGCCGACGCGCCTTGTGGGGCCGACAGCAAAGCGATTGCAAAGAGCCAAAACAGGTTACTCGACTGGACAATCGTTTTGCTACTCATGGCCTCTATTCTACATGGTGTTGAGGAAACGCAGGTACGCCTCGAGCACTTCCTCTGGGGCTTCGACGTGCGGGTAGTGCCCTATCGTGGGGAGCGCCACTATGAAGTGGTCCGCGCTCACCACTTCTCGATAGCGCGCCACCATGTGCGCGCCCGAAACCGGGTCGACCGAGCCGTTGATCAGGCCGATGGGGACGACGCTGTTGCGGAGGGCCTGGATCCAGCGCTCGCGGTGCACTTTTCGATCCGTCATGTAGGTCAAGAGGCGGTAGAGTACGTCCTTGCCGCCCTTGTGATCGATCAGGCCCCAGAAGCTTTTCAGAAGGTCCGGGCTCGGTTTGGTGTCGTTGCCGAACAACGCGCTTAGGGACTTGTCGAGAGTACGCTTCGTCGAGAGCTTGTTGAGGAAAGGGCCGATTGGGCTCAACAGAAGTTTTTGGATCAGAAGAGCCTGATGTGTCTCCGGGAAGAGTCCCCCATTGAGGAGGCCGAGCGACAACCACTTGCCCACGCCCGTGCCTTCGTTTTGTCGCGCCAGCATCTCCTGCGCGACGGTGTCGCCGTAGTCGTGGGCCAATACGTGGAAGTCTTCGAGCGCGAGCTCCTGCACGAGCGCTTCGCACAGATCTGCTTGCTCCATGATGCTGTACGTGTGGGGGTTTGGCTTGTCGCTGAACCCGAAGCCGAGCAGGTCGAGTGCGACCAAACGATACGACGCGCTCAACTCATTCCAAATTGGAGCCCAATCCCACGAAGACGTTGGAAAACCGTGGATCAAGAAGATGACGGGTTTGCCCGCCTCAGGCGTGTCCATGTAGAAGATCTCGTGCCCGAGCAGCCTCGTGAACCGTCCTTGCGCGCGCCATTGTTCGGTCGAGACGGACATGAAGAGCGGACACTATCATGTTCCCGGAAATCGACGCCGGTTGGATCGACTTCCCGAGGAAAGGGCTAACCGTACGGCGTTCCCCCCGAGATCCTCATTCAAGACTACCCGCTCAAGCGAACCGGCAGTCGCTGAACAGGAGGCTGGCTTGTCTCCGACGCGATCCAAGGTGCGCGTAGACGTGCGTACTTTGCTCGGAACGGTGTCTGAGCTGCGCTTGCACCGCTTTGATTGAGTGCCCGTTGGTCACCGCTTGGCTTGCTACGGAGTAGCGGCCGAGCGCATGGTGGCTGAGTGGTCGAAGCCCGAGCGCCTGCTGGACGGCGACCATGGGGCGTTTGTAGCTGTTGGCTCAAACCACCACTCGTGCTAGGGACACGACATTGTATGGCCTACAAGCTCGAGACCGTTCTCTACGCGACGGACCTCAAGCCGGAGCAACTGGGGGCGTGTGAGTACGCGTTGGCCCTATCTCACGCGTTCGACGCAAAGCTTTACGTTCTACACGTCATCGAACCGCACCTTAATCTCCCGGCGGGAGTCCCTGGAATAACGGATTTGCCGCGCCTCGAACCACCAGCCGAGGAGTTCCAGGCCGCCGCGGATGAGATTCAGAAGCGAATTGAGGAACTCTGGGAGGAGTGGCCTCGGCGGGAGACCACTTCACGCCTTCGGCTGTCGGTCCACGTCTTTGAGGGCCTGCATGTGGACGGTATCCTCGCGATGGCGCAGGAGACTCACGCGGACACGATCGTGCTCGGAATGCGGCGGCGAGGATTCATTCGGCGCATACTGGAAGAACCGATCTCGAAGAGACTTCTCCTTGATGCAGGTGTGCCCGTAGCGTTGGTGCCTCCGCCAGACTAGAAGGTCAGAACGGCAGTGACCGATTGACCGGCGGTAACGCCGAATAGTCTAGGAACAACACAAGGAGCGCGAACAGGGAGCGGGAGATCTTCCCAGGTTGAAGTTGTTTCCTCAATTTCAACCTGGGAAGGTTTTCTTCCACCTTTCACCAGATAAGGCCCGTCAGGAGTTGGGGTGATGCTGGGCTGTCCTCTTGACCCGGATGTGCGCGGGAACGAGGTCATCCACCGAAACGTCAGCCTTCCGAATTGCGACTTGGCAGACTTTGACACCTGGCTCAGCCTGGGAACGAAGCACGACGAACTGCCCTCCGATGCGTTCGAGCATTTTTCGGTCGTACTCCATCATTCGATAGCAACCATCGACATTGCCGGTACCGCGATGTGGACACTTCGTGTGGATTTCCGCGTAGACCGTACCGTCCTCAACGCCCGTGATTGGGACTTCCTTGCGCGAAGGAAACATGCGCTGCCACTCTTTCCCGACGTCGTCGATATTCGACTGAGGACGCGCTTTGGCCATCCACATGGTGGCGCTACCAAAGAAGCGCATCAGTGGGCGCGTGATTCCCCTCAGCGATGGTCGGCTGCTGAACCAAACCGACACCGGAACGAGCCCCATGAAAAGCCGCTTTGAAACGCGCACGGTAGCTAAGAATGGGAAGCGTCGCCCCACATTGTCAATGCGGCAGCGGACTAAGCCAACTTGGCGCAAACTAGCCACCATGAAGCACGGGCTTTGGCTCACGACGGCTCACGTCGCTCTGTTTGCGGCCTGCACTAGTGACAAGATGGTTGAGCCAATGGTTGCCGAGGAGGTTGAGATCAGCGACCCCTGCGTCACGCCCCCGGTGGCCGCACGCTACGCAGACGTGGCTCCAATTTTCGTCGCCCACTGCGACAAGTGCCACAACGCCACCCTCAGCGAGAACGCCAAGGCACAGGCTGTCTTCGAATCGTCCGGCTACCCGTTTGCCACGGACCGACCGGACACACTCCTAAAAGACTTGCGACACATGTTCGAAGTCCGCGAGGCGTTATCGGCGGAGCAGCGTTGCCTCGGACTGGCGTGGATCGCCGCTGGCGCTCTCGACGACTCGGGCCAGCCGCCCCCATGGACCCCGCTCGAGTAACTCCTTCAGTCCCCGATTTGGCCCCCGAATTGCGCAGAACACCTTATGAGTTAACTTTGCCAGACCACGAGAGGGCGTTTGTAGCGTGCGTTCAGCGGGTTCGAGTCCCGCCCCCGGCACTAGTTTCCGGTATCGGTCCACCGGCATGAACGTCTTCTTCTTCGCCTAGCCCTTCTGATTTCAATGCTTTGCGCGGCCGCGCCTGGCGGATATCCTCAATCGACGCCACCTCGGGCCAACGGGAAAGGAGACGACATGACGGCACCTCGAGTCTTATCGGTCACCGGCCCCGGTAGCGATCCGTCCCAACACGTCGTAGCTGTCGAGCCGAGCCCACGGCGGGTGCGCGTATTCTTCGGCGACCAGGTCATCGCGGACACCACTCGCGTCGGGTTGCTCTTTGAAACCGGTCTTCTTCCCATCTACTACTTTCCGCGCGAGGACGTGAAGATGGACCGGCTGCACCCAACTGACCGTACCTCCGACTGCCCCTACAAGGGCCGAGCGCGCTACTGGACGGTAAGGGCCGGCGACCGTGCGGCGGAGAACGCCGCGTGGAGCTACCCCGAGCCGACGGCGAACAGTCCCGACCTGAGCCAGCTCATTGCCTTCGACTGGCGCTCCATGG
>CAXMND010000231.1:0-19470 GCA_964194675.1 uncultured Coxiellaceae bacterium | reverse complement strand
TGGTCGAAGGTGCACGACTGGAAATCGTGTGTACCGAAAGGTACCGGGGGTTCGAATCCCTTCCTCTCCGCCCTATGGTCCTGCCAACGTCGGCCCGTGAAACCCGCCAGGCCCGGAAGGGAGCAACGGTAGCGGTGTCCGACGTGTGGCGGGGCCTTTTTTTACGCTATGATGTAATGAAGCGGGCAAGGGGGCTTATTCATATTGCTGGAGCGATTCATGCGTTTTTCAGTCGCGCTCGTCTTGTTGGCCTTAGTGGTCTTGCTCGGTTCGCTGGTTCACGCTGGGCAAGCACTCGGCCAGAGCCAGGGGCAAATCCGTGACGACGGGGTCGTGGTCATCGACACACCACCGCCAATGCCACCCCCGGAGGTACCGAAGCTCATCCCATCGGAGGGCGTCATCCTTCAGCGCCCAGGCCAAGTACTCCTCTACGGCAAGCCCGTGCGTCTCGACTTTCGCTCGCCCACCGACGGCATCGGGTTTCAACTCCTAGCCGGCGGTGCCTACTCTCAGGTGAGCGGTGTGAGCTACGGCGTTGGTGTCGGCGCGGGCTGGGGCGGCTGGGGCTTCGGCGGGTACGGCTTCAGCGTGGCGCCCTACTATGGAGAAATCGTCACCAGGGCTTACCGACCGATCTGCGAAGCGCCGTGTCAGGCGACTTTACTCTCGGGCACGCACCGAATGGCCCTGTCGCTTCGCGGAGGCCCACCGGTCAACGTCAGCCAGCCGGTCACCCTCACCGAAAGTGCGATCGTCGAAGGCCGCTACGTCGACAAGCGCCGCATCCGAAAAGCGGGTTGGGCCGTGTTCGCCTCGGGCGCGATCGCAGGGTTGGCGATGATGTTCGCCTCGGTCAGCTACAACAACGATCCGTTCACGACCGGTAGCCAAATCCGCAACCCCGGCGTGTTCTACACGGGCGTAGGGCTCTTCGTCGGTTCGATCATCACCGGCGCCGTCCTCTCCTCCCAGAACGACGAAGCCCACATCAACGTCTACCCCGTAAAGTGACTTCGTCACCACGGGGCGGACCCAGCAGGACTCGAACCTGCAACCTCCGGTTCCGTAGACCGGCGCTCTATCCAATTGAGCTATGGGTCCTAAGGGCGCTCGTCTGTTGCGGAGAGGAAGGGATTCGAACCCCCGGTACGGCTCTACACCGCACGGCCGCTTAGCAAGCGGCTGCCTTCGACCACTCGGCCACCTCTCCAATACCCAAGATTTCAATACCCCCGAGCGGGCGGCTGATTTAGCCGGCACCCCGAGCACTGTCAAAGCGCCTTCGGAAGGCTGACGACGCATGCTAGAAGAGAGGCTATGCGCTGGCTATCGTTGCTTGTTTTGTGTGCCGCGGCTTTCGCTCCAATCGGGAAGGCACGGGCGTGCAGTTGCATGAAGCAAACCCTCGAAGAAGGGAGAGCCCAGTCGCAAGCGATCTTCGAAGGGACGGTCACCAAGATCTCACCCAACACTGCGACCCAGTTTCGCGGTCTCGAGGTTAGGCTGACGGTGAAGCGAGCGTGGAAGGGCGTCGAGCGCGGAGAAGTCGCGGTCCTCACCGCGTCGACCGGTGCCGTCTGTGGGTATCCGTTTTCCGAAGGCGCGACCTACTTGGTGTATGCATACCGCGCCAAAGCCGATCCGTTGCGGGTCAGTCTGTGCAGCCTCACCAAGCCCATCGACCAAGCCAAGGACGACCTCAAGCACCTTGGCAAACCCACCAGTACAAGCTCGAACGGAAGGTGCGCCGCGTCGCCGGGGGCAAACGAAGGGGCGGCGCTCGAGCTGATCGCTTTGCTGATCGCAGGCTTCGCACTCGTCAGTCGGCGCTCGTGGTTATGAGATACACGTTCAAAGCCACTATCTCCACACTGCTCGCGACCGTCTGGATCGGCTGCGGGGGAGTACCGGACAAGCCGGCCCTGATGGCAAACATGGCAAGCGAGGACGTCTCCGTCACTGAGCTTCGGGCGGCCGACTACGAGTTTGCATCGCGCTTCACTCAACTGGTCGCGAAGTGCGCCATGGATATCGTCGAAGAGACTCAAGACCGCGAGATTCAAGAACGTGCGCTGATCTGGCGCATGTACGCATCTCCTCAGGCCCGGGCGGCGGCATTCAATCAGGACCCATTTGCAGGACTGCTCGAGCTCTGGGCGCTGGCAGGACAGCAGCGCGCGTTTTTCACGGAAGGCGATGGGAAAGATGCATTCGGGGCCCATCAAGCATGTGTCAACGACACAGCCATTCAACTCGACCAAGAAGCCGAGGAGCTCGCGGCCGGAGTCATGCCCGAGCAGAACTTCAACCGCTTGAAGCAGCGAGTGACCGAATGGGTGGCAGCTCACCCGATCGAGGGCCGGCTGTTCGTGCGTCCCACTGCGCAAGCCGACCTCGCCTCATTCGTGCACGCGGAAGGCCCTGGCGGGCTCAAGGCCGTGGCTAGCATGGAAGAAACCTTCCGAGACCTCAACGACCGAATCGCGATTCTCTCGGTGCAAATGCCGCTCGAGGCACGCTGGCAAGCAGAGTACCTTATCCACTCACTTTTTGAGGAGCGCCTCAGCGGGCCGACGGAGACGCTGGTCGAATCGATGAATGACATCTCTGCTTTCCTCGGTGAGTTCAAAAACACGTTCGGCAACCAGACGACGCGGCTCCTCGAGGCCTTCACCCTCGAGCGAGAGGCAGTATTCATCGCTATCGAGGAGGAGCGTAAACAGATCCTCGAAGCACTGGAGGGCGAACGAGTCGAGGTGCTCGACTCGGTCAACACCGGTGTGGACGAAGCGTTGGGCCGATTCGAGGAGACGGGTCGTGGCCTGATCGACCATTTCTTCGAGCGATTGATCGGCGTGTTGGTGGCGATGGGCATCTTCATCTTCATCATCGTCGCCGTGCTGATCGGCGCCCTGAGAAACCGAGCTCCAGCACCGGCGCCGGTCCCTACCCCCGCCCGCCCCGCCGCTCCCAAGAGCGACGACAATTGACCAGCCCGCATGGAACGCATATGTCCGACCTATGGACGTACATTCCTTCCGAGAGACCGCCGAAAAGTATTCGGTCATCTTTCTCGACGCCTATGGGGTGCTGAAGAGCTCGTCGGGATTGATCGACGGGGCACTCGAAGCGGTGACCTCGATGATCGCGGCGGGCAAGCAGGTCTTCGTCGTGACCAACGACTCATCTCGCTCGCCCGAAGCAATGGCGGAAAGATACGCGGAGCAAGCCGGAGGCGAGCTTCTTCCCCCCGAAAGATACATCTCGTCTGGCCTACTGGCGGCGCAGTATCTCGAGAACCAGATCCCCTACGGCAAGGTGGCGTATCTCGGAAAACCCGAGTCTGCGCACTACATCGAGATCGCCGGCAAGATCCCCGTACCGATCGCCGAGTGCAACGGCACGGACAACCTAGTCGCCATCGTGTTGCTCGATGACGAGGGGTTCGATTGGTTCAAAGACGTCAACGCCACCCTCAACTTGATTCGGCGCGTGAACGTTCCGGTCATCGTTGCAAACGCCGACATCACGTACCCTATGCGTGGCAACGAAATTGCCATTGCGGTCGGAAGCCTCGGCGGCTTGCTCTCCGACATCACCGAGAAAACCTTCGTGCGCTTCGGCAAGCCCGACTCGATGATGTTCGCGTACGCCCTGGCACGAGCAAGGGAGCAAGTACCCGACGTCACGAAACGGGACGTGCTGTTCGTGGGCGACACGCTCCGGACCGACATCATCGGCGCGAACACCTACGGATTCGACACCGTCCTCGTACTCTCGGGCAACACGCTTCCAGAACAGGCGGATCTCATGGTCCGAACCTCGGGAATCATCCCCACATACATCTGCGACTCGATCGCCACTTAGGCGTTAGTGTGGGGGTGGTGGGGCGGGACCAATTGCTCGCCGAAGGCGTCCGAGGAAGAGTACTAACACTGGCGTTGTCGCTGGCGCTGTCTAAAGCACTTCCAGCAACGGTTCGAAGTCGACTAGCTCTAGGTTCGGGAGGTACTCCTCCACTGCTTCGTGCTGCAGGCGTTGGCAGATGTCGGGGCGGAAGAAGTGCTCTCCGACTCGGAGGACGTAATTCAAGATGAAGAAGCGGTACGCCTCTTTCAAGAAGAGCAGCTCTTCCTTCGTGAGGCAGTGAACCTCGTGGTAGGCGCGGAGGAACTTTTGGAAGCGCGGCTCGAACAGGGGATCGACCGTGTAGCTAAAAGTATTCTGGTCGCCCTCCTCACGGACGACGCGCGCACAGAAGTACAAGTCGAGCATTTGCGGCTCGATCCGGAACCAGTCGTAGTCCCACCGAGAAAAGAACTTGAAGCCATCACCGTCCATGCCCACCGAGAAGTTGCCGATGTTCCAGTCGATCAAAACCGGAATCTTGGTCCACTCGTGGTACCCGAGAGCATCGGCATTGGCCAAGAACGCATCGCAATGGGCTCGGACAAATCCGGTCACCGTATCGCTGAAACCCCGTTCGCGTCGCCATTGGGAGCTTCCGATCGCGTCGTGAAGGCTCGCGACATCAGCTCCGAGTGACTGCCAGGTTGGTCGCACACGGTCGGAGATCTCGAGACAGGACCGATGAAAGAGACCCATCTCCTCGCCAAACGCCTCGATCTGTTGGTCGGGCAGCACCTTCGGCAAGAAGTCGTAGAAAGGTTGCTGGCCGTAGAAGACGACCCATGCGTCCTTCTCACGGTAGGTGAACACCTCTTCGTTCTTGGCGAGGACGTCGGCCAGGAAGGTCGCGTAACGCGTCCCGCGCAAGCGGTGGATCCACTCGTCGATGCGGATGTGGTCCTGGCGAAAGTGGACGTACGACCCGTAGCTCGATCGCTTGGCTACCACCGAATGGCCATCGTCGAGCAGGAGGAGATACACCAAGTTGGTCGAGACGTTGACGTCCAGCTCGCGGATCTCGACTACCTCGCGGCGATCCCCGTAGGCATCCCAAGCAGCGGTCACAATCGGAGGAACAGGGCGCTTAGTCACACACGGCGCTCGCTATGCCTGCGCGGCATAGATATCCATGATGTCTTGAAGCAGCTTTACCGCATCGGCGTGCGTGCGCTGGAAGGCATTCCGACCGACGATCGAGCCGTAGGCGCCGCCCTCGGCGATCTGCTTGATCTCTTCGAGCACGGCCTCGGTCCCCTTCGCGGCGCCGCCCGAGAAGATGACGATGCGCCGCCCGTTGAAAGAGGCCTGCACGACATGCTGGATACGCTCAGCCAGGGTACCGATCGGAATGTTTTCGTAGCTCTTTTTCGCCGCATCCTGGAAGACGACCTCGGTGGGCGGCTTCACCTTCACGACGTGGGCACCGAGCTGGCAGGCGATCTGCGCGGCGTAAGCGACGACGTCGATTGCGGTCTCACCTTCTTTGCTCACGTTTCCACGCGGGTAGGCCCAGACGATCGTCGGAAGGCCCACGGCCCGAGCATCGTTGATGAGGTCTCGAAGGTCTTGGTACATCTCATTGCGAAGACCGCTGCCTGGGTAGATCGTGTACCCGACGGCCGCACACCCTAGACGAAGTGCGTCATCGACGGCGGACGTCAACGCCGAACAAGGGGCGTCCGGGCCGCCGAGGGAGTCGCTGTTGTTGACCTTCAAGATCAGCGGTAGCCGGCCGGCGTACTCATGAGCGATCGACTCGATGAAGCCGAGAGGCGCAGCATAGCCGCTACAGCCAGCATCGACCGCAAGCTTGGGATGATAGCCCGGGTCGTAGCCCGGTGGATTCGGTGCGAACGACCGGGCAGGACCGTGCTCGAAACCTTGGTCGACGGGTAAGATCACCATCTTTCCGGTCCCCCCGAGTCGCCCGTGATTGAGGAACTTCCTCAGGTTTCCGACGACGCCGGGGTTTTCCCCGGCGTAATTGGCCAGGATTTTCTCGACTCTTTCGGTCATTCGGTCGACTCCGTTCCTCTGGTGAGGGACCTTAGCGCACGGGGCCGGGCCGGCGCTAGGCCTCCCAGATCACGCGTTTCCCAGCGGCGTACCAGCCCTCGGTTTGCGGGCCGTAGGTGTCCTCGATCGTTCCACGCTTGATCTTCATAGTCGGCGTGAGGAAGCCGTTCTCGATGAGCCACGGCTCTTTGACGACCGCCAGGAACTGGAGCCGCTCGAACGCCTCGACCTCTTTGTTCACTTCGTCGAGCAGGGTCGACAGCTCCGCTTCAAACGTCTCCCTGACGGCGCTATCGCTGAGCTTGGGTCTAAGCTCTTCCGCAGGCAGGATGAGGGCAAACGGTGCCGGTTGGCCCGAACCCGTCACGCAACAGGCCTCGACCTTGGTGTGATTGTTGATAAGGTTTTCGATCGGCGCGGGGGCAACGTACTTACCTTTGCTGGTCTTGAAGAGCTCTTTCACGCGACCGGTGATCTTGAGACGTCCCTCCTCGTCGCGCTCACCACGGTCTCCTGTCTTGAAGAAGCCATCCGCGGTGTAGCTCTCGGCCGTAAGCTCGGGTTGCTTGAAGTAGCCCACCATGTTCCCCGGGGACTTGACGAGGATCTCTCCCTCGTCGCTGATCTTGACCTCGACGCCCGGCATCGGGCTACCCACATAGCCTACCCGCCCACGCCCCGGGAAGGTTGCGTGAGAGTAGGCAAAATCCTCGGTCATACCGTACCCCTCGAGGAGCTCGAGACCTAGAGCGCGATACCATTGGATGAGGTCAGGCGGAATTGGCGCCGAACCACTGGCCGCCAAGCGCACATTTTGAAGGCCGAGCCCGGTCAAGAGCTTTTTCTTGATGACGCGATTGACGATGGGAATGCGAAGGAGCCTCGTGAGCTTCTCCGGCGGAAGCTTCTTGAACACGCCGAGCTGGAACTTCAGCCAAAGGCGCGGTACCGATACGAAGATGGTCGGCTGCGCGCGATTCAAATCGACAACGAACGTCTCGAGCGACTCCGCGAAGAAAATTTGCATGCCGGATCGAAACCCCTGGACCTCGACGATCGCCCGCTCGAAGACGTGCGCCAGCGGAAGGTACGAGAGCATTCGATCGTCCGGCGTGGCGATGAAGATCTCCATGCTGCCGTCGACCGCGGCTGCAATCGCGCGGAAGTTGTGCGTGACGCCTTTCGGCCGTCCGGTGCTCCCAGACGTGTAGACGATAATCGCCGTGTCATCGGGGCTGCGCGAGGGATTGCCCTGCAGCGGTTCGGTACGAGCAGTGATGCCATCCCACTTTTCGTAGTCGGTGGGCGGTGCAAGGGGAAAGGCGATGCATGGCATGCTCGCCGGGATCCCTTTTTTGATCTCCTCCCACCCGTCGAGCTTCCCGACGAAGAGGAGCTTCGACTCGCTGTGGTCGAGAATGTACTCGATGGTATCCGCGTTGAGGGTCGGATAGAGTGCCACGCTGACATGCCCCGCCATCCAAATCGCGAGGTCGGCTAGGATGAAGTGGGCGCAGTTCTTCGAGATAATTCCGATGTTGCTGCTCGGCTCGAGGTCGAGTGACTTCAAGTGGGCGGCCATGCGCCGCACCTGGTCAATCGCCTGGCCCCAGGTGTAGGTCTCGACCTTTCCGCCGCCCAGCGGCTGCGTCATCCAAAGACGATCGGGCGCCGTCTTTTCCCAGTGGTAAACATCGTCCAGTGCGAGTTGCGGCTCGGCCATGATGATCCCTCGTTCAACAGATTTGCGTCGCGCCTCGACCCACGGAAGTCGAGAGCGCCCAAACACATCACAACCGAAGCGATCTTGCAAGTGGATCGGGGGCGGAGAAGCCTCGCGAACTCGGCGGTTCCACGAGGTCGGACTGGCGGAGGAGGAGGGATTCGAACCCCCGGTAGAGTCGCCTCTACAACGGATTTCAAATCCGCCGCCTTCGACCGCTCGGCCACTCCTCCGTGAGGGGCCGCTCTAGCATACCGGTAAAGCATCGTCCCCCTTCCCACAGGGGGTGTTCTTGGCCTATATTCGCCAGCCCAGAGTGGACGACAGTCCCCAAGCACGAGGAGATGCCGTGGCTACAGACACGATTCCGTATCGAATGATTCAACAGGGTAAGAACAGACCCCAAGACCCCGCTTATTACGTCCGCGAAGCCGGCACGTGGAAGGAGACGAACTGGGGGTCCTATGCAGACGAGACGACCCAGGCAGGTCGCGCGCTCATCGGTCTGGGCCTCGAGCCCGGCCAGACGGTCTGCATTCTCGGCTTCAACCGGCCCGAGTGGGTGATAATGGACGTCGCGGCCATGGGCGTGGGTGGAGCCCCCGCGGGTATCTACACGACCTGCTCACCCGTCGAGGTTCGCTACATCGTCGCCCACGCAGAGGCGCCGCTGATTCTTTGCGAGGACGAGGGGCAGTGGAACAAGGTCAAAGAGGAGCTCGCGAACACGCCGAACCTCAAGCATGTCGTAATGATGAAGGGTGCCCCCAAGATCGCGGACGACATGGTGATGTCCTGGGAGGAGTTTCTCTCCAAGGGCGACGCGGTCGAAGAAAAGGCGTACTTCGATCGTGTCGAAAGTCTCGATCTGAACGCGCTGGCGACCTTGATTTACACCTCCGGCACGACGGGTCCGCCGAAGGGGGTCATGCTCAGCCATCACAATCTCGCGTGGACCGCCGGCAAGGCGATCGACATCGTCGAGACTTCCCCAAACGACCGCTCGCTTTCGTACTTGCCTTTGTCGCATATCGCCGAGCAGATGTTCTCGATTCACACCCCGATCACGACAGGCTCCCGCGTCTATTTCGCGGAGTCGATCGAAGCGGTGCCAGAGAACCTCAAGGAAGTACAGCCGACGGTGTTCTTCGGGGTGCCCCGCATCTGGGAGAAGTTCCACGCTGGAATCGCGGCCAAGCTCAAAGGGGCTACTGGCGTGAAGGCCAAGCTCGTCCAATGGGCCATGAAAGTCGGCTGGGAGGCAAACAAGGCGCCCGGGCAGCCAAAGGGCCTTCAATATCGGCTAGCAGACAAGTTGATATTCTCGAAGCTCAAGCCTGCAATCGGGATGGGGAGTGCGCGCGTTTGCGTATCGGGGGCTGCCCCGATCGCCCGCGAGGTGCTGGAGTTCTTCGCCCACTTGGACCTGGTGGTGCTCGAAGTGTACGGGCAATCGGAAGACACCGGCCCGACGACTTTTAATCTGCCCGACACCTACCGTTTCGGCAGCGTCGGCCCTGCGATCGACGGAGTGACCGTGAAGATCGCCGACGACGACGAGATTCTCGTGAAGGGTCCGAACGTCTTCTTGGGCTACTACAAGGACGCCGAAGCAACCAATGCGACGCTGATCGACGGGTGGCTCTACTCGGGTGACCTCGGCTCTTTCGATAAGGACGGCTTCCTCAACATCACGGGCCGCAAAAAAGACATCATCATCACCGCGGGAGGCAAGAACATCACCCCGAAAAACCTCGAGGCAGGGATCAAGAATCACGAGCTCGTCGACGAGGCCGTGGTGATCGGCGATCGACGTAAATACCTGACCGCCTTGGTCACGATCGACCCAGAGGCCGGTCCTCCCTGGGCCGAGGCCAATGGCGAAGACCCGAGCGCACTCAATGAGAGCGCCAAGCTACGCGCCAGCATTCAAGCGCACATCGACGAGATGAACCAGCACTTCGCACGGGTGGAGCAGATCAAGAAATTCACGATCCTGCATCGCAACCTAACCATCGAAGACGGCGAGCTCACACCGACCCTCAAAGTAAAGCGCGCAAAGGTCAGCGACCACTTCGCAGACGATATCGAAAAAATGTACGCCGAAGACGAAAGGCAAGCACAAGCACAACCGCGCCCCTAAGCAATTATCGTGACGGTGATCTTTCGTTGGTAGCCGCGGTGCCGGTGTTCCCAGAGGAATATGCCCTGCCAGGTGCCAAGGGCGCAGCGGCCACTTGCCACTGGGATGCTTAGCGAGGTTTGGGTGAGGGCGGTTCGCACGTGGGAGGGCATGTCGTCTGGCCCCTCGGCGGTGTGGATGAAGAGCGGGTCACCGTCGGGAACGAGACGCGCGAGGAAGGCATCGAGGTCTCGTTGAACGTCGGGATCGGCGTTCTCGTTGATGACCAGCGAGGCGCTCGTGTGGTGCACGAACACCGTGCACAAGCCTTCGGTGATACTGGCTGCGGCAACGGCGTCCTGGACGCGCTGCGTGATCTCAACGGTGCCACGCCCTCGCGTGTCGACGGTGAACGTGTCGGAATGCACGCTCACGACTCGGTCACCCTCGTCCACATCGCGACCTGATCACCTTGGTAGACCACGGTGTCGCTCTGCGTGAAGTGGAACTCGTAGCGGCCGAATATGCGATCGTTCGTTTGCCGGATCTTGGTGGCTCTGACTTCGAGGTCTAAGGGCGAGCCCATCGTGGCGAGCGCCGAGAAACGGGCATCGTAGATGCGACCGCCGTACCCGATCCAGCCATCAGCATGCCGCAGACCCAACACGTAATAGGCGTGCATGAACCCTAGGATCCCAGTCAAGTGAACCATGAATCCGCCGCTCACGTGTCGCGGGTGACGAACGGGGTGAGCGCGCTGGTCGCGGGTTAGCGGGAGGTCCGGATGCGTGGGCATCCGCGCCCGTACGAGATTGGACTCCTCGTCGATTTCGACGATTTCGTCGATGCAGATCGCCTCGGGCCCATACGGACAGTCGGCTACGAATTCTGGATCTAACGCCATCCTCACACTCCTTCGGCGTCCCCGCCCCAGATCACTTTGTGGGTTTGGATCTGGACGCGAACCGGTATTTCGTCTTCGAGGACCCACCGCACCAGGTCCTTCGGGTCTAGCTCGCCCCAAACACAGCTCAGCAGCACGGTGGTCACGCGGTCGGCAAGTCGATGCTCTTCGATGACCTGCTTGGCCCACTCGTAATCGACACGGTCCGCCAACACGAGCTTCACCTCGTCACGTTTGGTCAGGAGCTCGACGTTCGCCCAGCGATTCCTGGAGGATTCCCCGCTCCCTGGCGCTTTGAAGTCGACGATGCGATGGACCCGGGAGTCGACCTTGGAGATATCTCGTTCGCCACTGGTTTCGAGAAGCACGGTGCGACCGGCATCACAGAGCTCGGCAAGCAGCGGGATTGCCCCGGCTTGGAGAAGTGGCTCGCCGCCTGTCAGCTCGACGAGTTGAGTCCCAAACGACAGGGTTTTCTCGAGCACGTCTGCCAGGCTCATCTCGACCCCGCCTTCAAAGGCCTGGGGCGTGTCGCACCATCGGCAACGGAGATTGCAACGAGACAGCCGAACGAAAGCGCACGGTAACCCCGCGAACGTCGACTCGCCCTGAATGGACTCGTAGATCTCGTGGACTCGTAGGCGTTCGATGTCTGTCATGGCTACCGAGGGTTGTGATCGATCAAGATGAGCATTTCGCCCTTTGCGGCGGCACGCTCCGATACCTCGACGATCAGATCCCACAAACCGGGCGACGCAGCCACCTCAAGCGTCTGATTGCGCCGCTTGACACACCGGGCACCATCTTCGCCGATCCGCACCCAAAATACGCGGGCCTTGAATCCATCGAGGTCGAGCGCAGACGCCCGAAGGCGCGTGAGCTCCTCCACCATAACCGACACCCGGTACGTCCGGGCCCCAGGCCTGAGCCCGCCACAACCAGGCAGAGCCTCCCCAACCGCCAAGGAGGGCTTGTCGACGAGAACCGAGAACGGAAGGTCCACGGCCGTCACCCCGAAAAGCCGACTTGTCACGGGCACTGGCGCTGGCACTGACGCTGGCACTGGCGCTGGCACCGGCGCTGGCACTGGCGCTGGCGCTGGCGCTGTCACTGGCACTGGCGCTGGCGCTGTCACTGGCACTGGCGCTGTCACTGGCACTGCTACCAGCCGCCTCAGCGCGTCCAGCATTTGTAGGGTCAACAGGTTCCGCGCGTTGTTTCCGTATCGCAGCCCCTTTTCCGTCAGCTGGCACGCGGCGCGCACGCCGCCCTGCCCGAGGACGTTCGGGTGCACTCCGTCTCGGGCGAGGCCTTTGCGAGGGAGCTCGGTCATCGTCCCGTGGTAGTTGATGTAGGGAAGCTCCCAGTGGGTCGCGACAGCTTTTGTGATCGCGTTGAACCGCTGTATCCATCGGTCCTTGGTCCTGTTTCTGCGAGGGGAGGCGGAGCCAAGGACGGGCACGACGCCTATCGCCTCTAGCTCCTCGACCAAGCGGACGAGTCGCCTCACATAGATTCGCTCGTTCTGGTTTTGCGCGTCGTTGCTGCCGAAGAGCACGAGCGCCCATCTCGCATCGGTCGCCTTGATCTCCTCGCGAAAGTGCGCCGGACGACCACCAAGCACGTACCGAAGGTTCCAACTCACCCCTGCAGCGCGGCTTCGTCGATTGAACGAGTTGCGACGCCCCGTATCGAAGTAGTTGATAGTGTCCTGCAGCTCCGTATGGTCTCCGAGATTGACGTAGGGGGTGGCAAAGCAATACAGGAACGCTTTGCTCTCCACACTCGAACCTCCCATCTTCGCAAACGCGTCGTCGCGGAGATCGGGGTTTCGCGCGTGAATGGCCAAGACATTGGCTTCAACGGCGGGGTCTAGCTCTATCGACTCGGCCTCGGCCGTCGCCGATAGGAGGGTGGCCCAAAGCACGAGGGCAACCGGCCGCTTCATCGCAGGGCACTCGCCGGGATGAAATAGAGTCGACTAGGCTCACCAACGACGCCGTGGTACTCGTTGTCGGTCAACAGAATGACCGAACCATCGTCGTCCCACACGAGCCCCTCGAAGTTCGGAAGAGGCTTGATGAGTGTGGATAGGTCGGCGACCATGCTCGGCTCAATCCATGCACCTTTCGAACCCGTTGGCACGTTGAAACGGAGCAAACGGGAGATCCCGAAGTCCCGTTCGACCGCCAGGGCCACGATGGTGTCGTCGATCAGACGGCAACTCAGTGCCGCGAGCTTTCCGCTCTCGCTTGTCATGCGAACGCGATGTGCGGTCCAAGTCTGAGTCTCGAGGTCGACTATCGCGACGGGGGCCCACCGGCGCCCGCGCTGCTCGTCGATGAGCTCGGTCGCCAAGATCAGAACGCCATCTACGTGACAAAGTCCTTCGATGCCATGGTTATCTGACGCCGTGAGGTCCCAAAGCCCGTAGTCGCAGGCATCGTCCGAGCCCACGACGAATCGGTCCCCTTGGACCCTGCCACCGAGGAGCACATCTTGAGTGCGCCCCGCCTGCTGGGTCTCGGTACCAAGCGCGAAACGCCCGTCGCCTATCCATGCGAGCGCCTCGAGGTCGATCTTCGAAGGGCAGCCGACCACGGGGTATTGATCGAGCGCGAAGGTCGCCGGGTCGATGCGCAGCACATAGTCCCCGTCTTCACCAACGGCCCACAAGGCCCCCTCCCCGCCTCGTGTGAGTCCCGACAGACCGGTAACTTTCGTGTTCAAAGTCACGATCGGCCCGGGACTTCTCGACGACTTCTTTCGCCCCGTACAGGACCCACAAGCCAGATAAGCGAGCAGAAGGACTACCCCTAGAGCACCGATCCGCACCCTCACGCGACCGCTTCGAGAACCGCCGCGGCACCGAGACCACCCGCCGCACAAATCCCGAGGAGGGCGGTTTCCTGCCCCGTTCGAGCAAGCTCGTTGGCCATGGTGGTCACCATCCGGGCACCGGTGGCGGCGAACGGGTGCCCGATCGAGATAGAGCCGCCGTAGATGTTGAACGTATCCTCGTCAACCTCGCCGACAGCTTTGCTCTTCCCGAGACGGACCTCGGCGAATCCTTTGCTTCCAAGCGCTTTCGTGACCGAGAGCACCTGAGCTGCGAATGCCTCGTGCATGTCGACGAAGCTCGCGTCTTTGAGCTGCATCCCAGCGCGGTCGAGGGCCTTCGGCATCGCCAAGGCTGGCCCAATCAAGAGCTGGTCGGCCGGGTCTACGCCGACGTAGGCCCAGCTCCGAATCGCGGCGAGCGGTTTGTAGCCAAGCGCCCTCGCCTTGCTCTCGCTCATCAACAACACCGCAGCCGCCCCATCGGTCAGAGGCGATGCGTTGCCCGCCGTGACCGTGCCATCGCTCGCAAACACTGGTCGCAGTTTCGATAGCTTCTCGAAGCTCGTGTTTCCTCGGACGATGTCGTCGACATAGGCCGCGCCACCCGAAGCGTCGACCGCGGTCACTTCATCGTCGAAGCGCCCCGAGCTGATCGCCGCCGCCGCACGATGATGGGAGCGCTCGGCGAAATGGTCCTGTGCCTCTCGCGTGATCTCGTTGCGCCGTGCCATCTCCTCGGCAGATTCACCCATAACCTGACCCGTCGTGCGTTCGGCGATCTTCGGCATCTTGGGAAGGATATCGCTGATCGGCATCATCTGCGCGAGCACCGACAGATAATCGGAGGGAGAAGACGCCTTGCCGAAGGCCAGCGGCGCCAGCGCATGGACGGTTTTCTGGGGGAGATTCAGCGGTGCATTGCTCGTAGAGTCGGAACCCCCTGCGATGATGACATCGGCTTCGCCGCGCTCGATGGCGGCCGCAGCAAGGGTGACCGCCTGAAGCCCGCTCGCACACGCACGGGTGCAGGTCATACCCTCGACGCTCGGCGGCAACCGAAGGTCCAACGCGACCTCACGCGCGATGTTCGGCGCGAGGGATGGGAAGATCACACCGCCCCACACGATGCTGTCTATGTCTTCGTGGGGGACTTCAGTTCGATCGAGGAGCGCTTTCACCGCGGCGTCGGCAAGATCGATCGAGTCCAACTTGAGGAACTTGCCGAAGGCTTTGACGAAGGGTGTCCGAACCCCGTGTACGACTACGGCTCGCTGCTTCTTTCCCCAACCGTCCTTCTTTTTGGCCATCGCTATGCTCCTACCAAAGCGCCACCGCAGACGCGAACCGTTTGACCAGTGAGCCCCACCGCGCCTGGGGTCGAGAGAAACATGATGGTTTGACCGACGTCCTCGGGTTTGCCACCCTGCCCGAGCGCGCTCAGTCGCCGTGCGGCCTCTCGAATCGCAATCGGCATCGCGGAGGTGAGGCGGGTCTCGATGAACCCGGGGGCGATCGCATTGACGGTGATTCCGCGCTTCGCCACTTGTGGCGCCAGGGCCTCGACGAAACCGACGATCCCAGCCTTGCTAGCGGAGTAGTTGGTCTGACCGCGATTGCCGGCAATGCCAGAAACCGACGAAAGGCAAATGACCCGTCCACCCTGCCGCAGGAGCCCTTCGGACAAGAGCTTGTCGGTGATGCGAACCACCGCGCCGAGGTTGATATCGACCGTCATTTCCCACGCGTCCGGTTTCATGCGAGCGAGGGTCTTGTCCCGCGTGACGCCTGCATTGTGGACCACGATATCGACGCCGTCGGATCTCTCGCCGAGCTCGGCCGCGATTCGCGCGGGAGCGTCTTCGTCGGTGATGTCGACCAGGAGCACCGAACCTCCGATGCGCCGAGCTACCTCACTACACGGACCATCGTCTGCGGGGCGGTCGAGACAGACGACGTGCGCCCCCTCGGCCGCCATGAGCTCCGCGGTAGCCTCGCCGATCCCCCGTGCAGCTCCGGTGACCAACGCGACTTTCCCCTCGAGGGGTTGAGTGTCGGGAGCTTCGTCGCCTTTGGCGATCTTGGTGACGTGAAACGGCTGACAGCTGACGAACGCCGACCTCGGCGACAACAAAAAGCGCAACACCGAATCGAGTCGGTCCTCGGCTCCCTCCTCGACGAAGACGCTGTTCGCGGTGGAGCCACTGCCGCCGATCTCCTTGGCGACGCTTCGCGTAAACCCCTCGAGGCCCGCACGGGCTGCGGCGCGACCCGCCTTCTTTGCATCGCCAGCCGGTCGGCCGATGACGACGACGCGACCAGAGCGGTTCAAGCGACGGATCCAAGGGTGCATGACGTCGTAGAGCTCTCGCAGATCGTTTGGCGATCGAAGCCCGGTTCCATCAAACACGATGGCGTCGATCCGCTCCCCTTCGGGGGCATCGCCGGGCTCGACGCGCGTTGGAGGCCGGGCCCACGCCTCTCCGGGTGCGAGATAGGACTTCAACACCGAATCTGTCTCCCCGACGACCCACGGATTGGCCCCGGCCTTCGTGAGTGTTTGCGCGAGCACGTCTTGGAGCTCGCCACGGCCGCCGACCAGGACTCGCTTGTTCTCGAGCAAACGTTCTTCGTAGGGGCCCTTGGCACGCGCGAGACGCTCGGGCACGGGAATCGGTAGTCCCAAGGTCTTGATGATTCTTCGTGCCTGCTCATTCTCGAGTAAAAGATCCGTCATAGGCCCTCAGCTCCTCACTGAATAGGTTCCAACCAGATACGCAGGGCCACCCGGCGCGTCTCCGACGAAGACGCGATCGTCCTCGATGTAGAGGCCTATTCGGGCCGGAAGCACGAGAGGCCGGGTGAACTTCACATCGATTGCGGCGAGGCGACTGATGTCGCCCGCGAACAGGGCACGATTCACCCCCTCGATGGTGCGTGCCATCGTCGAGAAACCATGGAGGATGACGTTGCGAAAACCCGCCGCACGCGCCGCGGGTCGGATCCAATGGATCGGGTTGAAGTCGCCGGTCAGCTTGGCGAACTCGAAACCCGCCTTGGGCCCGATGTCCCAACGTGCGAGCTCCCGGGCCTCGTTGGGAACGCGGGGACGCTCTTCTTTTTGCTTGGCCGACCTGTCCTTGTCGCCGCCACCGAGAGGAACGATGCCGTAGACGTGGGCCACGATCGCCTCTGGGTGATGCGAGGTCGCGGTGACCGCGCGTTGATGGATCACCGCACGTCGTCCGTTGTCGTCGATGTCTTCGAGCCGCACGGTCGCGTCGAACGATTGGCCTAGCGGCAGGGGTGCGTTGATCTCGAGTCTGCAGCCACCGTTGAGAACGCGCTGAATTGGGTACTGAATCCCTTCGAGCCCCCGCGACTGCAAAGGGAAAATCCATTGAGGGAACAGGTGAGCTGGAACCTGACCCCGATACGCGCTGGGGTCTCCACCCACGTGTCGGACATAGTCACGGATGAGATCTTTGGGCCTCGGTGGAATCGTCGCCGAAATCTCTGGGCCCGGAATCTGTGCCGCGAGGCGATTGGTCCGGCCCGAGGCACTCTTCGCCGCGACCCAAGCGGCGCGGGCGATCGCTCCGATCATCGGCCCTTGGTGGAGGATGTAACGCGTGGGTATCGCCATGTCACCGTCCAGAAAGAGGCTGTCTACCATTCGGCAGAGAACGGCGCAAACCACGCAAGCGCTGCTAGGCTTCCGTCATGACGAACCCGCTGATCCAACTCGATTTCGACGTTCCCTTCGATCAGATCGGGGCGGCGCACGTGGAGCCTGCCATCGATGCGCTGCTCGTGTCGTCGAAGCGCGCGGTCGGTGCCGTCATCGAAGACTCTACACCGCGCACCTATGCGAGGACGCTCGGCGCGCTCGAAGATGCCACCGAACAGCTCGAGCTCGCGATGACGGTCATCGATCATCTGGAAAGCGTCGCCACGACCGATGCGCTCCGGGAGGCATACAACGCCACCCAACCGAAGGTCAGCGCGTTCTGGTCTGAGCTCGCCATGGACGATGGCCTGTACCAAGCGGTTCGAGCATTTTCCGAAACTCAAGAAGCGGGGAGCCTTCGGCCGACCGAAGCGCGGTTTCTGAAAAAGACCCTCGACGACTTTCGGCGGCACGGGGCGGAACTCGGCTCGGACGACAAGGCGACACTCAAAGCGATCGAAGTGGAGCTGACCAAGCTCACCACCGAGTTCTCCCAGAACGTGCTCGATGAAACCAATGCCTTTGAGCTCGTGATCACCGATGAAGCCAAGCTCGAGGGCCTGCCGAATACCGCCAAGCTTGCGGCAGCGGAAAACGCCCACGCTAAGGACCTGGAAGGCTGGCGGTTCACACTGCAAGCGCCCAGCATGATCCCACTGCTCACCTACTTGGACGACGCCGGGATCCGCGAGCAGGTCTGGCGAGCTTACAACACCCGCGCAGTCGCTGGAAATCGCGACAACCGCCCGATCATCGAACGTGTTCTCGAGCTGCGTGGAGCGAAGGCAAGGCTTCTCGGTTACGCCGATTTCTCGGACCTCGTCACTGAGGACCGGATGGCCAAAACGGGCAGCAAGGCGCGAGCGTTCATCGACGACCTCCGCGAGAAGACCCAGGCAGCGTTCGATCGCGAGAACGACGCGCTCATGGAGTACCGACGGAAGATCGAAGGCGCCGACGCGAACCCCATCCAACCATGGGACGTTGCGTATTACGCCGAGAAACAGAGACAAGACGAATACGACTTCAACGAGGAGGAGCTAAGGCCATACTTCCCGCTCGACCGTGTGCTCGATGGCCTGTTCGCCACTGCGCAGGCCCTCTACGACATTCGAATCGTCGAACGCGAGGCAGCCACTTGGGATGACGCGGTGAAAACATACGCGATCGAAGACCTCGATGGCACGATGATCGCAGCGTTCTACATCGACTTGTTTCCCCGCGAAAACAAGCGAGGCGGAGCCTGGATGAACGGCCTCATCGCCGCCGCGTATCGGCAGGGCCGAGCGTCGCCGCACCTCGGCTTGTTCTGTGCGAATGTGAATCCGCCCGTTGGCGGGAAGCCTGCGCTTTTGACCCACCGAGAGGTCGAGACGCTCTTTCACGAGTTCGGCCATTTGCTTCACCACTGTTTCAGCCGGGTGAGCGTACGGAGCTTGGCCGGGACCAACGTCGCGTGGGACTTCGTCGAGCTCCCTTCTCAGATCATGGAAAACTGGTGCTGGGAACGAAGCGGGTTAGATCTGTTTGCTGCGCACTACGAAACCGGCGAGCCCATTCCGGAGGCCCTGTATGCGAAGATGATTCGTGCCCGAACCTACCGCGCGGCCAACGCCCAGATGCGCCAACTCGGGTTTGCCACCGTCGACCTGGCGCTGCACCGCGACTACGAACCGGGCGGTGGGGCCGATGCGATGGCCTACGGTAGAGAGATTATCCAGGCACACTCGGCATCAGAGCTCCCGGACGACTACTCCATGCTCGCCGGCTTCGGGCACATCTTCGCGCACCCCGTCGGCTACGCCGCTGGTTACTACAGCTACAAGTGGGCGGAAGTCCTCGACGCAGACGTTTTCACCCGCTTCAAGAACGAGGGCATCATGAATCCCGCAGTCGGCCGCGCATTTCGCGACACGATTTTATCAAAAGGCAACAGCGAGGAGGCCGCCAAACTCTACGAGGAGTTCATGGGCCGGGGCCCGAAGCTAGAGCCTTTGCTCGAGCGCGCGGGGTTGATCTAGTCTTCTCGTCTTCGTGATCGTGATCGTGCGTCGTGATCGTTTTCGTGCTCGTGCTCGTGCTCGGTTCCCTGGTTACATGAATTCGAGCACGAGCACGTCTACGAGGACGAAGACGGACACGACTACAAGGGCCCCAGAGATATGAAAACTGGGGGCCCTTTAGCGCGAGGCGCTCTTCGTCGACGAGCCGCGGCTACGTGCTTG
>CAXMND010000230.1:0-8993 GCA_964194675.1 uncultured Coxiellaceae bacterium | reverse complement strand
CGTGATCCCGCTCGCCCATCTGTTCGCCCTGTGCGCAGACGTTCCCCATATCGGAGAGTGGGTTCGCGCCGGGCTCGTAGGGGCAGTGCGCTTGCTGCTCATCGCGTGCGACGCCTTTGCGCCTCTCGCCGTCGCACGACGGCTGCCTCCCCTCGACACGACCCAGGGGCTGACTGTGCTCGCCGCGTGTTTCTCGTTACTGCTCGCGCGCGGGTGGCGGGCACGCTTTGCGGTCGTACTGGTCGCGGCTGCTATTTGGCTTGCTGCCGAGCACCGTATCGTCGAACGCGAGCAGCCCCAGGGCGTACTTCGGGTGGCGTTCCTCGATGTGGGCCAGGGGGACGCCGTTCTGGTCGACTTTCCGGACGGCACCCTCGCTCTCATCGACACGGGCCAAGGCGGTCGACATCCCGCAGGCCGGGAGATCGTTCGCGTCCTTCGCGAACGCCGGCGGACACGCATCGATCGACTCATCATCACGCATGGCCACCCCGACCACTACGGAGCGCTTCCGCAGCTCCTCGATGAGGTCGACATCGGCGAGCTCTGGATCAACGGGCAGCTGCTCGCAGAGGAGCGCGACGGCACGATGCGAGCGTTGCTGGCCCTCGCCCGCAGCAAGGGGACCAAGGTTCGGTTCCCCGAGGATCTATGTCGGGCCCCCGTCGACGTTGGCGGCGCCGACCTGGCGGTCCTCTGGCCTTGCCCCCGCTACGACCCCGAGCTCGACCTCAACGACAACTCGATCACTCTGCATCTTGCGTTCGGAAACTACTCCTTCCTTTTCGGGGGTGACCTCGAAGCCGAAGCCGAACGGCGACTCCTCCTCGGAGGGCGACTCTCCCCAGCCGATGTGCTGAAAGTCGCGCACCACGGTTCGAAAACCTCGACGACCGCAGGGCTCGTGAAGGTCGTGCGCCCTACTCTCGCGGTGGCTAGCGTCGGTGCCCACAATCTTTACGGTCACCCGAGCGCGATGGTGATCGAGCGCCTCGAGAACGCGGGGGCACGCGTGTTTCGCACCGACCTTCAAGGCGGGGTCACCGTGTCGACGGACGGCACGACGCTCGAAGCGACCACGTGGAGGGGTGACGCGATGGTGTTCTCGGGTTCACCTTGAGCTACGCCTCAATGGGCTTTTCGTACACGCGATACACTTTATAGACGTGCGCACGCATGCTTCTTATACCGGCACTGATCAGGCGGTTGTCCTCAAGCGTCCAGCCAAGCTCCGCCCATTCGTACCCCGCTTTAATTCCTCGTTTAGCAATCTCTGCGTAAAGTGCTGTCGAGAGCGGCGCGTAGCGCCGTGATCCGCGAAAATTTTTCCGAATCCCGAGCAGCATCAAGCGGGCCGATTTCAATCCACGCACCTTCAATCGCCATAGGAGCTTGATAATGGTGATCAGATTCAGCTTTCCGTCGAAGTCACGGATCGCCTCGTTGAGGTTGGGAAGACAAACGCACATCGCCACGGCCTTGCCATCGACTTCAACGAAGAAGGAAAGCCTCTTGTCCATGATCAGCGCGAGGTCCTTCGCCATCTTCCTCGCTTCGGCGTCGGTCGAAGGCACGAAGCCCCAGTTGTCTTGCCAAGCATCATTGAAGACGTCGAGTATCTCGTCGATTTCATGCTTCAAGTTCCTCGGCCGGATCGGTCGAATGTACACCTCTGGCATACTGTTGATCGTTTGCCACGCCTTCTCCGCGCGCGGCGGCGGCGGTTCGACCTTGTACATCCATCCAAAGAGGTCCTGAACCTTCTCAAGCCCCGCGCTCTCGGCCAGTGCTCCCTGATACGGAAGGTGATGCGGGCACATCAGCACCGGGGGACTGTCGAACCCTTCGACCAGCAATCCCGGCTCTTCGTTGATCGACAACGAAAACGGCCCGCGCATCACACTCATCCCGCGGGAGGCCAGCCACTCTTCGGCCGCGGCAAGCAATGCATCGGCCACCTCTTGATCGTCGATCGTGTCGAAGAAACCGAAGAAGCCGGCGCTATCGCCGTGTGCATGCAAATGCTCGTGATCGATCTGTGCAGAAATGCGGCCGACCAGCTTCCCATCTTTGCGGGCAGTGAAGAGCGCGCACTCGGCATGCTCGAAGAACGGGTTCTTGCTCGGGCTCAGGCGTTCCCGAACCTCCATCTGCAAGGGCGCCACCCAAGCGGGGTCGGTGCGATAGATCTCGTACGCAACTTGAACGAAGTCGTCCAGGTCCTCCCCCGGTTGGTGTTCGGTGATCTCGATACTCATACCTTTAGGGGGCCAACCATCTCTTCTGGCTTGATCGCCTCATCGAACTGCTCACCGGTCAGCAGGCCGAGATCGATCACCGCCTCCCGAAGAGTCGTGTTGTTCTTGTAGGCATGTTTCGCCACTTTGGCGGCGTTGTCATAGCCGATCGAAGGGTTGAGGGCGGTCACCAACATCAGCGAACGTCGGAGCTTGTTGTCGATGGTCTCGAGGTTGGGCTCGATTCCGATCGCGCAGTTGTCGTTGAAGCTCTGCGCAGCGTCACCGAGCAGCCTAACCGATTGGAGCAGGTCGTGCGCCATCACGGGCTTGTAAACGTTTAGCTCGAAGTTTCCCTGGGACCCCGCGATGCCGATGGCTGTGTCGTTCCCCATCACCTGGGTGCAAACCATCGTGAGCGCCTCACTCTGAGTGGGATTCACTTTGCCCGGCATGATCGAGCTCCCCGGCTCGTTTTCCGGGATCCGGATCTCCCCGATGCCGGAGCGTGGCCCGGACGATAGCCATCGAACGTCGTTGGCGACCTTCATGAGCCCCACCGCCAACTGTTTGAGCGCACCACTCGTACCCACGAACGCATCATGAGCGGCAAGGGCCGCAAACTTGTTGGGCGCAGTAACGAATCCTTTTTGCGTGAGCTCCGCGATCTTGGCCGCAACACGCTCGGCGTATTGAGGATGCGTGTTGAGCCCGGTACCTACAGCAGTCCCCCCAAGCGCAAGCTCGTGCAGCTGTGGGAGCGTGGCTTCGATAGCATCCAGCGCGTGATCGATCTGCGAGACCCAGCCACTGATCTCTTGTCCGAGGGTCAGGGGCGTCGCGTCCTGAAGGTGTGTCCTTCCGATCTTCACGATGTCCGCAAAGGCTTCCGATTTTGCTTGCAGCGTATCGCGCAGGATCTGAACACGCGGAAGAAGGCGGTCCTCGATTTGGACGACCGCAGCGATGTGCATCGCCGTCGGGAATGTATCGTTCGAGGACTGGGATCGGTTCACGTGATCGTTCGGATGAACCGGCTTCTTCGAACCCATCTCCCCGCCAGCGAGCTCGATGGCCCGATTGGAGATCACCTCGTTTACGTTCATGTTCGACTGGGTGCCCGAGCCCGTCTGCCAGACGACCAGCGGAAAGTGATCATCGAGCTTACCCTCGATGACCTCGTCGGCGGCCGTCACGATCAAATCGCAGATGTCCTGATCTAGATTGTCGAGCTCGCGGTTGGTGATCGCGGCGGCCTTCTTGAGGATTCCGAAGGCGTGTATGACCTCGATCGGCATGCGCTCTTCGCCGATCTTGAAGTTCCTGCGCGACCTCATGGTCTGTGCCCCGTAGTACTTGTCCGCAGGCACCTCGATCGAGCCCATCGAATCGGTTTCCACACGCCTTGCCATCTGACCTCCGGGCGCTCCCTTACCGCGTCCTTGACCCGATGTCGATTCCTCGTAGGAGCCCGACATGCTCCCTGAGCGACCACACGTCCCGCCGCGGCAGTGCCCTTCGTGCGGGCGACAGGTCGACCCGCTCCGAGCCCCCCGCATGTCGTGGCGCGAAGACGGGGCTCGGTACCTCTGCAGCGAAGCGTGCCACGAGCGCTTTCTACGAGGCGACCACGACTTCGATTCGGCGGTCTCGAAACGGGCCGAGGAGCTCCGCGTCGAGCGCCCGTCGATTCCTGACCTCGTCCGTGAGGCAACTCTCGTTCGCTCGGATGAGGAGGAGACAAACGGGGCACGCGGCCCTGCCCTGGGTAGCGCGCACATGCCGCTCCGAACGGCCCAGCCCAGTCGCCTCGTCCAGGTGGTTGCGCCCCTGGGGTTGGCGCTTGCGGCGGTGTCGGTGCTGTGGGCCCCCGGCGAGCGTCCTTCGACCTGGTCGTTGGTCGCCCTCGGTATCGCAGCCCTCGCAGTATCGATCCGCAGATGGGTTCAAGCCGCGGCGTCCTCGCCCGTGGGGAGCGTTGCACAAGCGCTTCGTGAGAGCCTGCCCAACAGAGCTCGCGTGCCCTCCTCCGATCGATCGAGCTATGAAGAGGTGCCGGTCGAGCAACTACAGCAAGGCGACCTCGTCGTGGTTCTCGAAGACGAGATCGTTCCCGCTGACGGCGTCATCGAGCGAGGTTCGGGTGTGGCCTTGAGATACCCTGGGGCCGGGCTCTCGAGGCCGTATGACGAAGGGGACTTCCTCCTCGCCGGTACCCGCGTGCTCGAAGGCGCACTGACCGTTCGCGTTCGCCGCACGGGAGAGGGTCGCGGCATCGTACGCGCGATCGAGCTTGCGCGCCGTAGACAACAGCACGGGGGGGCGGCCCTCCGCTTGCAGTGGGCGGTGAATCACTGGAGCTGGGCGCTTCTCGGGCCGGCCGCGATCGCATTGCTGCTGTGGAACGGCATCGGTAGTGCGGCGGTTCTCTTGCTCGGAGCTCCGCTGATCGGCGTGCTCGCGTCTCTCCATGTTCCTGTCGAGGCCGCCGCACTGGCATCTGCACGGCGCGGGATGTTTTTCGGTAGCTCGAGGGCGCTTCGCGATGCGGGCCGGGTAGGAACGACCGCCATTCTTTTACGCGGTGCGCTCACTGCAGGGGAGCCGATCGTCCAACAAGTGCACAGGCTCGGAGCGGTCGACCTCGGCGAGCTCCTGGGAATGACGGCGGCCGCGGAGCGAATCGTCGCAGATCATCCGATCGCGCGCGCGATTCGTCGCTACGCGGCCGAGCACGGTCATGCGGCTCCTCAATCGCGCCGGACCCGCCTGCACCCGGGACTCGGTGTCACCGCCGTCACACACAAAGGAACGCCCCTCGCTGTTGGTCGGCGCCAACTGCTCCTTGACGAGGGGATCAGTGTCGCAAGCGCGGACGCTGACGCCGCGCACATCGAGAACGAAGGACTGACCCCGATCTTCATCGCTCTCGATGGCCGGCTCGAAGCATTGCTCGCGATCCTCGACCCCACACACGTCGGGGCTCAGGATGCTGTGCAGCGGATCTCCGACCTGCCCTGTGAAGTGGTCATCCTTTCCGGGGACGACCGCAGGACGGTAGAGCGGATCGCGGCGCACCTAGGGGCCTCCCAGGTGAAGGCCCCCTTGTTGCCAGCGGAGCGCGTTGCCGAAGTACGCGCACTTAGAGAGACCGGTGGCACCGTCGTCACAATCGGTCGAGGGGGCGAAGACGACGACGTGCTTGCGGCTGCCGACGTGCCCGTCCCCCTCCGCTTGGTCGGATCCGCGCTCGAAGACCGCGGGATCGCGATCGCGAGCCACGACGTTCGCGATGCTGCCGGCGCACTTTGGATTGCCCGGGCCGCTCGAAGGACGGTCTGGCGGAGCCTCGGGGTCTGCGCCATAGCCATGCTCGCTGTTGTCCTCGGCGCCGCACTTGGCTGGATGACGCCAACGGCCGCTGCGCTGCTCGGGCTTGGAACCGAGGCTTGGACGGTCCGGGCTGGCCCGAGACTCCTTCGGCGTGTAGACCTGCGGGTGCCGATGCAGCAATAGCGGAGAACGACGATGAGTAAAAAGGCATGGGGCGAGCGCTTCGACGAAGAGTTGGACGCCATCGCAGCGAGATTCAGCGCAAGCGTGGATGTCGACCGACGCCTGTGGCCGCAGGACATCGACGGCTCGATCGCACACGTTCGCATGCTCGCCGACCAGAAGATTCTGTCTACCGAGGATGCCGAGCAGATCGTGGCCGGCCTCGAAACAATCCGTGCTTCGATCGAGCGCGGTGAGCTCGAATGGGACACCGACAAAGAAGACGTTCACATGAACATCGAAGCGGCGCTCACCGAGGCGATCGGCGAGGCAGGCGGACGCTTGCACACGGCTCGAAGCAGGAACGACCAGGTCGCGACGGACATGCGCCTGTGGACGCGCCAAGCCTGCCACTCGATCGCAGGCGACATCGATGCATTGCTCGAAGTGCTAGTCGACAAGGCCGAGGCCCACGTGGACTTCCTCATGCCGGGCTACACCCATTTGCAGCGCGCTCAGCCCATCCGCCTCGCGCATCATCTCCTCGCATGGGCCGAGATGCTGGAGCGCGATCGAGGCCGTGTGCTCGACGCCGCCAAGAGAATGAACGAATCGCCACTCGGGAGCGCAGCTCTCGCTGGAACGACCTTCCCCATCGACCGCGCCGCGACGGCCAAAGCGCTCGGGTTCGATCAGCCAATGAAGAACTCGCTCGATGCGGTCGGCGATCGCGACTTTCTTCTAGAGGCGGTGAGCGCGTTGGCAATTTGCTCCGTGCATCTATCGCGCGTGGCCGAAGAGCTCGTGCTCTGGTCGAGCCAGGAGTTTGGCTTCGTTCAAATGAGCGACGCCTTCACCACGGGCTCGTCGATCATGCCGCAAAAAAAGAACCCCGACATGCCCGAGCTCGTTCGCGGCAAGACCGGCCGAGTCGTTGGGTCGCTCGTGAACCTCATGGTCATCCTCAAGGGATTGCCCCTGGCCTACAATCGCGACCTTCAAGAGGACAAGGAGCCCGTCTTCGACGCCTTCGACACCGTCCACGACTGCTTGGCCGTGCTCGCGGGGGCGATCGCCTCGGCTTCCTTTGACAAGGCCAGGATGGCCGACGCACTTCGAGCGGGATTCCTCGATGCCACCGAGGTCGCCGATTGGCTCGCGGCTCGAGGCGTGCCTTTTCGAGAGGCGCACCGCGTCGCAGGCAAGCTCGTCGATCAGGCACATCAGCTCGGTAAGACGTTGGCGCAGCTGCCTCTAGAAACCTACCAAGCGGCCCATGCTTCGTTCGACGGGACGGTTTTTGACGCCCTCGACATGGAGACGGCGATCGAGCGTCGTGACGTGCCCGGCGGGCCGGCGCGCAACCGCGTAACAAAGGCCATCGAAGAGCTCAGGGGTCGACTCGAGGCGCGGCGCGGATCATAAAGGGGACCGCCATGTCCAATGCGCACATCCCTGAATCCGAGTGGTTCTCGTACCGAGACGGCGTGCTCGCGTGCGAGCGAGTTCCGCTCAAGTCGATCGCCGAGGAGGTCGATACGCCAGTGTTCGTATATTCGGGCGCGGCGATCGACCAGGCTTACCGGGCGATCGACGAGGCCCTTCAATTCGCCCCGCACCTGATCGCCTATGCGGTCAAGGCCAACGGCAATCTCTCCGTACTCGCCCGCCTAGCCTCACAGGGGTGCGGCGCCGACATCGTGTCGATCGGCGAGATGCAGCGAGCACTGAAGGCGGGCTTCTCGCCCGATCGAATCGTGTTCAGCGGTGTCGGGAAGCAACGCGCAGAGATAGCGGCAGCGGCCGAGGCCGGCATTCGCGCGATTCACGTCGAGAACATCCAGGAGCTCGACGTGGTGGAGAGCGTCGCGCGGGAGCTCGGGCGACCGCTTGCAATCGGCATTCGGGTCAATCCGGATGTCGACCCGAAGACCCATCCTTACATCGCGACCGGGCTTCGGGAGTCGAAGTTCGGGCTCGCGATCCCCGTCGCCAAAGAGCTCATTCCGCGGATCCTCGGGAGCGCGCACCTCGAGCTCGAGGCGGTCGCCTGTCACATCGGCTCTCAGCTCGCCTCTGCACGACCGCTTCGCGACGCGGTCGAGATCTTGGGAGGCTTCGCCAAGTTCTGTCTCGACCGCAACGCCAAGCTCCGCTCCATCGACGTCGGCGGGGGTTGGCCGATGCACTACGGGCAAGAGGTCGACCCCTATCCTCCCACCCAGGCCTTCGGTGATGCGATTCGCGAAGGCCTCGAGGCCGCGGGCATGTTGCGGCCAGACATCGAAATAGTCACCGAGCCAGGTCGCGCCATCGTCGGCGACGCCGGTGTCCTGCTGACCCGTGTCCTTTACACGAAGACTCAGGGTGACCGCCGCTTCGTCATCGTCGATGCTGCGATGACCGAGCTGATCCGGCCCGCCCTCTATGGCGCGTATCACGCGATCATGCCGATCGCCGAGCCGGCATCAAAGGTTGAGCTCGCCCCGGTGGACGTGGTGGGTCCGGTTTGTGAGTCCGGTGATTTCGTAGCGAAGGATCGACCGTTGCCCCTGGTGGAACCGGGCGACTTACTTGCCATCCGCGGGGCCGGCGCATACGGACGAGAGATGCAAAGCATGTACAATGCACGCCCCCTTCCTCCCGAGGTACTGGTGGACGGCGTGAGGTCGCGCGTGGTCCGCAAGCGGAGCGGCCCCGAAGCGCTGTGGCAGGGCGAAATCCTCGCATGAGCGGTGTCACGATCGTTGGGACGGGCCACTACGTGCCTGGCGAACCGGTCTCGAACGACGCACTCGCGCGCGTCATGGACACGAGCGACGAGTGGATCCAAGCGCGAACCGGCATCAAGCAGCGGTACTACGCCCGCGACGGTCAGGGCGCGAGCGACCTCGCTGTCGAAGCAAGCAAGAAGGCCATCGCGGACGCTGGCATCGACGCCTCCGAGATCGACTACATCCTCTTCGCCACCATGACGCCGGACTACTTCTTCCCCGGTTCCGGGCCGCTCCTCGGCGCCAAGCTCGGGATCTCCGGCGTCCCAGCGCTCGACATCCGTCAGCAATGCGCAGCCATTCCCTACGCGCTGCAGCTGGCAAACGGGCTCGTGCAAACCAGCGTGGCCAAAACCATTCTGCTGGTGGGTGCTGACGTGCACGCGGGCTTCATGCCCTGGACCGACTGGGACGTCTTGCGCTCCCAGTCCGACCGCAAGGTATCGCCGGAAGCGTTCGAGCGCGCGACGAGGCACCGCGGCCTCGC
>CAXMND010000229.1:0-13995 GCA_964194675.1 uncultured Coxiellaceae bacterium | reverse complement strand
CTCGTCGGCGGGGACGGCCTTGTGAACCAGCCCGATGCGCTCGGCTTCGCGCCCGTCGATCTTGTCGCCGGTGAACAGCATGCGCTTCGCTTGCTCGGGCCCCAGCCGATACACCCACATTGCGGTCGTCGGGCAGCCCCAAACGCGCACAGGCATGTAACCGATCCGTGCGTTCTCCGCCATCACGGTGAGGTCGGAGCAAAGCGCGATGTCGGAGCCTCCCGCAACGGCGTAGCCGTGCACCTTGCAGATCACCGGACGATACGATCGCCACACCGACATGAAGAGCTCGGTGTTTCGCATCATGAAGGCGTAGTCCTTCATCGGATCCCACGGCATCTCTTGAGTGCCCGAAGCAGAGCCTGCTGCCTCGGCATAGTACTTGAGGTCGTAGCCGGCGCAGAACCCTTTCCCCGCGCCCGACAGAACGATCACGTGCACGTTGGGATCGCCGTTGGCTCGCGCGATACAGTCCGCGAGCTCCACGGGAAGCTCGTTGTCGATCGCGTTCATCACTTCAGGGCGATTCAGCGTAACCCGGCCGATACGGCCATCTTTCTCGTACAGAACTCTTGCCATGCTCAATCCGTCCTAGTGTCTTACCACGGGGAAACACCAATGGTCGCGGCGTATGGTCAGTGGGGCCCTGCGCATCAGTCGATGAACGCGCGGTACCACAGCTCTAGGACCATCAACGCCCAGATTTGATCGCCTCGCGGCTCGCCCCGTTGATGCTGTGCCAGCAGCGCCTCGATCGCTTTCGGCTCGAAAAGTCCGCGCTCGCGCGCCGTCTTGTCCAACAGCACGTCCCTCGACATCGGAGCCAGGTCCTCTCGCATCCAACGGTCGACGGGGACACCGAAACCCTGTTTGGGCCGGTTGAGAATCTCGTCCGGCAGGAGCTCCTTGGCGACCTCGCGCAAGATCAACTTGCCTTTGAGGCCGCGGAGCTTGACCGAACCGGGCAGAGACGCCGCGAACATCATCAAGTCCTGATCGACGAACGGGCAGCGCACCTCGAGCGAGTGCGCCATCGAGGCGATGTCGACCTTCGTGAGAATGTCGTCGGTCAGGTACGTGTTGATGTCGAGCTCGAGCAGACGGTTCACGGGGTCGGCGGTGCTGGATTCAGCCAGGAGCCTTTCAAATCGGTGCGCCACCTGATCCTCCGCAAACCGCTCACGCATCACAGGGCTGTAGATGGCAAGCCGGTCTTCGTGAGGGATGTGCGCCGCTAGGCCGAGGAAGCGAACGTGCTCCGCCTCCATCAGGCGACGCCCATAGCCGCGCACCTGTTGGGCTGCTGGGATCGGAATGCGACCCAGAGCGCCGGCGACGAGCGAGGGGAGCGGGCCGGGGAGCCGCCGAATCTTTCGCGCAATCCGCAAATGCGAGTAGCGCCGGTAGCCTGCGAGCGCCTCGTCCGCGCCATCGCCGCTCAACGCAACCGTGACGCCCGTGCGCGTGTACTGACACAGATACCAGGTGGGTAGGGCAGAGCTGTCGCCGAACGGCTCGCCGTAGTGCCTCACGAATTCCGGGATCACCGAGACCATGTCGGGCTCGACCACCATCTCATGATGGTCCGTGCCGTACCGTTCGGCGACGAGCTTGGCATATGGCAGCTCACTATGGTCCTTGCTCGTGAAGCCGACCGAAAACGTTTTCACGGGTTGAGACGAGTGCATCGCCATGAATGCAACGATGAGAGACGAGTCGATGCCGCCTGATAGAAATGCGCCGAGCGGAACGTCCGAGACCATTCGCACGCGCACCGCGTCGTCGATTCGCGCGCGCAGCTCCTCGGTGAGCTCGGAGAGTGTCCCTGTCCTCGGCTTGGCGAACGAGAGCTCGAAGTAAGGCTCTGGCTCGTGAACGGTGCCGGCCTCGCAGACGAGGCGATTGCCTGCCGGCAGCTTAAGAACGCCTTCGAACGCGGTGGAAGGAGACGGCACGTATTGAAGCGACAGGAAGGAGTCGATTGCGTCGACGTCAGGCCGTGGTTGGAAGCGCTCAGACGCAAGCAGAGCGCCGAGTTCGGACGCGAAGACGAGGCCATCGTGGCCTGCGTGGTAGAAGAGGGGCTTCTTTCCGAAACGGTCACGTGCCAGGACCAAGCGGCGCCGTCTTCCGTCCCAGAGCGCCAACGCATACATTCCCCGCAGATCGTCGAGAAAATCAAGACCGCGCTCTTCGTAGAGATGAAGCACGACCTCGGAATCGGACTTCGATTTGAAGGCGTGTCCCTTGCTTTCGAGGCCCCTTCGAAGCTCCTGGAAGTTGTAGATCTCGCCGTTGACGACGACCGCGACAGTGTCGTCCTCGTTGGTCATCGGCTGCGCACCTTCGGGACGCAAATCGATGATCGACAGGCGTCGATGCCCGAGCGCGCACGGCCCGTCGACCCGGAGTCCATGATCATCTGGACCCCGATGCACCATGGCATCGCACATCCGTTGGACCGCTTCGGTATCTGGGGCGGCCTCGAGGTCAGCCGCCAACATTCCCGCGATGCCGCACAAGGCGAGGGGTTCCTTCCATCACGCGCTAAGCGCGCGAAGCGTTCACGATATGGTGTCCCGGGTCAAATCAGCGGGGCTCGTGCCCGTCCACGCGCGGAGCCACACGAGGTTCACGAGGAGCGAGATGCCGAGGCCGAGCGCGCCTATGGTCCCGAGTGAACTTAACCCTGGATGCGAGGCCGTCATCAGTGCGCCGAACGCGACCATCGAAGTCAGCGTCGAGGCGGCTACGGCCTTGTAGGTCGCATATCGTAGTCGCGAATCGTCGTAGCTCTGAGCCCACCGAACGTGCACCGCGCCATCGACGGAAAGCCCTATCACGACCGGCACGGCCAGCAGATTGTATAGGTGAAGCTTGATGCCGAACACGTCCAGCGCCGCAGCGAAAAAGATTGCGCTCATCGCGGTGGCGAGGAACACGTCACGCGTGACAACGATCGACCGACTGGCCACGCCCGTCGCGATGATTAGACCGAGGAATACGAGTCCGAGGACCAAGGGCGCGTCCCGGACCAGCGCGGGCGTGACCTCACCGAGGAGCGCCGCGGCCGAGGCAAAGGTGACGTTCGGATTTTCCGCGCGAAGCTCGTTCAACCACGCCGCGAGCCGCTCCATCGCATCTGCGTCCGAGCCGCGAAGGGGCACGTAGATGATGCCGCTCTTGCCGACCGTCCCGTCTTTCTCGACGAGGGTCGCGGCGAGCCACGGGGGAAGTTGGTCTGGTTGTGGTGGACCGTCGATTTCGAGCCACGGCTCGATCTCATCGATCTCGTCGATCGCTTCTTGATCCTCGCGCTCGATCGCCTTTTCGCGAGCGCGCTCGAGGGTGTCTCGGATGTTGTCGAGCGTTTCGGTTTTCTCATCCGAGTCGGCAGGGAAAAGGACCTGGGTCGATACGATGATAGGCTCGACCCCCATGGTGCGAAGTCCTCCTTCGGTCATCGCTTTGCCCTCGAGCGCTCGATCGACGTCGTCGGGGGTATCGCCGAGATACAGGGCGTTGATGTTTCTTCGCGCGCGCATCACGTTGGCGTTGATACCGTGCTGGACCAACTTCGGCTGCAGGTCCTCGAGGTTGCGTTCGAAGCCTACGTTGGCCGCGAGCGGGATCGCGAGCAGACCTAGCACGAGGCCGGCGATCGCGAGCCTTCGGTTTCCGTCGGGCTTGGCCGATCGTTGCCGGCGCGGTTTGTCCGTTCCCGGTAGGAGGTAAACCAAGCTCGGGAAGACGGCGAGGGTCCAAAGGAGCGTGACCATGATTCCGAGCGAAGCCATCCACCCCATCTGGGAGAAGCCTTGAAAATCGGTCATCGACAGCGCTGCGAAACCGCACGCCGTCGTCACGCCCGCGACCAATAGCGATACCCAAAGCTCTGTGATGCTGGCTTTCGCAGCGGAGGGTGGGCTCAATCCGTCCGCACGAGCGGATTGGTAGTGCATCAACAGGTGAATCCCGAAGTCGATCGCCATGCCGGCGAGAATCGCGAGCGCCGATGCGCTGATGATGTTGAGGTTCGGCTCGATGAGAATGATCAGTCCCACCGCCGCCGCGAGGCCCGAAAGCATCGGCACCGCGAGTTGTAGGACCGCGCTCATGTCCCGAAAGAAGATGAGCACTAGCAGCAACGATCCGACCGCGGCGAGGATCGACACCAAGCGGAGGTCGTCCAGAATGATTCCGTGTTCGAGGGGAGCCACCCTGTACCGGCCGATGACTCGGATGCGGGTGCCCTCGGGTTGCTCGAGCTCGAGTGGTTCGATGATCGCTTCGGCGCGCTCCTTGATCATCCGCGCGAACCCGAGATCACCGGGTGAGCCGTCGAGCATCACCTGCACCGCGCACACCAAACCGTCGTCGTCACAAAGTGCGGTCGGTTCGCTGTTCTCGTCGTTCTCGCCCGCTCGAGGCTTCTTGGCTGACGTTCCGGTGAGCTCCCGAAGGACCTGACCGGCAGGTGAAGCGTCCACCGCCGCGCGTACCTCGTCACTGTCTGGGAGCTCTGGCGGGTCGGCGATGGTGACGCACAGTGGCGACTCCTTACAGACTTCCCAGTCGAGCGTCTCCTCGGCGAGCTCGCTCCACTCGCGCAGTGTCTCTAGGTCGACGTAGTAGAGAGCTCGCTCGGCCAAGCGGTCGAAGCCGTAGCCGGTCATCACCCATTCGGTCTCCGGCCACTTGCTGAACTCCTCGGCGAGGTGGACTGTGAGCGCCTTGTTGCGCGCGACGTCGTCCGAAGCGACCAGGACGGTGAGCGGCTCTTCGATCCCGAGCTTCTCCCGCGTCTTCTGAATCGATACCACCGAGACCGAGTCGGACGGCAAGAGCGCCTCGACACCGGTGTCGAGCTCGAGGTGCCGGGCGGCCGCCGCACCAAGCGCAGAAAGACCGAGGGCGACCAGAAGTATTAAAATGGCTCGGGTCACGTGCGTCGAAAGGTTGGCCTAGTTTTCGCAGTAGCTGCAGTACAGCTGCAGTACAGCTGCAGTAACCAAGGCCAGGGCAGACCCGTGGCACCGAAAGACAGCCCTTAAATCGGGGTCCTGTGCCTATAGCACAACGAATTCTCTCACATGTGTGAATCCAGGTCACGGTTGACAGTGTCACGACTGATATCTACGGAGGGCCGGTAATGTATTCGTACGAGCGAAAATGGCTGCGTCGATTGGCGATTCTGAACGACTACGTACGCATTCCGTACGCGAATGGGTCGTCCTATGCATCGCAATTCCTGTACCGCGAGATGAGCACCCGTAACGTGGAGGTTACCATCGTGGGTCCCAACGACCCGCAGGCCAAGGCGAGCGAGCTTCCGCCCCGTCACATTTCGCTGCCGAGCATCCCGCTTCGCAATCATCCCGGCGTCTACCTCGCGATGCCGTCCCGCTCGTCCCTCGAGACCCTGAGCGAAGCGGACTTCGACATGATGCTCGTCCAAAGTCCTAGTGGCCTCCTCTACGCCGGCGGCTGGCTCCGTCAGCAGCACCGTGTACCGCTGGTGTCGGTGAACACCGTGCACATGCCGAGCGTGTATAACGTCGTCCTTCCTGACTCGATCAACCAGGTACCCTCGGTCAACAAGCTGTTCTCGCGACGCGTGATCCCCTGGGTCGAGGACAACACGACCGATGCATACAACGTCGGGGACGCGCTCGTGTGTTTGAGCCCCGGTCTAAAGAAGTACTGGGAGGACCGTGGTGTCGAGGTTCCGATCCACGTGATTCCGCGCGCCGTCGAGAGGCGCATCTTCGACGTGACAAGTCAGGACGATCCCTTCCCGAGCGAGGCTGCACCCGGGGCTCGGCTCCTGGTCGTGTGTCGTCATGCTCGCGAAAAGGAGGTCGATCGCTTGGTTCGCCTCTTTGCCAAGTACGTCCATCCGCGCGTCGAGGGCGCCACTCTGACGTTGGTCGGCGACGGCCCCGAGCACGAGGCTCTGAAGGACGTCGCCAAGGAGCTCGGCGTCGAGCAGAGCACTTACTTCGTCGGTGAGCAGGGTCTTGTACAGATGCCCGCCTGGTATCGACACGCTGATCTCTTCGTCTACACCTCGCTTTCGGAGACCTACGGTCAGGTGGTCAGCGAGGCGCTCTGGTGCGGGCTTCCGGTGGTCGCGATGGATGATGGCATGGGGGTGGCCGGCCAGGTGACCGACGGCGAAGACGGCTTTTTGGTGGACCCCAGCGACGAGGAGGCGGACCGCCAGTTTGCAAGCCACATGGAGCTGTTGCTCACCAAGCCGACGCTCCGCCGTCACATGTCGCGGCTCGCAGTCCGCAACGCGAAGCACCGCTCCGATCCCGAGGCGTGCGTCAAGCGGTACTTCGAGGTCTTCGAGGTCGCTCGAGATAGCGCGCGAAACTCGCATCGCGGCTCACAGAAGCTTCAGGCGTATCGTAGCTTGGCGCGTTGGGCTGGGATGCATGCCACGGCCGGCGCCCTTGGCCTCATGCGGCGTCCCGTCGAGCTGAACCGCAACCAGGCCCTCACGGGGACTTGGACGTTCGCTGCCGCGTCGTAATCACTCGGCGACGAGGGCCTCGATCTCGGCGTCCGCGGGACCCGAAGGGGGTGGTGGCGGCATTGTCGGACGGCCCCGGAGTCTTGCGAAGAAGTTGCCCGTGTTCCGGCGCGCGTCTTCGAGAATGACGTAGCTGCAGGGAACGATGAGCAGCATGATCAACGTTGCTACCAACACGCCAAAACCAAGCGAGACTGCCATGGGAACTAGGAAGCGCGCCTGCACCGACGTCTCCCAGATCATCGGTGCCAGCCCGAAGAACGTCGTCAGCGAGGTCAGCAGGATGGGGCGGAACCGCCGCGCGCCCCCGGCGATGATCGCATCCCACGTGCCCATGCCGTCTTCGCGGTTACGGTTGATCGACACGATCAAGATCAGCGAATCGTTCACGACGACGCCGGAGAGCGCGACGAGCCCCATCATGCTCATGAGGCTCAAGGAGAAGCCCATGACCACGTGACCCCACACGGCGCCCACCATCCCAAATGGAATGGCCGACATCACCAGTAACGGCTGAGAGTAGCTGCGGAACACCACCGCGAGCAGCGAGAACATCACGATCATAGCCAAGATGAAGCCGAGTCCGAGAGCATTCATGGTCTCGGCTTGACGCTCCTGCTCGCCGCCGAGGCTGTACGCTAGGCCGGGGAAGTCCGCGAGCAACTGTGGAAGCTCTCGCTGAACGATCTGGGCGTTGATCTCGTTGGCGTTCGCGTCTTCGCTCGCTATGTCGGCGGTCACGCTGATGTTTCGGCGACCGTCGGTGCGATTGATCGTCGTGTAAGCCTGCCCACGCTCGAGGATGGCAGCCTGGGCCAGTGGCATCTCACCGCCAGACGGGGTTCGGATGACCAGCTCCTCGACGTTGTAGAGGGACTGCCGTTCTTCGAGAGGGAGCCTGACGTAGGCGCGTACCTCGTCCCGGCCGCGCTGCTGGCGCACGGCTTCAGCGCCGAAGAACGCCGCACGTACCTGACGGGCCAGCTCGAATTCGGTGAGCCCTTGGGCAACCGCTTGGTCGGTGAGGCGGAAGTCTAGTTGCTCCTTGCCTTTCGTGACGCCGCTATCGATATCGCGAAGGCCGCTGTAGGAGGAGATCTCCGAGGCCAACCGCTGCGCTGCCGCCTCGAGGGTGGGCACGTCATCGTGGATGAGCTGAATCTCGATCGGGCTGCCCGGCTCGACGCCTATCTGATAGGAGAAGACGAGCGACTCGGCGCCAGGGATTTCGCCAATTTCATCGCGCCACCGCTGTACGAATTGCTGCGTGGTGAGCTCGCGCGAGCCAGCATCGGTCAGATACACCATGACCGTCGCGAGGTGACTGCCCTCTCCACCGATTAGGTCCGGGGCGGCTTCGACCACGCTCATCGCGCCGACTTCCTCGTAGAGTCCACGGGAGATGGTCGGCCCGTCGGATCTTGCGTCCTGCTCGTCCATGAGCGCCTGGGCGGTGCCGCCGATCCGGCCGGTGATCCGCTTGGTTTCTGCGACCGGCGTGCCGACCGGCATCTTCAAGTGTGCGACGATCATGTCGCCCTCCACCTTCGGAAGGAAGGTGAACGGGATCCGCCCCGCGACGTAGCCTAGCGTGAAGAGTAGGGTCGCGACCCCCACCGCGATCGTGAAGTACCTCCACTCGAGTGCCTTCTTGAGAAGCGGCACGTAGATGTTTTGAATGAACCGTTGCAGTCGGTGGGGCATGTCGGCCTTACCGACCAGGCGCATCACCCACAGGTACGGCGAAAGGATGACCCGCAGCCACCAGGGCATCGGATGCGACAGGTGAGCGGGTAGAATCAACAGCGACTCGACCAGCGAGATCATCAAGACCGAGATGACCACGATCGGCACGACCCGGAAGAACTTGCCCATCGGCCCGGGTACCATGAGCATCGGTGCAAATGCGACGCAGCTCGTCAAGATCGCGAAGATGACGGGCTGAGCGACTTCTTTCGCTCCCCCAATGGCTGCCTCGAGGCGCCCCTTGCCGTCGGTTCGCAGCTTGTGGACCGATTCGCCGACGACGATCGCGTCGTCGACCACCATACCCAACGTGATGATGAACGCGAAGAGCGAGATCATATTGAGAGAGATATCGGTGACCGGGAAGAGTAACAGGGAGCCTGCAAATGAGATCGGAATGCCGAGCGTCACCCAAAATGCGAGGCGTCCTTCGAGGAAGAGACCGAGCGTCAGTAGGACGAGCAAGAGACCGATGCGGGCGTTGTTCATCAAAAGCGAGATGCGTTGCTCGTACATCTCGGACGTATCGAACCAGGGAGCGGCATGGAGACCGCTGGGCAACGTCTCCTGCAGCGTTTGCACGTATTCCTTGCCCGCGGCGGCGACGGTTAGCGGGGTCTCGTTTCCGACGCGAAACACGTTGATCATCGCGGCGCGCTTGCCGTTGTAGGTGGCTTCCTTGTCGTTCTCTTGGAAACCGTCTCTCACGGTGGCGACGTCGCGAACGCGCACCTGGGAGCCGTCTGACTGGCTCAGCAAGATGATGTCGCCAAACTCTTCGCCACGATCGCGCCGCTCGGTCGTTCGAAGCAGAACCTCTCCCGCGTCGGTCTTCACGCCTCCGCCAGGGAGCTCGACCGATGCGGCTCGTACCCGTGCGGCGATTTCGTCCAGGGTCAGGCCGTGCTTTCGTAGCTGTGCCTGCGGGACCTCGATGCTGATCTCGAGGGGCCGAATACCGGAGAGCTCGACGTAGGTGACGCGCTCATCCCGGAGTAGCTCCCGTCGGCTGTTTTCGGCGACGGCGCGTAGAGTCGCCTCATCGACGTCTCCGTAGAGCACGAGCGAAATGACCTGCTGCCGGTTCGAAAGCAGGCTGACCGTGGGACGCTCCACGTCTTGCGGGAACGAGGTGATTCGGTCGATCGCGCTCTTGACGTCGTTGAGAGCACGGTCTTTGTCCGTACCCAAGAGAAGCTCGACGTTGGTCACCGCTTGGCCCTCCATTGCTGTGGAGCTGACCTTCTTGATGCCATCGGTGCTACGAACCGCTTCCTCGATCGCCAGAACGACCGCCTGCTCGACTTCGGCGGGGCTCGCACCCGGGTAGGTCACCTGGATCGAGACGATGTCGAGCTCGACTTCGGGGAAGACCTCCTGCTTGACACCGGAGGCCAGCGTCACCAAGCCCCCAACGATCAACACGAGCATCAGGACGTTCGAGGCGACGGCGTTCTTCGCCATCCAGGCGATGGGCCCGTGCTCCTTGTCCGGATCGAATTCGGAGGAATCGTTCATGGGATCGCTGCGGCGTCGGGTTTGCCAGGACTCTCGGCGTCGGGGTCGTCTCGCGCGGTCCGGAGGAGCATGTTGGGGATCGGCGTCGGGATGCGGCTGACGATCACGCGTTCATTGGGCCCCAGCCCGCCGGAGACCAGTACCGCATCGGGCTCCGTCCACGCGATTTGCACGGTACGGATCTCGAGCAGATCATCGTCGTTCATGACGTACACGTGCTGGCCGTTGTGAAGCGCGACGCGCGGCACTCGGACCGCGTTCTCGATCGGGGCCGCTGCCACAGCGACGTCGACGAAGGAGCCGAGCAGCAGCGGGAGGGCCTTCCCGTCGGCAAGTGGATCGTCGATGCTGACCAGAATGCGGGCCATCGCCCCGCCCGGATCGAGGTCCGGAAGCTGTCGAATCACTTCGCCAGTTCGCTCGATGGTTTCGTGTCCTACGCGTTGTACGACGCGCACCTCCGAGCCCGGGTCGTCTCCCGACCGGGCCTGCATCGTCTTCAAGGAAACGACGGGAACCGAGACCCGGACGTGGTACTGATCCGTGCCTACCAGACGAGCGACAGCTGTCTGAGGGCTGATCAGTTGGCCCGTATCGACGCTCTCGTTGACCACCATAGCGTTGAAGGGTGCACGAAGCGTCGTGCGCGCGAGATCGAGCTTGGCTTTCTTCAGGGAGCTTTGCGCGGCCTTGAGTGCGAGCCTGCTGGCTTCGAGCTGAGGCTCGCGCTGTGCCAGTGCTCGCTGATCATCATTCGCGTCGATGTCGCCGAAGGCATTCCACTCCCGCTTGGCGACCTCGCCACGTCGGGCTTCGAGTCGAAGATCGAGCTTGGCGCGGTTCACCTGAGAACGAAACGCCTCCACCGCGAGCTGATAGTCGCGCGCATCGATTTTCACGATCGGTTGCCCCTCTTTGAAGCGGCCGCCCGCGACGAGCTCCGAGCTCTGCCAAATCACGCGGCCCCCAAGCTCGGGCTGAAGGATGATCTCCCGAGCGGGAACGACCGTGCCCTTGGCACGGAGGTCGACCTCGTGGCGGTTGCCCTGCACCTCGATCACCTCAACCAAGGTCCCTTCGAGCCACTTCTCTGCCCGCGGGGGCTCCTCTTTGGTCGCTACGAGAGCAAACGCGCCTCCGATCGCGAGGAGCATCACCCCGATCGAAAGAGCCCACTTCAAGCCAAGGTTCCTGCGTTTACTCATCCTCTGGCTCTCCAAATTCTTTGGGCCATGCGCCGCCGAGGGCCCGGTAGAGCTGGACGCGGTACGAGACCAGTTGCCGTCTGGCCGCCACGAGCTGCAGCTCCGTGATCTGGCGCGTGGCCAGTGCCGTGAGGACCGGCAAGAAATCACTCAACCCAGCCCGATAGCGATCCCGCGTGGCGTCGAGCGTAATGCCAGCCAAGCGAAACTCGTCTTCGAGGTACTGGATGCGAAGTCGCTCCTGGCGCTCGAGGACCAGGGCCCCTTCGACCTCCGAAAGGGCGATCAGGATGGTTTCGGCATATCGCTCGACGAGCTCGGCAACGATCGCGCGTTCCAAGTTGATCGTCGACCGCCCGAGGAGCCCGTCGAAAATCGGAACGGAGATCCGTGCACCGGCATTCCAGGTGAGCCCGTTGGCTGTCACAAAACCGCTGTCAGGGATTTCCTCGCCCGTGATTTCTGACCTCAGCCAGGTGTAGGACGGCGTGAAATCGAGGACGAGCTCGGGGAGCCGAGCCCCGATCGCAGCGGCGACCCGTCGGTCTTCGGCCTCGACGCGTGTCTGCGCGGCGCGAACGTCCGGTCGTGCCTTCAATAGGACCGCTGGCACTTGGACGTCGGGAGTCGGTCCGATGTCCGGCAGCGTCTTGTCCTCGACGGGAAAGTGTCGCCCCGGCGCTTCTCCCAACAACACCGAGAGTCGTTGGTCGGTGAGGTCGATTCGGGCTCCGGCGAGTGCGAGGAGGGCACGCTGACTGGCCACGCGTTGACGCTGTTGATGAACGTCGACCGCAGAGTTCAATCCCTCCCGATATCGAAGCTCGACCAACTCGAGGAACCGCAAGTCGGTGTCGAGCTGTTGCTCGACCACGGCGACTTCGATGCGCGCATTGATCGCATCGAACCACGCCTCTGCGACCTCGGCCGAAATCGAAATTGCGAGCGAGTCTTGGTCGAAACGCGCAGCGGTCACATCGAGCTTGGCGCCCTGATGCTCTCGCGCGCGCCGCGCGAAGAGATCCACTTCGTACGACACCGGCAAGGAACCGGTCGCGGCTTGGAAGCGTACGTCACCAAAGGCCTGAATAATCTTGCCTGTGGAGTACTCGGCCGACGCACCGACTTGAGGCATCTGCGCCGCCCGGACCTGGTTCGCGATGTATTTGGACTGCCGGACCCTGGCCCATCCCGCGCGCACGGTTTGGTTCCGCCGGAGGGCCTCCTCGATCAAGGCGCTCAGGGTGGGGTCGCCCATGTGTCGCCACCAGCGGGCGTCGCGAATTTGCTCGAGGTCGCTCTTCTTGGGAGGCGGCTGCTCGTCGCCCTCGGTGAAAGTCTCCGGAACCGCAACGGGGGCCGGAATGTCGGTGTCCTTCTTGTAGTTGCAGCCGAACATCGAGATCACGATCAGCACGACGAGTATCTTGCGGGGCATCAAGATAGCTCCTTACCGGCGAGTGCCCTTGTCATCGCATCGATGTGTAGGGGCACCACCTGGTCCAGGTCTACGGGGATGGGAATCCTTTGCGAGACGCTTTCTTTGTTGAGGTCGACGAGCATCACGCCGAGCACGCTCGACCACAGCTGAATCGCGTGAGGAAGCGGGTCGATGTCGGAGCGCACGCTGCCGTCCGCTTGGCCGCGCACAATGGCGGTCGCCGCGTACTGGAGCACGCGGCCCACTCGCTCTCGATAGAGCTGAAACGATTCGGTCGAATCATCGAGACGCTCTCCTGCGCTCAACCAAGTCACGGCGAACCGGAAATGGTGAGGATTCTCCCGGGTAAAGTCGCAGTAGGTCTGGAGCACTTGCCGCACCTCCTCGAGGCCGGACCGGGCCTTGGCTAAGTCTTTCTCCAGAACCGGAAGGAGTCGGTCGATCAGTCGTGTCGCCACCCCCGCGCACAACGCTTCCTTGTTCGCAAAGTAGAGATACAGCGTCCCCTTGCTGAGCTCGGCCGCCTCGGCGACCGCGTCCATCCGGAGAGCCTCATACCCGACCTGCGCGGTAAGCTCCTCCGCGGCATCGAGAATCGCCTCCCGCCGTGCCACGCGCTCCCGCTCTCGCCGCTCCGCAACCGCCACAAACCCCTCCTAACGCCAATCTGACCGTTAGTCAGTACTTGACTAAGAGTTAGCAAGGAAAAGGGGCGATGTCTCGCGAATCGATGGGGGAAGGGGGGACTTAGATGCGGGGTGGGCTGCTGATGGCGCCGTGGAGCTACAAGCTGGGCGTGAAGAGCAGAACGGCCCTCGTCCAGAAACTCAGCCCCCTGGGTGTGCCCGCGGCGATGGAGAACGAGGAACCGGCGGCGTAGCAAGGGCAAGCGCCGTAAATCGACACCTCACCGAGGACAATCTCGAGGAGGTTCTACTGCAAACAGAAGTCGGTCACCCATTCCTGAAAGCTGCGGGCCGGAATGGAGCTCATGACCGGTGACATGCCTGCCTGGAGCGGCGGGATACCAAACTCCAACGAGGAAACGCCCTGGCCCCCAACGGTGATCGTTAGCGTGAACATGATCTCTTCGTCGGCCTCGCTGTCGACATGGATCGTGTAGTCTCCCAGGGTGAGTGGGTTGGGACAGGTCATGGTCTCTTCGCCAAGCATGCCCAGGTCATTGCCACCGTGAGTGCAATTGGGATCGGCGCCGGGCTCACCCTCGAAACCAGGGGCGACGCTACCGTCTGGCGTTTGCATCCCCAAGTCGAGGTCTCCTCCACCCATCCAGCTCATGGTTACCATCAACTCACCGCTTGCCGAAGTACACCCGGTCGTGCCGCCGGTACCGCCCGTACCGCCGGTTCCGACCATGCAAGTGCAGGACGAAATTCCGACCATTTCGTTGTCACAAGTCAGGTCCTGGGCACAGTCCGTGGTTTGACTGCAGGCACCTCCGGCCTGAACGGTCCCTGGATCCGCACCCACCGATGGACACGCGAGGACGCATTCGCAAGATGAAACCGCAAGCCGGTCGTTGT
>CAXMND010000228.1:0-15251 GCA_964194675.1 uncultured Coxiellaceae bacterium | reverse complement strand
TGAGCTCGACCTCGTTCAGAATCGAGGGCGAGTCGTGCCGCGACTGCATCCCACAGTTGCCGCTGCCGGAGATCAGAACCGCAGTGAGCAAGATACCGATACGGACCAACACCCCCCTCAGGTCGTATGGCTTCATCTGGAAAGACTAGGCGCAACACAGTGTCAGCGCCAGTGTCAGTGCCAGCGTCAGCGTTCAGCGTCAGCGCCAGTGCCAGCGTCAGCGTCAGCGCCAGTGTCAGTGCCAGCGCCAGCGTCAGCGTCAGCGTCAGCGCCAGTGCCAGCGTCGGTGCCAGCGTCAGCGCCAGTGCCAGCGTCGGTGCCAGCGTCAGCGCCAGCGTCAGCGTCAGTGCCAGCGTCGGTGTCAGCGCCAGCGCTGCGGGCAGGCTGGACTTTGACTCTTGGGGCGAGGATGGCCGTCATGGTGCGGCCCTCGAGCCTTGCGGAGGTTTCGACGGCACCGATGTCTTCGACGGCCTTGACGATCAAGTCGATTTGTCGCTGTGCGGTTTCAGGATGCGTGATTTCGCGTCCACGAAAGCGAACGGTGATCTTCACCTTGTTCCCCTCTTCGAGGAACCGTCGGATATGCTTCATCTTAAACTCGAGATCGTGATCGTCGGTCTTGGGGCGAAGCTTGATCTCCTTGAGGGCGATCTGACTCTGCCGCTTACGGGCATCGGCCTGCTTCTTCTTTTCTTCGTACTTGAACTTGCCAAAGTCCATGATCTTGCAGACCGGTGGGGTGGCCTTCGGGTTCACCTCGACCAAGTCCAAATCCAAATCTCGAGCCGTCCGACGGGCCTCGTCGGTGTTCATGACTCCCAACATCTTGCCGTCGGCTCCGATCACTCGGATCTCAGGCACTCGAATGCGATCGTTCACCCTCGGTCCAAAGTTCCGTGGATGATCGCGCGGTCCAAAGCGCGGTCTAGCGATGACTATCTCCTCTCGTTGAATCCATTGCTGAAGGTGGGTGGTTCTCCCGCTCGAGGCGGCCGAACACATCGGACAACGGGACGAACCCGAGGTCTTTGTTTTCGTCTCGCGAGCGGAGGGCCAAGCCCTGTCCTTCTACTTCCTTTTGGCCGATCACGCCCAGATACGGGATCCGCATCAGGCGCGCATGGCGAATCTTGGCGCCGAGCTTGTCTCCGCTGAGGTCAGCGGAGACCCGAAAACCTCGGTCCTGGAGCTGTTGCCGCACGTTCCGGGCATAGTCGTTGAACTTCTCACTCACCGTCAACAAGGTGATTTGCTCGGGAGCAAGCCAAACCGGGAATGCCCCGCCTACGTGCTCGGTCAGGATGCCGAAAAACCGCTCTATCGACCCCAAGATCGCGCGGTGAAGCATGACGGGCCGGTGGGGCTTGTTGTCCTCGCCGGTGTAGGTGAGGTCGAAGCGTTCGGGCAGATTGAAGTCGGCTTGGATCGTGCCGAGCTGCCATGACCGGCCGATCGCATCCTTGAGATGGAACTCGATCTTCGGGCCGTAGAAGGCGCCTTCCCCTTCGGCGATCTCGTAGGGCAAGCCTTTGGACCTCACCGCCTCTTCGAGAGCTCGCTCGGACTGGTCCCAGATTTCGTCGGCACCGAGCCGTTTCTCCGGCCGCGTTGCGATGACGATGCGAACATCGTTGAATCCGAAGTCACGATACGCGTCGTGGACGAGGTCGAGGAAACTCTTGATCTCGTCTTGGACTTGATCGAGCGTGCAGAAAATGTGTGCGTCGTCCTGGGAGAAGGTTCGAACCCGCGTCAGCCCTTGCACGACACCACTTCGCTCGAACCGATGGAGCCTGCCGAAATCCGCCATGCGCATTGGGAGATCGCGATAGCTTCGGCGAGTCATCGCGAAGATCAGGCAGTGGCTCGGGCAGTTCATTGGCTTCATGCCGAAGCGGAGCGACTCCTCGAGCGCAAGCGCCCACTCGTGAGCGTCCTTCGGGGTTTTGTCTTGTGCCTTCGCTTGGAGCTTCTCGAGATTCTCGACCGTGGCGGCCATGTACATGTTCTCGGCGTACGACGGGAGATGACCGGACTTGTGGAAGAGCTCGTTGTCGAAGATCTGCGGTGTGATCACCTCGTCGTAGCCATAGCGCGCGTAGAGCGAACGAATGTATTGCTCGAGCAGGTTGTAGATGATCGAGCCTCGCGGCAAAAAGAACGGCGATGCTGGCGCGTATGGATGGAAAGCAAAGAGCTTGAGCTCCTTGCCGAGCTTTCGGTGATCGCGCTTTTTCGCTTCTTCGAGTTGCCTGAGGTGAGCTCGGAGCGCCTTCGGAGACGCGAACGCGGTCCCGTAAATGCGCTGCAGCATTGGGTTGCGCTCATCTCCGCGCCAATAGGCGCCCGCAACGCTGGTCAGCTTCACCGCTTTGAGAAAGCCTGTCGAGGGAACGTGCGGCCCTTCGCAGAGGTCGACCCACTCGCCATGCCTGTAGAGTGAGATGGGATCTTCGAGCCGCTCGAGGTGCTCAAGCTTGAGGCCTTCGTCGAGCGACTTCAGTAGTTCACGGGCCTCATCGCGGGTCACGACCTCTCTTCGAAACGGGGTGTTCGCTTCGACGATCTCCGCCATCTTTCTTTCGATCGCGCGAAGATCGTCTTCGGAGAAGGTCCCGTCTGGACGTTGATAGTCGTAATAGAAGCCATCGTCGGTGGCCGGGCCAAAAGCAACCTTGGTCCCCGGGAACAGCCGTTGAACCGCATCGGCCATCACATGGGCGCTCGAATGCCGAATCACCCGAAGCGCATCTTCGTCGTGAGCCCCGATCGGGGAAACCCCGGTGACCCCGTCGGGGAGCGGGGTGTGAAGATCGTAAATCGCTCCGTCGACCCGGGCGGCAACGGTGTCCTTGCCCAAGTCTCCGCGCGCCTCGAGCAGATCGCGCGCAGTACGCCCTGCCGCGTCGTTCGTCATCGGTTGTAGGACCGAAGTATGTAGCTCGAGCTCAAGTCCAGACGTCTCCTGGTGGTTAGGGCGCAAGGGGTAGCTCAATGGACAGATGCGTGCAATCTGGGGCCATTCGCGGGTATGAGCCCCCGCTTGGTAGGCAGGGGTGGCCGCCGGGCCCCCAATACGCGGAATGAAGAATTGAGTTCATCGATCCCTCCATCGGGTCTTGGAGCCCGCGCCCACCAACCCGAGGTCCAGGAGTACGGTCACCACGACGAGGACGAGATACATGCCATCCACCGAGCCGTTGCTGTTGATGGCAAACGCATAGGAGAGCGTCGTTAGCGGCATGAAGAAGAACCCCAGCAGCGGCCAGAGCGTTGTCTCGTAGGCGCGCCCGATGTAATCACTGAAAAGGACGACCAGTACGATAGCGAAACGGGGCGCGCCAAGCGCCAAGCAACCAACCAGAACCGGCATCAGGCGATCTTATCACGTGTCCGGCGTTCGTTCGCTAGTCGAGAGGGCTTGCGCTCGTTCATCGACAACGTCCGGCTCACGACCGACGCGGCGTGTCCTAGCGAATGAGGGGCTTCGACTCACGGTGAGCGCAGTGTTATCAGGCGGTGACAAACTCAGGATTACATGGCCGAACGCCAAACTTGAGCCGAACTTCGTCAAGGGGTTCATTCCAGTGATCTTCCCAAATGACCGGAATCAATGCTGAGGCATTCTTTCCCGCATCGTAGGCTTGGCGGAGTCCTTTTTGGAGCGCTGGCCACCGTTTTTCCAAAACGATGTGTTTCAATGTGCCGAATACCACGACGAGATAGCTGACGGGGAGGTTGAGTTGACCCATGCTGAAAGCGTGAATGATCACTTCTTCATGACCTTGTACCCCGAGTCCGGTGAGCGTGTGCCAGACGTCATGCGTTTGCCTAAAGCGTCGAACTAGATACGAGATTTCAGGGTCGTCACAGTAATGAGTTTGGGTGGCCTGAGAATCGGCGGACAACCCGTTTTGATCGAGGTGTTTGATATACGCACCGCCTAGAGTTGTTTCAGGAAGTTCACGTAGAGCGTCGTAGTCGACACGGTCGGAGGCAAGTTCAGGTCTTCGTTCCATCAGGTCTTGGAGCTCTGCAGATCGAGTTTCGAGCCATCGTCTGAAAATAGGCCGGCTGGTGACTTCTTCGACCACGTGAATTTCATCGGTGCGCTCGGAGTCGGCAAGAACGCGAGCGATGGCGCGAACAACAAGGTAGAGTTCTGAAACCTTCATGGCTGCGATCTGAGACAGGCGCTGGGTTTCGTCAAGCGTTTGCTGTCTGGCCTACCGGCCGACAAGCGAAAGCACCTGAGCGCCGACGACCTCCGCCACGCGGCCGTCACGGGAGGCACAGGTCGCCAGCGTGTGGGACACGCCGCCGACGGAATCATTGTGAATCCCGACTACGCGGGCCCACGAGCCCTTCGACCAAGATGACGATGTGGTTGGGATAGCGGGCTTGCATCGGTTCAACGACTGATCACTGAAACTCGGTGGGCGCCGTAGGGTCGGCGGCTTCCGCTTCTTCTTCCTTCTGGGCCTCCTCAAGCCAGGACGTGAACAGCGTATAGCCGACCGCGAGAACAACGGCACCGACGAAGAGCCCGATGATCCCCTCGAGGATGAACCCACCGATCGCCCCGAGGAAAATCACCAGCGTCGGGACGTCGGTCCCTCGACCCATCAAGAGTGGCTTGAGGACGTTGTCACTCAGCCCGATGATCAAGCTCCAGATCGCGAAGAGAACCGCGACGGTCGTCGAATCCACCGAGAATACGTAAATCGCAACCGGCACGAGAATGAGCAACGTCGGCAACTGCACGATCGCCACCAGCAACACCAAGAGGGTCCACAACCCCGCCGCTGGGACGCCGACGACCAACATGCCGAGGCCAGCGAGGATCGATTGAATGAGCGCCACGCCCAAGATCCCCCGAGTGACGCTGCGTACGCTAGCCGCCGAAAGCGTGACGAGCTCGGCACCCCGCTCCCCGGTGATCGTGGTTGCGATCTTTTGTGCGAGGGCCGTTGCGCGCTCCGCGTTGGGGAGGAGGACGCCCGCGATCACGATCGCGACGATGAACATGAATAGGCCGACGCCGAGGTGCCCCATGCTCGAGATCAGCCAGACTCCGAGCTCCTTGAGCTCCGGCGTGAAGCGGTCGAGCGCGGCCTCGAGGTTCTGGGAAGCCCCGCTCCAGGACGAAAAGAGCCTTTCGCCGATGATCGGCCAGTCTTCTACGCTTGCCGGTGGCGGCGGAACGACGATCGTCTTGCTCTCGAGGTCGTTCGAGAGCTGGGATGCGGTTTGGACCAAGTTTGCGCCGAGAGCGATGGTCGGAAGGATCAGCAGGAGGAGGCCGAGCAGGATCATCATCCCGCCGGCGAGCTTGGGTCGACCGCCCAGGAGTCGATTGATGCGGTTGTACGGAGTCAGAGTCGCAATCGCGATGATGATCCCCCACACGACTGTGGTGATGAACGGCTGAACGATTCGAAAACAGAGGTACACGAGGAGCCCCAACAAGCTCAGACGAATCGCAGCCTGGAGAGCTCTCTTTTGGAAGATGCGCTCTTCCTCTGGTGTCTGCTGCGGTTTCAACTTTCGCCTACTGCGGCCAGTGGCTCGGAGATCCACCTTCGAGCCTCCCCGATGTCGTCGTCGAACACGCGTACTTCGCCTGGCATCACGAAGCCGAATGCCTTGACCATGTTCCCGATCCAATCGACATCGGTCACGATCGCAACGCGTTCGAAAGCAGTCAGGTGCTTCATGCCAACTTTGGCGTCTTCCCACGCAGCCCCTCCGGTGTATCCCGTGAAGCCGTCCCCGATCACGTATAGCAGCCGTACCTTGCGGTGTTGGCCGAGCTTCTCCTCGAGGGCCGGTACGAGGACTTGCTTGTAGTCATCGGCCGTGACCTCGCCGCTCGCTCTGACTCCGAGCACTTGGTCGGGAAGGTCGGTAATCCGCTCGATCATGGGATGCTCCTTTGTCGCGCCCGCGGATACTGCCACAATCGGTGCGACACCAGAAGGTCCGACCCAGAAGGTCCGACCGATGTTGGCGGAGATACGAAGCCCCGCGAAGCTCATCCGACGCCTCTGATGAGCGGGCGATCCGCGCAATGTGCCGACCAAGGCACGCGGCACAATCTATTTCATCGCCAAGGGCCTGCTTGTCACGGCCTCGCTGCACCTAGTCGGCCCCTCGCCATGCACCCCGGCGCCCCTGCCCCCGAAGGGCAGGCGACAAAGCCCCCGCTAGCCTTTGTGCCCTACGGCCCAGGCCCGCAGCGCGCCCCATGGCACACCCGCATCCACCAGGTGCCTTGCGGGAAGCACGCGCTCCGGTCTCCGGCGGTCCACGCCGCAAGTGCCCGCGCGTACTGCGCCTTGAAGGCTCGGATGCGCTTCACCGCTTCGGTCGCCGCCGCTCGATTGCCCGCAGCCGCGAACTGTGGATTGAGGCTCCCGAACACTTCGTAGCTCTTGGCGCGCTTGGTGTGCGCGAGTCTCAGGACCCGCCTCGGACCCACAAACGAGAGGCCAGCGCGCTTGGCCTTGTTCCACGCCTGATGTTGTCGGTCGCGCACGCGTGCGGCGATGCGCTCGCGAGCGAGCTCGGGTCCGTAGTCGAGCTGCAGCGCCACCGGCATCTCCAGCCGAAGCTCAAGCTCCTCGGGCCACTCGGAATTGTTCGGGTCGAAGTAGTGCGGGGGCCGCTTGACGCGGATGACACGCGTCCCGACATGCCCTGGCAGGGTGTGGGCTCCGGGCCAGTCCTTGGCGTACCGCACGGCCCCTGCTTCGACCGGGTTGGCGATGAGGTACGCGATGGCCTCGATGGCCGCCTCCGGGGTCAGCAACGCATGGGCGCCGCTACTGTCCTTGTTGAATACTTCTTCGGGCCACCCGCGGTACGCCTTGGTGCACAACGCGAGGTAGCGGTGAAAGGTCTGCAAGAACTTCGGATACTGCCCCCGCACATCGGTGATGACCTCGTGTGAGTGGGTCGACATGAGGCATGCAGCATGCACCAAGACGCCATGAAGCTTCGCCGCGTACGCAAGGCAATACCAGTACACCTGCTCCATCTGTCGCGCTTCGTCGGGATTGAGGAGGAAGTGGCGGCGTGTCGTGCGCCGAGAGAGCGCCAAGGTGGCACCGGCATCCACGATGCGGGGTCGGGTCATGCGTTCGATAGAAGCGAACGCCGTGCCGAGTGGGGGTCCCGTGATCTCAGGAGCTTGGAGGCACAAGCGTGGCGGTTTACTCAGTGGCCGCCGGCGGGCGTCACGTCAGGAAACCACAGCACAATCCGCTCATGATCGCCGCGTTTGGTCCAACGTCGGCACGTTTGGTCCGGCACGTTTGGTCCAACGCGCTCATGATCGCCGCGTTTGGTCCAACGTCGGCGCGTTTGGTCCAACGTCGGTAGGATCTCTTATCTCTCCCGCCGCTTCCGGTCCTTGGGCAAGGACAACTACTCAGCACGCACACTAAGAGCCCCTTTTGTTTACTGTCAACGGCAATGAGCTGGGTCCGAATTTGGGGTAGTCTGCACCCGGTAGAGGTGGTTCCATGAGAAAAGTTCCTCTTTGGTGGTGCTTTGCTGGGGCGGTAGTGGCGGCGACCCTCGGCTGCGGAGCGGACGCTGAATCATCGGGTGGCACGCCGGGCGTCGGTGGCGTTGGTACCGGCGGGGAGGGCGGATCGGGGGCAATCGGCGGCGAAGGCGGTACTGTGGGTGCGGCGCGATCCGTGTTCGAAGCATCCAATGAAGCGGCCAAGGCCTACTTTGCGGCGCTTTGCGAATGCCCCGCCGAGAACAGTGTCAACTCGGATCAGACCCTTTGTTTGTCGTCCACGTTCGGACTTACCGTTCGCCAATCGCTGTGTTGGGAAGATTTGGAGTTGCTCGAAGGGGAAAACGTTCAGCCGTTCTACCAGTGCAACACCGAACTCGAAAACAGCGCCGCTGCGTGCCTATCAGACGTCGAGGGCTGCGATTCCGTGGAGCTCGATTTCTGCAAGAACAAGCGACTGCAGGATTTCGACGATTGCCCCCTATTGCCTGGCTATCTCCTTGACCATATGGTGACATGCGGAGTTGCGCTGGTCCGCGATGTGCTTGAGGAATACGCCAATGCGGCATCAGCCAAATGTGCCTGTTCGACCGAGGTTGACTGCGAGGACACGAGCATTCCGGATGACGGTCAGCGAGCCTGCCTTGCACAAGCCGTGTCTTCCAAGAGTTACGACGACCTCCAGCGCCGTTGCCTGATGACCCAGTGGCGAGTGCTCGCTAGCTGCTATGCGCAGCGCAGCACGTGCGGTCCCGGCGACACCTGCGAATTCTGGTTGATTGCCCCCGGTTGTGACGTGTTTGAGGGCTTCCACGACCTCCTCGATGGTTGTGGCCTTTCGTTTTAGTAGGGCGTGCGGCCCCGCCTACCTGCTTGTTTTCAACGACGTCAACCTCTACCATCACAGCGGGCTCCTATGAAGACAGCTGCGCGAAAGCTGTTCGCGACGGTGGCTGCACTGGGTCTGCTTTCGGCCTGCAGCGGCGGTGATGCCAAAGGCAATGGTGGCGGTGGGGGTGGCGTCGCAGGCACTGGCGGCGACGGCGGAGGGATCCGATCGCCTGGGGATCGATCGGAAATCAGCTTCGTCGATAATCTGCTAGTCAAAGTCGCGGCGGGAGACTGGACGGTCGGCGAAGGGCTGGTGGCGACCCTCAAGCTGTTTGCTGGCGAGCTCGATGCGGCGAGCGTGCTGCGCCATCTCGAGCTCGTCGATCGTGAAGGCACCGGCATTTTGGTGATGGCGCACGAGTACTTGGAAGCTGGGCGGGATGCCGAAGCGACCGCGGAGATCAGGCGCTTACTGGAGCGTTTGGTGTTTTCCAACGAGCAGCTCGAGGCGATGGCGGGGCTGGGTGCCGCCAAGGGGGCAGAGGACGAGGAGGAGGACTGTCTGAAGTTGTTTGGCGACGATCCGCCTCCTGACGTCGGTCCGTGCCTGCTGTTCTTGCCCTCTGTCGAACTGGACGAGCTCTACCCCGGGGACTATCGCGTCTTCTATCCTGCCGAGTCGTCCGCGGTGTCGGGCTGGAGCGACCACCATTACAACCTAGTACTCGAAACACTGGAAGAGGCGGTCCCGGTCTTCAAAGAGCTCGGGAAGCTGCCCCCCGTCAATATCGTGTTTTCTTTTGGGAGCAATGATGGTGCTTGGGCGGAGGCAGTCCCCAAGCCTGGCATGCCCTGCAATGTCATCCTCTATGTGGACATGCAGGACGAAACGGACGGCGACATCAAACAGATTATCGCTCACGAGCTTGCCCACTGCTTCCAAGCCGAGACGTTTCCCGAGCAGAACCAGGTGTATTACGAGTTCATCAGATGGCGGGAAGAGGGGCTGGCGAATCACTTGAGCAATGTCGTCTACCCGGAAAACAATCTCGAGTGGAAGACCCTGCCGATCTTGGCGAAGCACGAGCTCACGAGCACCTTGTTCGACCGTTCGTATTCAAACTCGTTGTTCTTCCAGTACCTGTCCAACGGCGGCGGAGAGGAGGGCATCTTCGACCTCGTCGAGACGCTGCCCACGGACCGCCGGAGCGGCAGGCCGGAGCAGGAGTCCAAGCTGGGGGCGTACCCGGGTATCGATAACACCTACCAGAATTTCGCGAAAGCGATGACCGATGAGCAGATCCAAGACACCAGTGGAGCGCTCGTCCCTTACGAAATCAGCGAAATGAACCGCCCGACTGTCGTGATCAGTGGGCCACGCTCGATACAGCAGGATTTCGAGCCGTTTGGCGTATCTCGGTACCGCTTCGTCGTTGAGGAAAGCAAGCAAGCAAGCTTTGTATTTACAGGGGAGGGCTCGGTCCGCGAGTCAGCTCGACTACCAATTGGCTTCGACTGGATGGACATTCCATCGGAGCTCCCCGACGACGACTGCAACCGGGAGATCATCGTGGTGGTGACGACCCACGCACGAAATACCGGGTTCGAGCTCGAAGTGCCGGAGGTGCAGGACCTCGAGGCCTCATGTGGCCTCGAAGGCGAGTGGCTCGTCGACAACGATAGCCTCCAGTTCAAAGGCTCCGTCTTCGTGTTGGACTACATCACCGGCGAAATTCGCATCACCTTCCGAGCCGACGGCAACGCCGAGGTCGTCTACGACAACTTCGAGTACCGCACCTATAACGATGTCGGCCCACGCGATGTTGGGGGCGTGGATCTAGCGAGCCACGACCAGCTCACCCACACGACGAACGCCCAGGGAGTGACGTCTTACGAGGTCGATGGCGAGCGAATCAACTTTGGCGACATCTTTGAGGCTAGCTACCTGGAAGGTACTCACGTGATCCACCAGATCAAGATGTGGACGCCGTCAGGCTACATCCCAGACACAGATGAGACGACCACCCAAGACCCGTCCGGATGGGGCGTGTTCGGCGGATCTCCGGGGTTCGAGCTGCAAGGCACGACCCTGTTCTTGTTCGACGCATTCGACAAGGTCGAGGCGGTCTTGAACCGGATTGGGCCCGCTGACGGGTAGCCGTCGGCGAATCAACAGGCGCGGCGAGCTCGTCGCAATTGATGTTGACCAACTGGCCGGAGTTGCGAAGCTCTTCGAGCCTTGCCGAGTCGACGACCATCATCGCACCGTCCGGCAATGGATCATCACCCCAGGGTGTGTCCAATCCGGTGAAAGTTGGGGCGCCGTCGTCCTCGCATGCGGTGGACAGGACGAGCGCGCCGACACCGAGCGCCGCGAGCCAACGCCCTCGATTGGGCAGCCTCGGACCTCGTAGAGTGAGTGTGGACATGGCACACCTCCTTATTTGCTAGAGCCAGATGCGGGTCATTGTCACGAAGGAGGTGCTGGATTGGGTGTCGAATTCGGTTCCCACGATGATCAGTCGATCGCCCCGAACGTCATGACCCACAACCGAGGGAAAGAAGGGTAGCGCAACTGACCCATTGCTCCCGAAGGTCGCGTCTACGCTTCCGTCGGGGTTGAACCGGCGTACAAAAGCGCTGTTCTGGGTCAGCACGGTAATGATCCCATCGTCGGGCTGGACGAGTACGAAGCGGCCGAAACCGGGATCACTTTCTGGGAGCACTTCGAGCACGCCCCCACTTCCAAATCCCGGGTCGAGCGTTCCGTCTGGCCCAAACCGGATTAGAACCACGCGATTTTCGATAGAGCTGGCGCCATCCGCTTGCGAAGACGCCATCGCCACGCCCCCATCGTTCGGTCTCGTCGCAATGGGTCTGACCCTAGGCATCGAATGGTCACTCGGTGGATCGACAATCAACCAACCCGCAGCCGCGAACGAGGTGTCAGGAGTGCCGTCGGCCCTCGTGCGTCGGATCGTCCAGTCGTCGGCGAGGTAGCTAAACAGCACACGATCCTGAAGGTCCGCCCCAACCGCTAAAATACTTCCTTCGTTGATGGGAATCGGTTCGAAGTTGAAGCTGGGCAGCGTCTGGCCTTGTAGGTCGAACGCTTGCATGGTCTGAGTCGCGTAAAAGACGAGGTCGCTTTGTCGTGAGATGAATCTGGACGTCTGGGGGTCGAGCCCTTCGAGCAGCACATCGCCGCCTGTGCCATAGTCGGTGTCGATCGCACCGGTCGGATCGAATGCTCTCAGGTAGGACACATTGAGAGTGGTGGTTGCGTCGTTGAAAAACGCGAATACGAGCAGGCTGTCGTCCGGGCGAACGAGCACTTGCAGCGCAAAGGACTCGCCGGGGCCAAAGTCGTGCACCTCCCCGCCCTCTCCAAATGCTTGGTCGATTGCACCATCGTTGAGAAAGCGAAGTAGAAAACCGTTCTTTCCAACGCTACCGCCCTCGGAGCGTCCGGCAATCAAGATTCGCCCTCTGCTGTCGACTGCAACATCGCGCGGGTTTTCCAGCGATCCAGGCGCCACGCTGTACCTGTCGAAGTTGAAGCTGGCGTCGAGTGTTCCCGGACGACCGGCGATGTACAGGTCGATGCCGGTCTGTGTCGTCCGTGTGGTGTCCTCTAGGGACGTGGCGGCAATCGTGATCGGCTGGGGACCACCCTGAGCGGTCATCACGAGCGTCTCAATTGTTAGCGTGCCGCTCGAGCTCCCCGCAGGGATGGTAATGGAGTCGGCCACCGCAGCCGATGGAAGCCCCTCGACGGCGACTTCGATGTCGCCTCGTACCTCGGAGCGCTGGACTTCAACTGCAACTTCCGCCGACTCGCTCTGGCGCACCCGCAGCCACTCGACATCGGTTGAAACCGAGAACTCATCGCCAGCGCCTCCGCCACTTCCGCCAAGCGCGTCTAGGCCGCTACTGCAAGCTCCAAGGCCGACGCACAGAATGGCCATCCACCAAGCGCGAAGTTGCATGTTCGTCTCCTCTCCCCAGGTTAGAGCCAGATGCGGGTTATTACCAGGGAGTCGATATTCGACACGGTGTCGCGCTCGGTCCCCACGACGATCAGTCGATCGCCCCGAACGTCATGGCCCACCGCAAAGGGACGTACGGTTAGCCTGGCCGATCCATTACGCCCAAAGGTCGCATCCGGGCTTCCAATGGGGTTGAACCGCCTCACAAAATGATCGTCTTGCTGGCTGAGCACGACGATGATCCCATCGTTGGCCTGGACGAGTACGAAGCCGCCGAAACCGGGATCACTTTCTGGAAGCACTTCGAGCACGCCCCCACTTCCAAATCCCGGGTCGAGCGTTCCGTCTGGCCCAAACCGGATTAGAACCACGCGATTTTCGTTTGAGCTGGCGTCTTCCGCTTGCGAAGAGGCCATCGCGACGCCGCCGTCGTTCGGTCTCGTCGCAATGGGTCCGACACGAGGCATCGAATGGTCACTCGGTGGATCGACGCTCAACCAACCCGCAGCCGCGAACGAGGTGTCAGGAGTGCCGTCTGCGTTCGTACGTCGGATCGTCCAGTCGTCCGCGAAGTAGCTGAAGAGCACACGATCCTGACTGTCGGCTACTGTATTGTGGATGGTGCTCTCGAGCGCGGGAATCGGTTCGAAGTTGAAGGTGGGCAGCATTTGACCTTGTAGGTCGAATGCCTGCATCGTCTGAAGCGAGGAGAAGATGAGATCGCTGCGTCGTGAGATGAATCGAAACAAGTCGGGGTCTTCGAGCACTACATCGCCGTCAGTGCCGTAGTTGGTGTCGACTGCGCCGCTTGGGTCGAATGCTCGTAGATAGTGGACGGCGGCGACGTTGGTCAGGAACGCCAGGACGAGCAGACTGTCGTCCGGGTGGACGAGCACTTGCAGTGCAGAGGAATCGCCCGGGCCGAAGTCGTGCACCTCCCCGCCTTCGCCAAAAGTCTCGTCGATTTCGCCGTCGTTGAGAAGGCGAAGCAGAAAACCGATCCCTTCACCGCCAGCAAAGGAGTTTCCGGCAATCAGGAGTCGTCCTCTGCTGTCGACCGCGACACCGCGTGGACCTTCAATCGCTCCCGGCATGACTCTGTACTGGGCAACACCGTCGGAGCTGAAGCTCGCGTCGAGTGCCCCCGGAGGACCGGCGATGTACAGGTCGATCCCGGTCTGTGCCGTCCGTGTGGTGTCCTCTAGGGACGTGGCGGTAATCGTGATCGGCTGGGGACCACCCTGAGCGGCGGTTAGCAACGTTTCAATCCTTAGGGTGCCACTCGAGCTCCCCGCAGGAATGGTGATGGACTCGGCCACCGCAGCCGATGGAAGCCCCTCGACGGCGACTTCGATGTCGCCTTGTACCTCGAGGCGCTGGACTTCAACTGCAACTTCCACCGACTCGCCCCGGCGCACCCGCACCCACGCGGCTTCGGTCGAAACCGAGAAGCCCTCCGTGCTTCCGCCCTGTCCACCGCTTCCTGGCCTACCACCAGTCCCGCCCGGATCGCTGCTGCAGGCTCCGAGGCCGAGGCATATGACCGCCATCCACCGAGCGCGAAGTTGCATGCTCTCCTCCTGTTCGCGGGACGCCGGCAAGCATACCATCCCGCGGTGTTTCCAAGGCTCCCGAAGTGCGGTACACAGTCACCCAAGCGCGGAGAGGCACCATGTCCAAGGCCGGTCTATTGCTGTTGGCGAGCGTTTGCGCGGCGTTTGCCGCAGGGTGCGGAGAAGAAGCCTCGGGCAACGGTGGAAGCGGGACCGGCGGCTCCGCAGGCGGGGCCGGTTCAGGGGGAACAGGTGGACCGGCTGCTCTCCCTCGCCCCTGCGCGTCCAAGTGGGAAGAGCCTCCCGGCATGCCGATTCGGTCGCACGAATGCACCTACGACCTCGATGCGGATCCACCGACGCGGGACTGCACGTTTCAAAGCGGCACCCGAATCCTCTCCGCATACGACCCCGATCCCACTCGATGTGGAATGCCATGCGTCGCAGGGCGGGCGTTCCAGCACGGGGCAGGAAATCACTTTGACTTCACGTTCCTATCGCTGGCGGAAACGACCACGTTCATGAACGGCATTCTGTTTAGCAGACTCGTGCACGAGCTCGATAGCGCAGGCAACGAGACCACGCTCACCTTTTATGATGCGGACGGTATGCCCGTTCAAACCAATACGACGACCTACGACAAGCCGCAGCAGCCCACGTCGTTCGAAACGCGGATCGACCCCGGAGATATGTTCGCATCGAGCGGGACGATGATGTGGGACAACGGCAAGCTCGAGGCCTACGAGGTGCAAACGCGTCTCGAGTACAGCTACAACCCGAATGGATCACCAGGGGTCGTGACTATGATCGATCCCGAGGACTCCACAGAGAGAGGAAGATTTACGTTTTCCTATGAGCCCGATGTGGCAACCGTCACCCTCGTCATGGGCGAGCAAACCCGATCGGTTCTCACTATCGACTTCGCGTGCGAGTAGGGCCACGGGGAAGCCCGGCTAGTTCATGCTTGGCTGAGCGATCTGGGCGGCTCCCTTTCGAATGAATTCCCCGATCTCGCGAGCGACGCGCTCGGGTTGATCTTCGGCCGCCCAATGGGCTGAGAGACCGCGACACACCGAACGACACACCGATTCAGAAAACGCAAATGGCGGAGAGACAGAAACCGCGCCAAGTCCCCGCAATCACTTGGTAGGCACGCGGGGTTTCGAACCCCGGACCCCTACCGTGTCAAGGTAGCCCATTGTGTTGCAATACAAACCCCTAGTCGGGGTGCGGGAGGGCGGGTTTGAACCGCCGACTTCCGCCTTGTCAAGACGGCACTCTACCCCTGAGTTACTCCCGCGCTCGTGCGGTGGAACTACATAGCCGCACTTTTTATCACGATCG
>CAXMND010000227.1:0-11352 GCA_964194675.1 uncultured Coxiellaceae bacterium | reverse complement strand
CGCGGAAAAAGGTCGAGAGCCTACCCGAGCGTCCCGAGACCGACTTGGATGGCGAGCTTGCGGTCTCGACCGATGCAGCCCAGCTGACTGCGCGGGCCGATGTGCTGGGCGCCCGTGGGCAACTCACCTCGGCCGTCAAATTTTACCGTCGCGCGTTGGAGATCGACCCGGACTACGCGCCGGCTCTCGTCGGCATTGGGCGTAGTCTCCTTCGCGCCGAGAAGTATGCCGAAGCGATGGCCAACGCGACTCGGGCTCTCCAGTTTGCCCGTGGAGTGGACGCGCGCCCTGGGCTCGAAGCGGAAGCGCTGTATCAGATAGGTCGGGTTCAGCATCAGCGTGGCAATGAAGACTCCGCTCGGCGCCTCCTCCGACAGTCGACCTCGCTGCCCCGGGCCCCAGCCGCGGCTTGGTTCTATCTCGGGGAGTCGCTTTCTCGGGACAACTCACCAGCGGCCCGCGACGCCTACGACCAGTACTTGGAGCGCAACCCCGATGGCCATTTATCCGATCGGGCCCGCCGCGCTATTCAGTAGTACACTCCCGGCATGGCGAACAAGAAGAACGAGCGACGGGACGCGCGCAGGGAGCGCGCCAAGGCCGCAAAAGAAGCCAAGCGCGAGGCCGAGGCAGAAGCCCTGCGAACCAGGCAGCGGTGGCGTCTCGCATCGATAGCCGTGGCGCTGCTGAGCATCGCTTTCGCGGCGCTCTCGCATTGGGTTTTGGAGGACCAAAGGTTGGTGGGTGCGTCCCTCCTCGTCGGTGGTGTGCTGTTCCTTCTGCTCGCGCTCGGGGCGCTCGGCGCCGGAGTGAGGCCACGAGATAGACGCGGCGCCGGTTCGATCGATTTTGGCAAGCGGAACTGAAGCGAAGAACCGATGAACGACGCGCAACCGAAGCGCTGGGAAGCCGCGGAAGAGGGCATGGAGCTTCTCCACACGGGCGAAGTCGACCAGGCGGTCACCGAGCTCTTGCGCGTGGCGCGCGAGGATCCCGACAATGAATACGCGTTCCACTTCCTCGGCCACGCCTACTTCGAAAAGGAAGCCTATCCTGAAGCGCTCAAGAGCTACATCGAGGCGCTGCGACTCGCACCCGAATACGTGGGGTCGATGATCGGTGCGGGTCAGACGCTTCGCATGATGGGCGAGTACGACCGCGCCATTCGCATGGGGCAACGCGTGCTTCAAAGAGACAAAGACGATGGGGATGCCCTCTTCCTCGTCGGGGCTGCCCATTTTCAGAAGGGTGAGAACCAAGCGGCGAAGCGCTACCTCGAGCGCTATCTCGAGACTGGGCCAGAGCTTGAAATCGCCCTGGAAGTCGAGGGAATGTTGCAAGTCGTCCGTGGCGAAGTGTTGCCTTTCCCTGGCGGCGAAGACACGGTAGAAAACTGACAGGAGGCAGTGATGACCGCGGACCCGGCCGAGACGCTCGGATCTCAAGACGAGTCAGAGAGCGACGACAAAGCGCGTGTGCGAGACGACGCCAAGCAGTGGCGCGAACGGGATGTGCAAACCGCCGTCGCCCAACACCCGCTCCGTAAAGAGAGGTTCGCAACACACAGCGATCAAGAGGTGCCGGACCTCCTGACCCCTGCCGACCTCGACGACAGCTACGCACGCGATCTCGGGTTTCCAGGCCAGTTCCCTTACACGCGAGGGGTGCAGCCAACGATGTACCGGGGTCGCCTTTGGACGATGCGCATGTTCGCCGGTTTCGGTACGCCACGGCAGACCAACGAGCGCTTTCGATATCTCCTCGGGGAGGGTCAAACCGGGCTCTCCACCGCTTTCGATTTTCCTACGCTCATGGGCTACGACAGCGATTCGCCTCGGTCCCTCGGGGAGGTTGGGATGGTCGGGGTGGCAGTCGATACCTTGCGCGACATGGAGATCCTGTTCGACCAAATTCCGCTCGATCGGGTAACGACCTCGATGACCATCAACGGGCCCGCCGCGGTCTTGTTGGGCTTCTACGTGGCGCTAGCCGACAAGCGTGGGATCCCCCGGGACAAGATCGGCGGGACCGTCCAAAACGATTGCCTCAAAGAGTTCATCGCCCAGCATGCCTGGGTGGTTCCGCCACGCCCCGCAATGCGCATCGTCACCGACAGCATCGAGTTTTGTGCGTCCGAGGTCCCTCGGTGGAACAGTGTCAGCATCAGCGGCTATCACATCCGCGAGGCGGGGTCGACGGCGGCGCAAGAGCTTGCGTTCACGATCGCCGATGGCCTCGAGTATGTGAAGTGGGCGGTCGAGCGCGGTTTGGACGTCGACGATTTCGCGCCGCGACTTTCGTTCTTCTTCGATGTACACAGCGATTTCTTCGAAGAGGTCGCGAAGTTCCGCGCCGCCCGCCGGATGTGGGCCCGTTTGATGAAGGATCGCTTCAATCCGGAGAATCCGAGGTCGCTCATGCTTCGGACGCACGCCCAGACCGCAGGTGTGTCCCTCACGGCGCAGCAGCCCTACAACAACGTGGCACGGGTTGCGCTCCAAGCCCTGGCGGCCGTTCTCGGGGGTACCCAGTCCCTTCATACCAATAGCCTCGACGAGACGTTCGCCCTGCCAACCGAGGAGGCCGTGACGGTAGCGCTCCGCACCCAACAGATCATCGCCGAGGAATCAGGCGTGGCCAATACCATCGATCCTCTTGCCGGCAGCTACTTCGTCGAGTGGATGACCAACAAACTCGAAGAAGAGGCGATGGACTACATCCGTAAGATCGACGGGTTTGGCGGTATGGTGGAGGCGGTAGAACGCGGCTATCCCCAGCGCGAGATCGCGGCGTCCGCGTACCGACTTCAGCGGCAGATCGAAAGCGGCGAAAAGACGATAGTCGGTTTGAACAAGTACGAGCAAGAAGAGGAAACCAAGATCCCGACCCTGCGCATGGACGAATCGGTTCAACGCGAGCAGATCGAGGGCTTGGCGAAAGTTAGGGCCGAACGAGATGACGAGGAAGTCACTCGGACGCTCGGCTTGATTCGCGAAACCTGCAAGACAGACGGCAATGTCATGCCTGCCATCATCGAAGCCGCGAAGGCGTATTGCACCGAACAAGAGATCTGCGACGTCTTCCGAGAAGTCTTCGGCCGGCACCAGGACCGCCCCGAGTTCTGAGGCGGGGTCAGCGCCAGCGTTCGCGACAGCGACAGCGTCCGTGCCAGCGCCAGTGCTGGGAGCGGGTTGGGGGGTTCGGAAGGAAGGTTTTCGCCTCTTTTTACCAGGACTGTCGAACACGGGTCACCGTGTGTATACTCTCGTCTCTCCTTCGACGACGGGAGGAACTATGGGCAACTCGATTCGACTCTTTGGCGTTTCCGTTGTGTTGGCATTGGGGTTCGCGGCGTGCGGTGATGGCGTCGGCGGAACTGGTGGCATGGCCGGAACTAGTGGCATGGCCGGCGTGGGCGGCACTGGTGGCATGGCCGGCGCGGGCGGAATGGGGGGTGATGCCGGAGCGGGTGGCTCGGGCGGAACGAGTGGTACCGGAGGCACCGGGGGCAGCAGCGAATTCTGCGTCCATGACAATATCTGCAACAGCGACGATGACGACTGCGTCTGCGTGGACTGTGACGACGACCTTTTTTGCCGCGAGCCAGCCAACTGCATCGACGACGGGGAGTGCCGGACCTTCCAGGAGGGTTGTGTCTGCGCCGATTGCGCCACTCATCCCGAGTGCCAGAGATGAAGGTGCCAGCGGTCAGCGTCAGCAGCGTTCAGCGTCGGCGTCTCGGGCGTCAGGTCGACTTGCGACTTCCGAATAGGCCCGAGAGGAAGCCCTCGCCACGCGACTTTCTAAGGAGCCACTGAGCCTTCTTCACGAGGGCAGGTCCGGGCAGTGCGCCAACCCGGACATCCACGATCTCGCCGTCGTTGACGAAGAGCAGCGTCGGAACCGAGTGAATGTTGAAAGGCCTCGCCAACGATGCTTGGGTCGCTGTGTTGATCTTGACGAAGCGAATGGGCTCCTCGGCGAACTGTCCGGCGACAGCCTCGAAATGCGGCGCCATCGCCATACAAGGCCCACAGGTCGGCGACCAGAAGTTGATCATCGCCGGGCCGCCCTTCTCACTCATTAGCTCTGCGAGCTCGCTTTCCGTCTTCAACTCGTGAATCATCGCGCCAGCCTATCTAGCACGAGGCCACCCAACGCGCTGGCGCTGACACTGCCGCTGACACTGCCGCTGTCACTGACGCTGGCGCTGGCACTGGCGCTGGCGCTGGCGCTGTCGCTGACCCCAACTACCCGCCGGTCATCCGGATCCACATGGCCACTACCATCGCCGTCACCAAGATCGCCAGCCCCACGATCCCCACCGTTTCCTCGATTCGTCGCAGTCGCTGCTGATTGTCGCTCCACGCGGGGGGGAGGGAGTCGTCCTCGAGTGGTTCGGAGGGGAGGGGGGCGGGAGGGGGGATTCTTCGGCGTAGCGGTGGGTCGGGCAGGCGGGGCGGATCGTTCGCTACTCCGGCCCAGAGCTCTCTTGTTGTGGACTCGTCACCGCCGCCATCGGGGGCGGGGTCGTCCTGGCGAACGCGCACGACCTTCGTGGTGGTGTCCGTCCGGCGTTTTCGAAAGTGACTAGGTCGTCGCCTCTTGTCCTTCGAAGCGTCCGAGTCGTTTTCGGGGTGCGGCACCGAGTTCATTCCTTTCACCGCCCCCGTCGGCTAGAGCGAGTATACAGCTCAGCGGTTCAGTGTCACTCGTCTGCTCGACTTTTCGAGAGTCCGCTTACAATTCCAAAATGCGATCAGCAAACGCGGTAACAACGATCGACGGCGACTTCGAGGGACGCGTCGTGGTCACCTGCGAGCACGCAGGAGACGAGCTTCCGAGTCCCTGGTCGTGGCCGGAAGAAGACATGTGGCTCTTACACACACACTGGGCGTGCGACATCGGCGCGGACGTGTTTACGCAACGCCTGGCCGCGCTCCTGGGAGCCCCTGCCGTCCTTTCCAGGTTCTCTCGCCTGCTCGTCGATCCAAACCGACCTCTCGACTCCGAGACCCTGTTCAGAAAGGAAGCCGATGGTCTGCCCGTCCGGCTCAACGCCTCGATCGATGAGAGCGAACGTGCGCGACGAATCGACGGCTTCTACCATCCCTACCATGCCGCGGTCAGCGAGATGGTCGGCAAGAGCAGCGCGGAGATCGTATTGGGGATCCACACGTTCACCTCAAGCTACGAGGGCAACTCCCGAAGCCTGGAGGTGGGGGTGCTCTTCGACCGGGACGACGAGCTCGGCCATGCTCTGGTGGCGCACCTGAAACACGCGGGGTTCGCCGCTGCACCCAATGAGCCCTATTCGGGCAAGGAAGGGCTAGCGTACTCCCCGGTTCGCCATGCCGACGAATTCGGGCGACACGCGCTCGAAATCGAAGCGCGCCAAGACCTGATTCTCGACGAGGCGTTCGCAACGCGCCTAGCAGCGGCGCTTCAACGTTTCTTCTCGTAAGCTTGCGCACATGCAGCGATTGCGTTCCGAAAAAACGGGGGTTTCCTATACCTCCACCGGTGAGGCCGATGCTCCATTGGTCGTGTGTCTGCACGGATTTCCCGACATTCCACGAACTTGGGACCCGCTCACCGATGTGCTCACCCGCTCCGGGTTTCGGGTGATCGCGCCATGGCTTCCAGGTTACGCGCCATCCTCGCTCGACGGGCCTCTCGACCTGCCTGCGGTGACCCGTCGAATGTTGGCATTCATCGATGAGCTGTCGCCGAACGCGCCCGTTCGACTCGTGGGCCATGATTGGGGTGCGTTCATCGCACACGCTGCATTGTCGCAGAGGCCGGAGCGATTCCGTGCGGCAGCGATCCTATCGATCCCTCACCCGTTGGTACTCGAAGACAATATCAGCAAATTCCCACGGCAACTGCTCCGAAGCTCATACATAGCGTTTTTTCAGCTCCTAGCAGTTCCGGAGAGAGTGATTCGCGCGCGAGACTTCGCATTCATCGAGTGGCTCTGGAAGATCTGGTCGCCAGGGTTCGATCCCGGCCCTGAATACTTTGATGAGCTCAAGCAGTGTTTGCGAGAGAGCATGCCGGCCCCGCTTGCCTACTACCGTTCGCTTCGCTCGCCGAAGATCATCCGGGAGCTGCGGGCTCTGCTTCAGATTGATCCGATTCCCGTGCCAACTCTCTACCTTCATGGTGAGCGCTGCGGCTGCGTGGGGGTGGAGCTCATCGGCGGCCAAGAGCGATACTTCAGCGCCCTGTTCGAAACCGTTCGCCTCGCCGAAGCCGGCCACTTCCTTCACCTGGAACGCCCCACCGAAGTAAACGAAGCCATCCAAAATTGGTTCTTGGCTCACTAGGCAAACGGGGAACTGTCCCCTTTTTGGTTACACGCCGACGAGTGGGAGTTGACGGCGCGGTGCGGTTTCGTCGGTGATGGGAACCCGGTACTTGCCACTGAAGCAGGCGTCGCAGAACCCTTTCCCTCCAACGGCTCGATGCAGCCCCTCGAGCGAGAGATAGCCGAGGCTGTCAGCCGTGATATAGTCGGTGACCTCTTCGACGCTGTGATGCGCTGCGATCAACTCTTCGCGGGTGGGGGTGTCGATCCCGTAGAAGCATGGCCATCTGGTTGGCGGTGAGCTGATGCGCAGATGCACTTCGCTTGCGCCTGCGTCGCGAATCATTTTGACGATCTTGCGGCTCGTCGTCCCACGCACGATCGAGTCATCGACGACGACGATCCGCTTGCCTTTGAGAATGCTTTGGACGGGGTGGAGCTTCAGCCTCACGCCGAAGTGGCGGATCGACTGAGATGGTTCGATGAACGTTCGACCGACGTAGTGACTCCGAATCAAGCCGAGCTCGAAAGGAAGGCCCGACCCCTCGGCATACCCGATCGCAGCAGCCAGCCCGCTATCGGGAACCGGAACGACCAGATCGGCGGGGGCCGGTTGATCCGTCGCGAGGGCATGCCCCATACGCTTGCGGGCGTCATAGACGCTGATTCCATTGAATGTCGCGTCCGGGCGCGCGAAGTACACGTACTCGAAAATGCACATGTGATGACGCTCGGGATCCGTGCGGAACGGGCGCAGGCTCTTCAGGCCCAAGCGGTCGATGACGATCATTTCGCCCGGCTGGACATCGCGAATGAACTCGGCCCCGATGAGCGTGAAAGCGGGGGGCTCCGAGGCGACCATATACGCGTCGTTGAGCTTGCCGAGGCACAGCGGACGAAAGCCGTATGGGTCGCGTACGGCGATGAGCTGTTCCGGTGAGAGGAACACCAGCGAATACGCACCTTCGACCTGGTGCAACGCATCTGCAACACAGTCGACCATGGTCTCCTTTTGCGAGCGGGCGATGAGGTGTACCAAGACCTCCGTATCGCTGTCCGAGGAGAAGATCGAGCCGCTCTTTTCGAGCTGGTCACGGAGAGCCAGTCCGTTCGTGAGGTTGCCGTTGTGAGCTACCGATATCGAGCCGTGCCCGCAATCGGCGGCCAGGGGTTGTGCGTTTTTGATGTGGCTGCCGCCTGCGGTCGTGTAACGAACGTGGCCGATCGCGCTCTCTCCGGGGAGCTTGTCGATGCGGTCGGCGGTGAAGACATCTTGGACGAGACCCATGCCCCGGTGGACGAATAGTTGCTCGCCGTTGCTCGAAACGATGCCGGCCGCTTCCTGTCCTCGATGCTGCAAAGAGTGCAACCCGAGGTAGGCCAAGTTCGACGCTTCTTTCGCGCCAAAAACCCCGAATACACCGCATTGATCATGAAAATGATCGTCGTCCATGCGCACGGCGTCTTCATAGCGCTGCGAGCTCATTCCGTCCATAGCCCCAGCATGCGAGTGGCGCAGGCGTGCGCTAGAACCGTTCGGGCATGCCGCGGGTACTCAAGCGAATCGAGTCGGTCGTTCCTCGAAGGGCCGCCGGCTACGGGGGCAAGGCCCGAGGCCTGGCGGCACTTGCGCGCGCGGGCTTTCCGGTTCCGGCCGCGTACGCCATGCCCGGTTGGGTAGGGGATTCGTTTTTCGCCAGCGTGCTCGACGTTGCAGATCGTCCGCGTGCACTTTTGCGCGAACCACACGTGACGGACGAGCGGTTGCGGACAATTTGTGAGCGGGTGCGAAACTCCACGCTGCCCCAAGATGTCGAGCGCAGTGTGAGTGACGCTTTGCTAGTTTTGAGAGAAGAGGGCGCGGTGGGTTTCGCAGTGCGATCTTCGGCGACCCATGAGGACCAGGAGGGCGCGTCGGCGGCCGGCATGCACTCGACCCTTCTCAACTTGATTCGTGAGGACGAAGTGCTCGACGGTATCAAGACGTGTTGGTCCAGCCTCTTTCAGCCGCGAGTCCTTTCGTATCTGCGTGCGCTCGGCGAAGATGTTTCTGTTTCCGTCGGTGTGGTGATTCAAGCGATGGTGCCCGCGAGGTCCTCCGGGGTGTTGTTCACGTGCAATCCGCTCACCGGTGACGCGGGCGAAGTAGTCATCAACGCGGCGTACGGGCTTGGCTCATCGGTCGTGGATGGTCGGGTGACGCCGGACACCTATCGCATGGACAAGGCGACAGGGCAGCTCCGCGACCGGGTTATCGGAGGCAAGGCCCAGCAGACCGTGCTCGCCCCGTCCGGCGGAGTACGCGAGGTGCAAGTGGCGCCGGAAGAGCGCGAGCGAGCCGTGCTCGACGAACATCTGCTTCTCAATCTGAGTGAGCTTGCAAACCGTATCGAAGAGCACTTCGGAGGGAATCGGGACGTCGAATGGGCGATTGCCGGTCAGCAGGTGTTCGTGCTTCAGGCGCGCCCGATCGTGGTGCCGCGTGCGCGGGGACGAAAAGGCTCGCGTCGTGAGCACGCCAGGGACAGGCGCAAGCTGGTGTGGAGCAACGCCAACATCGGAGAGGCGCTTCCCGGTGCGGCGACACCGCTTACCTGGTCCGTGTTGAATCACTTTAGCGACCTTGGCTTTCGAAGGGCCTTTGGCGCGCTCGGCTGCACCGTGCCGCGCGACGCCGAGCTGGTCGGCGACTTTCGAGGCCGCGTCTACATCAATCTGACCGAGCTCACATCGATCCTGTCCCAGATCCCCTGGATCCATCCCTCGACGCTGGTTCAGCTCGGCGGCGGCCGCTACGCCACCGAGCTCGACCAAGTCGTCGCCCACCGTAGCTCGACGGGCTTCCTCCTGCGGTTGCCGCAGACGGTCACGCGTTACGCACGTGAGAACTTCCGGCTGCAGGCTAGGATTGCCGAGTTCGAGGAATACTTCGCCGAGGAGCGCGTCCGAATGAGTTCGGTTGACCCGAGGCTCCTCGAGCCGACCGGGCTCGACCGAATGCTCAGCGACGTGGAGCACCTGCTCGATGAGACGGGTTCCGTCATGTTGGCTGCCTACGCGAACTTGCTGACCGCCACGCTCGTGTTGAACGGTATATTGCGAACGTTCGCACGGGATGAGAGCGGTGGGCTCTACCGGGATCTACTTTCGGGGCTCCGGGACGTGGATAGCGCGCGACCGGGCTTCGTTCTTTGGCGGATCGCACAACTCGCGAAGAGTGATCTAGCCGCTGCCGAGCGTATCCGCGAGGCCGATCTGTCCAAGCTCTCGGTCGAGGAACTGCCCGCCGGCCCGACGCGCGACGCACTTCATCGTTTTTTCGATGAGTTTGGCTACCGCGGGGTCCGCGAGGCGGAGATCGCTGAACCGAGATGGGCGGAAGATCCGACGGTGATGTTTGCCGCGTTGCGCTCGCATCTTGCAGGCGATCTCGACCTCGGTCAGCTCGAGGCGGCGCTGGCTCGAACGAGGCAGGAGGCGGAGGGTAAGGTCGAGACGAGCGTTCCCTTTGTGCTTCGCCCCGCCGTCCGACGGCTGCTCGATGCGGTTCGGCGATTCACCCGAATGCGAGAGCGTCTTCGTGGCAACGTGGTGGAGGTGCTAGGCATGTTCCGTCGTGTGGCGCTCGAGAGCTCACGGCGAATCCTGGCACGCGAGCCCGAGGCCGGTCCTGACGCCGCGTTCTTTCTTTCGGTTGCCGAACTGCGGCGCGTTCTTCAGGACGACAACGAGCGCGTAGCGATTCGCGTCCAGCGCCGCCGGCTCGAGTACGAGCGCAACAGGGCGCTTCCGGATCCCCCGACGACCTTCGTCGGCTTCCCGCCCGATGACATGTTGTCGATCCCAAAATCGAGCCGCCTCGACGGCCTTGCGGCAAGTGGAGGGGTCGCCGAGGGAAGGGCGCGTATTCTCCGAGATCCGTCTCAGGCGGCCGAGCTTGTGCCCGGGGAGATCTTGGTCGTCGCCGCGGCCGACACGGGCTGGGCACCCCTATTCTTGGCAGCGGCGGGTGTCGTGACGGAGCTCGGCGGGCCGTTGTCCCACGCGGCGATCATTCTTCGGGAGTACGCCGTTCCCGCTGTGGTCAACGTGGCCAATGCTACACGGGCTCTGCAGGACGGCGAATGGATTCGCGTCGATGGCGATGCAGGGATCGTGGAGATCCTCGGTGCCTGAACGCGTAGCCGAGCGACCCGAGATCCTCCACCAGGACGATCATCTCCTCGTCGTCGCTAAGCCCCCAGGACTGCCCACCACCGCGCCAGACGCGACCCAGCCTTGCCTCGCGAGTTGGGTGGCATCTCAGCTTCCCCGGAACGCAACAGCGCACGCAACCTCACGTCTCGACGCGCCGGTCAGCGGGCTCGTCACATTTGCGCTGACCCCGCGAGCGAATCGGCATCTGCTCGAGGCACGCCGCGCGGGCAGCTACGTGCGCACCTATCTCGGCATCACAACCCGCGACGCCTCGTTCACCGACTGTGAGTGGAGCTGGCCCATTTCGATCGATCCATCCAACCGAAAGCAGCGCGTTGCGGGACCTGGAAGAGGGGAGCGTGACGCGTTGACGAGGTGTGAGCTCCAGGCCCAGGGCGACTCCGCCGCCTTGCTGCGTCTAATGCCGGCGACAGGCCGAACCCATCAGATCCGCGCGCATGCCGCAAAAGCGGGCGTTCCGCTCTTTGGTGATCATGTCTACGGCGGAGACCGGCGGGTCGTTCTATCAGGAGGAAGTGTCGTGACCGCGCGACGAGTCATGCTGCATTGCGCGCGAGTCCGATTCCCCGAGGTGTGCGGCGGCGTCGTCGTCGAGCTCACAGCGCAGGTCCCATCCGATATGGCGAGCGTGTGGGTGGAGCTAGGGGGGGACCCGAAAGCCTTTTCGTAGACGTCTTCGAGACGTTTTCGTAGACGTGCTCGTGCTCGTGCGCGACTGCACCCGGTACTGCATCGTATCACGCTTTTTCGAGCACGAGCACGAGCACGAGCACGAGCACGAGCACGAGCACGAGCACGAGCACGAGCACGAGCACGAGCACGAG
>CAXMND010000226.1:0-5468 GCA_964194675.1 uncultured Coxiellaceae bacterium | reverse complement strand
GACGGCGTTTGCATTCCGGAGATCGAGCCTATTTTGGCCGACATCCAGGCGAGCGTCTTCACCCCGACCTGCGCGGCGAGCAGTTGCCACGATGCGCAGAACCCGCAGCAGGGTTTGGATCTGAGCTCGGCCGCAGCATCGGCCACGACCTCGATCAACGTCCCGTCCACGGAGGTCGACAAGGACCGGGTCGTCCCGAGCGACGTCGACGCTTCGTACCTCTTCGATAAACTGATCGGTCGAGATAATATCGTTCTCGACCCAATGCCTCAACTCGGCTTCCCGCTGTGTGATGCGAAGATCGTGGCCGTCGAAGCGTGGATCGCCGCGGGCGCACCCGAATAGCCTCAGAAGGACGCCGCCATGGAGATGGAATATCGACGACTTGGTCAAGCTGGCATCAAAGTCAGCGTCCTGTCGTTCGGCTCCTGGGTAACATTCCACAACCAACTCGGTCATCAGACCGCGTTAGAGTGCATGCAGGCGGCTTGGGATGCCGGCGTGAACTTCTTCGACAACGCCGAGATCTATGCGAACGGCGCGTCGGAAACGATCATGGGTGACGTCGCGCGCGAGCTTGGTTGGCCCCGCGAGTCGTATCTGCTTTCGACCAAACTTTATTGGGGCCTCCGCGAAGGTCCAAACACGAAAAAGACGCTCAACCGAAAGTACCTGCTGCACGCCATCGATCAGTCGCTCGAGCGGCTCGGCGCAGATTTCGTCGATCTCTTGTTTTGCCACCGGGCAGACCCCGACACGCCGGTGGAAGAGACCGTGTGGGCCATGCACGACATCGTGTCCTCGGGCCGTGCGCTCTATTGGGGCACGTCCGAATGGCCAGCGCATGCCATTGCCGATGCCTACGAGATCGCGGAGAGGTACAACCTGCGAAAGCCGGTGATGGAGCAGCCTCAGTACAACCTGCTCTTTCGAGAACGGGTAGAAGAAGAGTATGCGTCCCTTTACGAGAAGTACGGAATGGGTGCGACGACTTGGAGCCCGCTCGCATCGGGGGCGCTCACCGGGAAGTACCTGGACGGGGTTCCTGCGGAAAGCCGCGCCAACTTGCCGGGCTACGAATGGCTGCGCGAAATGATCGTTGCGCCCGAGAGCCACGAGACGGTACGGCGAGTGGTCGAGGTCGCCAAAGAGCTCGGGTGCACTCCGGCCCAGGTCGCCATCGCCTGGTGCGCGAAGAATCCGCACGTTTCGACGGTCGTCACCGGTGCGAGCAACGTAAAGCAGGTCCGCGAGAACATGGCAGCACTCCGGGTGATTCCGCTTCTAGGCGACGATATGATGGCGCGCCTCGAAGGCCGGAGCTGATCGCGACGCTCAGAGGGCCGATCGTGCGGCTTCGATGGCAGCCTGTGCCGCAGCGACCCCGGCATCGATTGAGCCACCGGCATCGAGCGCTTGAACCGCCTCGTCGACGGCGCTCTGGGCTTCTTGTACCTGCATGCTGACCTCGTCGAGCCTGGCCTGACGGGCCACGTCGTCGACCGCGCCGAGTTGAACCAAAGCCCGTCGCAGGTTGTCGCGGACGGAAATGCTCCCAGCTACCTCGCCGGCTTCAGCACGGCTCAACAGGTCAGTGCTTTGATCGAGGCCAGCAACGATCTGAGCTTCAGACGACAGCACGACAGTCGTGTCCGGGATGTAGCGACTCATGCCATTCAGCGTGCCGGTATAGATCGCGCCGTCGGGCCCGACGGTCGTCGCGGAGTAGATCGAATTCTCGCAAGAGTCAGGTACCTGCTCGAGAACTTCGCTCACCCCTGGAAGCAGGGACGCGGCGCCCATGAACTCTTGGTTGCAAGTGCCCGGACCACCCGGCGCCCAGAGCACCGACTCGCCAGTAAACAAATCAAGCCCTTCGAGGCCCCACTGTCCTTCGCGTTGTCCCATGCCGTACACCATGCCGCTCGCTTCGCTGATGCTCGGAATGCCGTTGGGTACGCTGACGGTGGTGTTGGCCCAAATCGAAGCACACGTTTGGCTTTCGGGATCCCAGTCGACGCGCTCGAATCCAACCGGCGCCTTTGCGGGGATGCCGCCCTCCAACGCGGAAACGAGGTTCTGGGCGATGGCCGCAAACGGTGACTCGGACGGCTCGTTGATCGTCGGATCGCGAAGGAGATCGTTGACGACCACGGCCGAGTACCCCCGAACCGCAACCGATTGCTCCGAGCAGGACTCCGTCACGTCGGGAACCCCGAAGCGAATGGGGATCTCGCAGGCGATTCGCCGGTCTTTACCCGGGGCAACCGGCTCCCAGTCTGCCGGGATGTCGTCCCTCCAAAAGAGGACGAGATTCATCAGGTTCTGGCCGTCGGTGATGACGACGAAACGATCGTCATCTGCAGTGGTCCCCATGAGACTTGGCGTCGAACCCGAGCCGGGACCGAGCCGTATTGCGCACGGCTGTTCAACGGTTTCGTACTCGGTGCGCCAGACTTGCTCGAGGGTCGTGCCGTCCCATTGGTAGCGGTACATCGCTGCGCTCGTCACGAGGTAGATACCTCCGTTTTCATCGACAGCGATGCTGTTGGAAACGATCTCGAGATCAGCGACGTCGGCCGTCCCGCAATCGAGATTTGCCGAGACGACAGGGACTTCACCGAGATTGTTGGGATCCGCATCGGAGGGAATCACGAACACATTCCCGAGCTCGGTGGCGAAGGCAAGGTCGCCACCATAGGTCAACGACATGCCGGCAATGACGTCATCCTCGTTGCAGAACACCTCGTCCGGCATGAAGATCCTTTGCTTGAGCTCGATCGGAGACGAGCGGTCACCCTCCACGCTGTCTCCAAAGAACGAAACAAACCGGGTGCGTCCTGCAATGAAGCGATTCTGTGAGTCGATGGCGGTGTAGGCGCCGCTGAGGCCGAGCTCGAACCTGGGTGGGCTCTCTTCTCGCTCCGCCGGGATGTAGATGTCGATGAGCTCGAAGGTCTCGTGGTCGACCTTGATGATCGCGTTATCGAGACCGGTCACGGTGGACCAGACGGCGCGGCCGTCATCGCCGTAGGGCTCGCTGAACGACATGATCACCGGAATCCCTGCCGACGGAAGGTCGAGGTGCGCGCTCGTCACAGTCGCGCCCGCAGCAGGGCCCGCAAACGGCGAGGAGCCCTGCGCGTAGCTCGAGCGGTGGGAGCCAGCCCAGACCGTGTCGCCAAAGGCAGCGCTGCACACGGGTTCGTTCGGCGCGAGAGGGGTCTCGCACAGGTCGCCCGTTGCGGTGGCGGGCGTGTACCCGCCGTCGCCGCTATTGTTGCTGCACCCCACCGATGCGAAAAACGAAGTTGAAACGAGGATTACGACAAGAAAACGAATAAGCATAGGCCTCCATCGGCTGGAGATAGCACTCCAGGGTTGGAGCACAAACCGGCCTTTTCATCTCGGCTGAGACTAGTATGCTTGCGAAATGTCGGTCATCGATACCCTTGGCGAAGCGCGGTACGTCAACTTGCAAACGTTTCGAAAGAACGGAACCGGCGTGCAGACTCCGGTGTGGATAGCTCGCGCCGGTGACGAGCTCGGGATCTTCACCAACGGAGATTCCTACAAAGTGAAGCGCCTGCGAAGGAACCCGAAAATTCGAATTGCTAAATGCGGCGTGGGAGGGGCACTCAAAGGGCCTTGGCATGACGGCACGGCGCGGGTGGTCGAAGACGAAGCCGGCCAAAAGGCAATCCTCGACGCGCTCTACCGCAAGTATGGCTGGCAGATGACGCTTGCTGACTGGGGCGCGCGCATAGGGCGCACAAAAAAGGACTGGGTGTTCGTCGCCGTCGAGATTTCGGGGGGTTAGCCCGAGCCGGAGGCGCCCTCTATACTCGCGCGATGCGCCTTCTGGTTCTTCTCGTTGCACTGGTTGCTTTTGCGCTTCCGTCTTTCGCTCTCGCTCAGGACGCGTCGAGCGAGGGGGACGTGCGGTCTGCGGACGAGATTCCTGAAGACATGCCGCCACCGCCTGACGATGCACCGCCGGCAGAGGCTCCGCCCACCGGGGGCACCGATGAGCGCCCCCCGCATCCAGAAACGCCCGAGTTGCTCGAAGAGGAACAGCCCACCGCCGAAACGCTCGCGAAGACCAAGTACCATTGGCTTCCCGGCCACTGGATGTGGACTGGCGAGCAGTTCGAATGGAAAAGCGGCCAGTGGGTCTACAAGGTCAAGGACTCCATTCTCGTCCCGCCACGTTGGGAGTGGAACGGAAAGCAGTGGGTCTTCCACAATGCGGGTTGGGCGAAACCGGGGACGAACAAAGTCGTCTACCGCGCGACGCCGGCCCCCGATGCCGAAGCGGCGGCCAACCCCGAGCAACCGCCCCCGGGAGGTGACGAAGAGGTGAAGGCGCAGGCGTCGACGACGACGGTCTACGTCTACACCGGAGTCTACGTCGCTCCGTTGGTCGTCTATCCGATCTGGCACCCCTGGTATCACTACCATTGGTACCATCGGCATGCGCACTACCGACGAGCGCCAGCGTATCGGCATCACCGCTACCACTACTCGAAGACGCATAGGAGTGCGCACTACAAGCATCACAACAAACCGCCGAGCCACGGCGGGAGTCGGCCGCCGAACCAGGGCGGCGCGAAGCCAGGAACCAAGCCTTCGCAGCCGAGCAACAAGCCGTCGACACAGCCTTCGCAGCCGAGCAGCAAGCCGTCGACACAGCCTTCGCAACCAAAGAGCAAAGCGTCGACACAGCCGTCAGGCGGTCGCCAGGGAAGTAGTCGCGGCCGCAGCGGCCGAGGACGGCGCTGACTCAGGCCGATTTACCGGCGGCGAACGAGAACACCCACATAGGGTGTGAGCCACCAGTGGGATTGCAGGAAGAAGTTCCCCTTGCCGGTGAACGAGTAGCGCAAGCCCAGGTCGATGTAGATGCCGTGCTTGGCTTCGAAGGCTACGCCGCCCCTGCCGGTAAAGCCCGGCGTGAAGCGGTAAACCGAAAATTGGCTACAATAGTAGAAACTGCAGCCCGTTTCGGTTTCGCGGAAGTTCCAGAAATTCATATCGAACGCGCCGCTGATGTACGGCAGCACGACTTTGAGGTCGGGCATCTGAAACCGGACTTCGGGAATCGACAGGAAAAGGCGCGTCAGGGGGCTCTTGCCGGAAAGAACGATCCCTTCCACGACCTGGCCGTTGAGATCGATCGGATTCCAACCGATACCGGCAGCCCCGCCAATGACGAAGAAGCCGAAGTCAGCGCCGCCGAAGAAGCTGATGTCCGCACCTGGTCTCACGACGTCGCTGTTGACGTTGAGAAAGATCGGAACGCCGATTTGGAGGGCCCAGGTGAAGCCGACCTTGAGGCCCTCCTCTTCGGGCGGGACGGCAGGCTGCGCGGGAGGGGGGGTCTCTACCATGTCGGGAGGAGCGGGGGGTGGCGTGGGCGCAACCGTCGCGGAAGTCGATGTCTCGGCCTCGGTCGACGCGTCCCATTG
>CAXMND010000225.1:0-13785 GCA_964194675.1 uncultured Coxiellaceae bacterium | reverse complement strand
CCACCCTGGTAGTTGGCCCAGTGGCCTAGCATCGACGCGGGAACCAAGTTGTAATCGCCATTCTTGCGCGTGTCTTCGAGGGCGTTTTCGAGGTCTTGGTGGCGACGTTTTTTGATCTCTTCGGCCTCCTCGTCCGTGAGCTTGCCGGTCTTCTTCAGATGCTCGACGTAGACCTCGCGCACCGTGCGCTTCTTGTCGATCGCCGCGTACATCAGGGGTTGGGTGAAGCGGGGCTCGTCTCCTTCGTTGTGGCCGTATTTGCGGTAGCAAAAGAGGTCGAGGACGACGTCTCCGTGGAACCGCTGTCGGTATTCGGCGGCGAGCGTGACAGCTTGTGCGACGGCCTCCGGGTCTTCGCCGTTTACGTGGAACACCGGGCACCGGATTATTCGCGTGATGTCAGTACAATAAGCGGTCGAACGCGAGTCCTCGGGGTTCGTCGTGAAGCCGATCTGGTTGTTGATCACGACGTGCACCGTTCCACCGGTTTCGTACGCTTGCAGTCGGCTGAGGTTCAACGTTTCGGAGACGACCCCCTGGCCGACGAACGCAGCGTCGCCATGGATGAGGAGCGGGAGGACGGTGACCCGCTCATCGTCGCCCTTTCGATCCTGTTTGGCGCGCACACGGCCTTCAACCACCGGGTTCACAAACTCGAGGTGGCTCGGATTGAACGCCAACGTCATGTGGATGGTCTTGCCCTTGGAGGTCTTGCGGTCGACCGAATACCCGAGGTGGTATTTTACGTCACCCCGGCCGAGGTAGGCCTCGGGGTCATCGTCCTCGAAGCCGGCGAATATCTGCCGGACGTTCATCTCCATGGTGTTCACCATCACGTTGAGCCGGCCTCGGTGTGCCATGCCGATGACCATCTCTTCGACGCCCAGCTCGGAGGCGCGTTCGGTGAGGATGTCGAGCATTGGGATCACACTTTCTGCGCCTTCGAGCGAGAAGCGTTTCGCTCCGGTGTACTTGGTGTGCAGGAACTGCTCGAAGATCTCGGCGTCGGTGAGCTTGGTGAGGATCCGAATCTGCTGCTCGCGACTGAGGTCGATGTGATTGCCGGTGCTTTCCATGCGTTCCTGCAACCAATGTCTGGCCTCGCGGCTTTCGAGAAACGTGTACTCGACGCCGATGGTGCGTGAGTACGTGTCCTTGAGTCGCGCCAGGATCGACTCGAGTGATTCCGTGGCCGGCCCCGCGAAGTCGCCCGTCGAAAAGATCGTGGCGGGTTCGACGTGCGCCAGCCCGTAACGCTTCAAGAGGAACTCGTCCGTCGGGACTTCCGACAGGCCGAGCGGGTCGAGTTGGGCGTACATATGACCCCGCACTCTGAAGGTATTGATGAGCGCAGACAGTCGGGCTTGAAGCGCTGTTGCCGCCAACACCTCGGAGGAAGGCGGGAATGAGGATCGGCTGTCCGTTTGCGCCTCGTCCGGGATGTGCGGCGCGAACGACACTTCGGCCGTTGCTGGAAGAAACAACGAAGTTCGGACCTCGTGCTCCTCCGCCTCGCGGGGCCCGAGGGGTGCTCCGTTCCCATCGGTTGGCAGTGCGGCAGGACTCAAGGCGCCAGAGGCGGTGATCGGTGCGATGATCGTGCCAGCGCTCGAGATTTGCGGCCAGTCTGCTGGCTGCAAGCCTTCGAAGTAGTGTCGCCACGCCTCGTCCACGGCACGGGGATTGTCCACCCACTTGAGGAACTGTTCTTCGACCAGTCCTTGGTTTACGCCGAAATCTCCGGTCATCTCCGAGTTATCGCCTCACTAACGCCGGTCGCACATGCATCGTAGCCCGTTCGTTTGCGTCGTGCTAGCGACGGGCAGACCAAGCTCGGCGCGATCACGCCGTTCGGAGGATTATTGCTGCTTGTGGGGTGGGCCGCAGTCGTCGTCGCTGGGTTGCGTCTTGGCGGTGGGGACGGCTGAAATCAGCGCCCCTGCTGCTGCCTGATCTGCTCTTGCAGTTGCCTCATGATCTCCGGCGGGAGTTGGGGCTGCTGCTGACCTTGGGGCATTTCCGGCATTGCGGGCGGCGTCGGCGACGGCGCTTCTCCGGACTTTTCAAACGCCGCTGCATCGGGTCGAAGTCGATCGGCGAGGTACTTCGACACGATGTAGATCGTCTGGTCGTCGCTCCGGCGCAGGTAAAACTCGGTATCTTTGTCCGTCTGGTCGCCGATCTGGAGCACGATGACTTGAAGTTCGGCAGGAGCTTCGACTTCGGCGGGAACCTCCCCGGCAGCTGGGGCCACGCTCAGGGTAATCGACGCTTCGGGTTCGTTCAGACCAGCGCGAGCAGAGGAGATTTCGCTCGGTGCGAAGCCCGACACGGTGAGGCGTGCCGCGGTCGAAACCAGACCCTCCACCGTCTTGGGATCGAAGTCGGTGATCGGCTTCTGGTGCTCGACGGGGACCCAAGAGCCATCTTGCCGGCCGAATCGGAAGGAGCCGTTGTCGCTGTCGAAAGTGATCTCCTGCACCCTCTGGGCCTGGACGTCCGTGATCCGGCGGTTGCGCCAGGTTTTGAGGTCGCGGTCGAAGGGGAACCGAACGGAGCCGTTGACGCCAAACACCTCCGTGCGGTCGCCGATCCGGACCATCGTGACACCGTTGCTGTACTTTCCGATTCGAAGCTCGACCGGAGGTGCGTCACCCGAGCGCACGACGACCTTGACCGCCTGAGCGTCGTCGACCTCGAGGCGGGCATAGTTCTCCGGGCGGGTGGCTACCACTCCTCTCGGACTCATCCCGGTCAGCCGATTGAGAGCGGATTGGACGTTGTTCGGGTCGGCGTCCGCCTCGAGAGGCACCGTGACGCGCCACTCCCCGTCTATCTTGGAGAGGACCACGACTTCGGTTCCGTCCTCGATGGGACGCGTGATCTCGAGTGAAGTGATGGCGTCCTTGTCGATATCGATGGGCGGAAGCTCGGCCGCATCATCGGTCGACGCGTCATCCCTGGTTTCCACCGCCCAGATCGTCACGCCTAGCAGCACGAGAAAGGCCACGGCTCCGATCGCGACACGGTTCTTTCGCAGTTGCATCTCGAGGTTGCCCCTTGGTTAGAGTTTGAGCGTCTTCTTCTTGTTCGAGCGCTGTCGCCAGCGAAGCAAACCGAACAGCGCGACCAAGAATGGAATCCCGAGGGTGTTCAGCCATCGATAGGCGCGCTTCTTGCCTTCCCACGACTCGATCGCCGCTTTGCGTTTCTCGAGGGCCTCCTGGACACCAGCCTCGTCGCCCTCTTCGGCTGCCGCCAGCACGGTATCTTCGGCGACCAGAACCGAGTCGGGGATGTCGAGGGCAGGTTCCTCTACCGTCTTTGCTCGAATTGCGATCAAGTCGGAATCGGCCGCCAACCAGTCGATCGCGTTGAGAGCTAGCGCGAGGGCTGCGTTCATTTGCACTTCACCACCTTGGGGCGGCGGCATGAAGGTGTCTTCTAGGAACGTGCTCGTGCCCGTGACTAGAACGCGCACATCGGTCTCCGACACGGGCGGCGCTTGAATCTGCTGTTCCCCCTGGTCGCTGATGGCCGCGGTGTACGCGGACGGAAGCTTGCCCTCGATCGCTGCCATCAACGCAAAAGGGCCCAAGTCGGTCGTCATCCGCCAGTCACGCGGATCTCGAGGCTCGAGCGCAATCGATGGCCCATCCATCGCCCAAGAGTCGTCGGAGGATCTCGCCAGGATGGTGAGCGTTGCGCCTTCCGGAGCTTCGCCAATCTCGAGGGGCGCTACGAACGGCAGCATCGGGGAGGCGAGGCGGAACATGACTGAATGCTCGCGTTGTTCTTCCGTCAGCTGAAGCACCGGGATTGGCGGGTAGGGAACGAGCACCTGTAGTCCGAGCGGCCCCCGCATCGGAGCGCGGCTGCATTGGGCGTCGAGCACGATCTCCGGTTGCAATTCCACGCCCCAGGCGCCGACCAGCCTTCCAATCTCGGAGCTAACCGGGCGGGCAGTCGGGGTAGAGCCTGCAATGTCGACCGCAAGAGATCCACCAAAGATGCCGAGCGAGCCTCCACGCATGACGTATTGATCGATCCGTCGAAGCTCGTCCGTGGTGAAGGGCTCCTTTGGGCCGATGATGAGCAACGCGGCAAGGTCAGAGTCGATCTCTTGAGACGCATCAACGGCCCTCAGATCGTAGAGTCGCAATGCGGAGCCCAGGCTCGTCAGGCCCTGCTCGAGCGTCGGGCTCCCGTGTCCCGACACGATTCCAACGGGCTTTCGCTCCCCGACGAGCTCTTTGATCGCCGACGTGAGGGTGTACTCGAGCCCCACCGTGTCCTGCACGACGGGTATCGTCTTCTTGCCATCGAGGTAAGTGAGGACGATCCCGCGGTAACCTTCGACGACCGCAACCTGGTCCTCCTCGATCTTCTGGTGCGCCACCGGCTGGACGCCATCAGCGCGCGCGGCTTGCTGTTTATCCTCGTCGTCGGGGTTCACGAAACTGACGACGATGTCGCCGTTGGACGCCGCGGCGTACTCAACCAACAAATCCCGGACGTGACGTTCGGTCGCGTTGAAAGGTGGGGGAAGGTTCTCCGTGAAATACGCGGTGATGTCGAGACGGTCGTCGAGACTCGATGCCAGCCGTTCGGACCCCTCGGCGAGCGAGAACAACCGATTGCTAGTGAAGTCGATGCGTGGCGACGGGAAGTAGGCCGCTAACACATTCAGCAGGATGAGAATGCCGCCGACGATTAGCAAAAAGAAGAGCGATTCGCTGGCAGTGCGCCTTTGAGCTTTAGAGGCCATTTATCAACTCCAGCGACGCGCTTCCAACGCGCGAAATGCCAACGCCAAAGCGAAAACGGTCACCGAAAAGAAGAAGAGGACATCGCGGAGGTCGATCACTCCGCGTGCCATGCTTTGAAAGTGGTAGTCGAAGGACAGCCACTCGAGCGTCGATGCGGCGTTCGTCGGGAGAAGCGGCAGGAATTTGTCCAGCACCCAGAAGAACACGCTCAGAGTGAGCGCGACGAAAAGCGCAATCAACTGGTTGTCCGTCCAACTCGACGCCATCAGGCCGATCGCGAGGATCGCCGAACCTTGCAGAAGCAATCCGACATACCCGCTGATCACCGGTCCCCAATCCAGGTCACCGAGCGTCGAGATGCTGATTGGGTAGAAGATCGTCAAGGCGAGCAGCGCCGCGTAGAGCCCGAAGACCCCAAGGAATTTGCCCAGGATCACCTGTGCCTCGGTGACTGGCATGGTGATGAGGAGCTCGATGGTGCCCGTGCGCTTTTCTTCCGCGAGAAGCCCCATCGTGAGGGCGGGCAGCGCGAAGACCAGGATCAACCCTAGCCATCGAAACATCTCTCGAGCGCTTGCGCGACTAAAGAGAAAGAAGGTCTTCCAGAAAAAGAAGCCCAACGTCAGCATGACGACGCAAATGACGATGTAGGCGACTGGGCCATTGAAGTAGCTCCGAAACTGCCGGCCGCCGATGGTCAGGATGTGTTTCACGACGATGCCTCTGAGTCGCCGGTGGTGAGCTGCCGAAAAATGTCTTCGAGGTTCTCTCCCTGCTGCTCGAGTCCGAGCAACACCAGGTCTGCTGCAACTGCTGCTCGAAAGATATCCGCGCGCAGGTCTTGGTTGCCTTTGGGAACCACCTCGACGACCACCTCGTTTGCCGACGCTCCGGCGCGTCCTTCGACACTTTGAGCGCTCTCGATTGAGGAGAACACGTCGCGTAGCTGCGAGGGGCTGTGGCCGTTCTTTTGCAATGTGGCGATGAAACGCGGCTTTCCCCCGCGCGCTGCCAATTCTTCAGGGGTATCATCCGCGACGAGGCGGCCTTGCGAAATGATCAACACGCGACTGCAGGTGACCTGCACCTCCGCGAGGTTGTGCGTGGAGAGGATGACGGTGCGCTCCCGCCCGATCTCGCGGATGAGCTCTCGAATTTCGGAGGCCTGGTTCGGGTCTAAGCCGCTCATCGGCTCGTCGAGGATGAGAACTGGTGGCTCGTGAATGAGCGCTTGAGCCAGCCCGACACGTTGACGAAAACCCTTAGACAACTCCCCGATGCTCTTCCCGATGACATCGCCCAGCGCGGTTTCCTCGGCGACCGTGCGAATGCGCGAGCCGATCTGCGTTCCCTTGAGCCCGCGCATCCTTGCGACGTACTCGAGGTACTCGAGGACGAGCATCTCGGGGTAGAGGGGAGTGTTCTCCGGCAGGTACCCGATGGCCTGCCGAACGGCGATCGGGTCCTCGAAGATGTCGGCTCCGCCTACTCGGGCCGACCCCTCGGACGGCGCGATGAAGCAGGTCAGGATCTTCATGGTCGTCGTTTTCCCGGCGCCATTCGGACCGAGGAAGCCAACTACCTCTCCGCGTTTCACTTCAAATATTGCGTTTTCGAGCGCGGTGACCGGCCCATAGTACTTGGTCAATCCCCGCGCCTCGATCATCACATCACCCATACTCTCCTCGCATGTGATCTCCGGATTCCCTCTTAAGGCTGGCCGATGGTAGCCCTGGCCCTAGGCATGTCAAGACAGCTCCAGCATGGCACGATCGCTAGCATGAGATCCTACCTCGCACTTCGGGGGGCTGTTGCGCGGGCCCTGCGCCGGGGGCGCGTCGTCCTACGTCGGGTAGCAGATCTCTGGCCCTTCACCGCGCTCGGAATGGCCCTGGCGGTCGTGGCTTTCGTCGCTCTGTTCGCTTTCGGGTACGAGAAACTCGATCTGGTTCTGCTCGTCTTGGGCTACGGGGGTGCTGGCCTCCTGGCGATCTCGACGATTGCAGTCCTGTTGACTGCTCTGGTGCTCAAGCTCCGACTTCATCGCTCGGTACAGCCATGGTCGGCGTCGGTCTTCGAAACCGGACGCCCCATGCCAACTGGATTCGTACTGCCTTCGCTCCGCTGGTTGCCGTTGGTGCGCGTGCGCTGGCAGTGGTTTGCGCCCCCTGTGGTCGAGGTGGAAGGCGTTCGGGATGGCGGCCGACTCCGCGAGCAGGTGGTCTTCCACGAGCGAGGGATCTTCGAGGCTGTGATCCGTAGGATCCTGGTCGAGGACGCGTTCGGACTGGCGCGTCTGGCGTTTCGCGAGCAACAAGCCGGGGCGATCGAGGTTCTTCCCCATCTCGGAGGTATTCGGCGCTTGCCGGTCCTCACGTCGCTGACCGGTGGTGAGGACTACCCTCATCCAATGGGGCTCGAAGACGGAGACCGTGTCGAGATCCGCCGTTACACCCCGGGCGATCCGGCTCGATTCATCCATTGGAAGGCTTTCAGCCGCACGCGCAAGCTGATGGTGCGGATGCCCGAGCGGTCCCTGAGTCGGGCGCGAAGGACAGTGGCCTATCTCGTCACCGGTATGCACGACGAAGCCACCGCTGCAGCAGCGCGCGCGGCCATCGAGGAAGAAGCGCTTGGCAGTGATTGGCAGTTCGCTGCGGACGGGGAACCCGAACCCACCTCGGATCGAGCCGAAGCACTCCACAAGGTGATACGATCGGCGCAGTTCAGTGGTGATAGCGGAAGCGGCATTCGCCTTTTTCTTGCCGAGGTCGATCGAGCGGGACCGGCCGCGTTGGTGGTGTTTGCGCCACCCTCTACTGGAACTTGGATCGGCGAGATCGCTGCGCTGGCTCAACGTCGCGTCGGACATGTTCGGGTCGTGATCGCGATCGACGCAGTACGTGAAGGGATACCGCGCTCCCGATGGCGGCGCTGGCTCCTCTCTCCCGTAGCCGAACGTGGCGTGACACGCGTTGAGCTCGAGCAAATCGGCCGAGCGCTTGGGCAGCTGCGATGCGAAGTGGTGATCATCGATAGGGTGACGGGACGAATTCTCGGCGACGCGTCTCGGGTGACGACCTGGACGCGGAGGGCCGCATGACGACTCGTGCAAGACCTCTGTCGTTCGTCGTTGGCGCTCTCGCCGAGACGGGACGTGCGGCCATTCACGGTCTTGCCTGGGCGGTGCTGGTGGCCACGATGGCGCCGCCGGTCGCGGCATTCGCTGCTTTCGGGGGCGGGTTCATCGGCAGCGTGTCCGGAGCCGCGCTGGCCCGAACGCGGCTACGGACCTCGGTCGTGTCACTCGCGGCGGTCGTCGCACTCGGGCTCGTCGCATGGTTGCGCTGGACGCTCACCGGTGGGTCGGCCCTGGCAGCATTGATTGGTCCGGTCGGCGCCATGCGAGCATCCGCCGTTTTCACGGCACTGCTATGCCCTGCGATCGTCAGCGCTACGTTGCGAACGTCGTCTTCGCGACGGGCGATCTTTGCCGTGCTCGAGCTGTCGCTCGTCGCTATCGGGTTTACGCAGCTCTTGATCCCGCATCGCAATGGCGCGATCAACCGGCCGTTCTACTTGGCAGACTGGATCATCGCTCTCGGGTGGGATCCGACCTGGCTCTTCCTCTTCATGGGAGGGACTGCCACGGTGTTTGGATTGGTGCTCTTGTTGCAGGAGCAACGGTTCGGCCGCGCACTGTTGAACCTGGGCGTAGTTGGGCTCTTGTTGGCGCTGATCGTGATCGCAACGCCTATGGTCGGAATGCCTCCGCCACCTCCGGGAGGCGGCGGGCTCGGCCTTCGTCCCGACGAAGCGGAAGGAAAGAAGGGGGACAAGGGCCAACAACAGCAGGGCCCTTCCAACAGCGAGCTCGAGTTCCGCAACAAGTACAGCGCAGGTGGTGCGCGAGTGCCCGTGGCCGTCGTGCTGTTTCACGACGACTATTCCCCACCCAGTGGGGTCTACTACTTTCGCCAGGGCGCGTTCAGTCAGTACAACGGGCGCAAGATGGTCACCTCGGGCCGGAATGACGTCGACCGTGATTTGATTCCACGCTTCCCAACGAGGCCGTTGGAAATCAGCGATGCGCCGGCCATGAACGAGAACCGAGGGCCGCTCGAGACCACGATTGCGCTGATGGCGGATCACACGCAGCCCTTCGCACTCGAAGCACCGATCGAAGTCGAGCCGATGCAGAACCCCTATCCGAATCGGTTCCGCCGGGTCTACCGAGCGATATCCGGGGTGTTGACGTCCGACTATGCCGCGATGCTCGACAGCCAGCTCGGTTCCCGAGAGTGGTCGCAAGCCCAATGGGCCCACTACACGGAGGCACCATCCGATCCGCGCTACCGTGAGCTCGCGGCCGACGTCGCGTCCGAGCTGCCCGAGAGGTTGGCCGAGAACCAAGTTGCGAAGGCGTTCTCGGTTGCGTCATGGCTCAGTCGCGAAGGGATCTACAGCCTCAAGAACGAGCACGGTGGCGCTGAGGACCCCACGGCGAGTTTCCTGTTCGGAGACCTCACTGGCTATTGCGTTCACTTCGCCCATGCCGCCACCTACCTCCTGAGGAGCCTCGGCGTGCCTGCGCGCGTCGCCACCGGTTACGCGGTCAGTGAGTCGGCGCGGCAAGGGGGGTCGTCCCTTCTTCTCTCGGGCGCCGCGTCTCATGCTTGGCCTGAGATCTACGTGGATGGCTTCGGGTGGGTAGTGCTCGACGTGTACCCAGAGCGCACACTCGACCCGCCGGAGCAGCCCATGGATGCGGACCTTCAGCGCTTGCTCGGGGAGCTCGCCCGGGGCGCCTCTCCGCTTCCCCTCTCGGCGACCGACCTCCCGAAGATCAAAGAGTTCGCGCGTCGAGTGACGATCACACTCGGCACTTGGCTCTTCATGCTGCTCGGGGCCACGCTCATTTTTCTCTACGGAATGAAGGCGTGGCGTCGGTTTGCGCCGGAGTGGACTTCTGCTGCGGCCCTTTCGCGGGTGGTCTATCGCGCGGAGCTCGACAGGATCGGCGAGGTGTCGGTCTTACGTGCGTCTGGAGAGTCGCGTGAGTCGTTCGCGACTCGCATTCGTGATCGAGTGCCCGCGTTTGAACGCCTGACCCAGGCGCACATCTCCTCGGCCTTCGGTCGTCACGAAGCGGACTCGGGCTCGCTGCGCGAGGATGCCAAGGCGCTTCGCCGCGAGATTCGCCAGAGTTTTCCACGATGGAGGCGATTCTTGGGACTCATCACCCCTTGGTCTTGGTTACGTTCAAAATGATGCCATCCTTTGGAGAGCCCGGAGCGGAAATGCAGCCAGCCATTCAGTCACCCTCAGAAGATTCTTTGTCCGGAGCGCGCGAGGTCGCCGAACGGCTTGGTGCCCGGCTCCGCGCGGCGATTCGCGGCCGGGACGAAGTGGTGGAGCTCGTCCTCATCGCACTCCTTGCCGACGGGCACGTCCTGCTCGAAGACTATCCTGGGTCCGGCAAAACTACGCTCGCTCGCGCGTTGGGGAACGCACTCGAAGGGACGGAGGCGACGCCGGGGATTTCCGCGTTTCGGCGCATTCAGTTCACGCCAGACCTCCTGCCCAGCGATATCACTGGGACCAACATTTTCGATGTCGAGACCAGTCGCTTCTCCTTTCGGCGGGGTCCGGTGTTCGCGCATATCGTGTTGGCAGACGAAATCAATCGCACGTCGCCCAAGGTACAGGCTGCGATGCTCGAAGCTATGGCTGAAAAACAGGTCACAGTAGACAACGCATCGTACCCACTCGACGGTTTGTTCTTCGTCATCGCAACACAAAATCCGCTCGACCTCGCCGGGACCTACCCGCTGCCGACGCCTCAGCTCGATCGTTTCTTGTTCAAGATCGAGATGAAGCACATCGATCGGGCGTCGGAGCTCGAGGTGCTCGATCAATATCCGCGGGTGAGCCTCGATGTTGCGCGCGACTTTCCGGGTGTCACCCGCGAGGAGGTTCTTGCGGCACGGCGCCAAACTCGATCGGCCGTTCACGTAGCACCCGTCGTCAAGGAGGCTCTCGTCGACTTGGCACGGCTACTTCGCGCCGATCCACGGGTGTTGCAGGGGGCCTCGACGCGAGCTCTCGTTTTGATGCTTCCCGCTCTGCAGGCACGCGCTGTGATCCAAGGTCGGGATTTCGTATCTCCCGAGGACATCGAGGTACTGGCACCCTACGTATTCAAGCACCGACTGGAATGCGCTCCGGGCGTCGAAGACATCGACGCTCTCATCGCCGAGGCGACTGCGGTCGAGATCGAGAAGCTCGCAAAGGTGAGCTTGCGTCGCGGGTGACGTCACGATGCGTGCTTTCGCAGCACTTCAATTCGCGGCAACGCTGATCACAGCTTGCCTTTGGACGCAGCACACGGCCGCGGATGAGATGACCGACCCTCTGCTTCTCGAGGGTGAAGAGGCCTTGCCTCAGGAGTACTTTCTGTGGGACCTTGTCGAGCAGCAACGCTACGTGAAGGCCAGGGAAGAGGCGGAGAGATTTCTCGTCGAACATCCGAGCTCGTACGTTGGGCATCTGGTTTTTTCTCAGGCACAACACTACGGGGAAGCGAACTTCCCCAAGGCGTTGTTCCATGAAACCCGTGCTTTGGAGCTTTTCGAGGCTGAGCATGGTTCGATCCCCGCCCCGAGCCAGCCGTGGCGCTGGCATGCTCGGACCCTGATCGCACTCACCGCAACTCACGGTAGTTTGGAGCACTACGACGAGCAACTCCGTTTCATGCGTCGATATAACGAGCTCTACACACCGCAGTTGAAGGCCGAGCTCGCGTGGCCGCTGATGAAGAAGCGAGAGTTCACGGAGGCGCGCCTTGCTGCCGAGGAGGGCCTCGCGACCGGAGATCCATATCAGATCGAGCGCGCGAAGAACGCGCTCTGCGCGATCGAGTTCGAAGCGGGTGACGACGCTGAGAGTTTCGAAGCGTGCCGTGACGCCGTTGAATACGCACGAAGCCATTTCGGCAGCGCTACGGCGGTCGACCTCGGGAACTACGCGGAGGCAGCGAGGTCGGTTTTTCGTTTCGACGAGGCGGAGCGTCTGCTGATGGAAGCCAGCAAGAGCGGCCTCTCGTGGTACGGAAACCCTTGGCTCGAGCTTGCGGACCTCTACATGCGCGCGGGCCGCTTCGCGGAAGCTCTTTCTGCGCTGCGGGAAGTGCCTCGTCACCGCGCCGCCCGACCGGCTCACGTGAGGGATTCCGATCGGAACGAAGCGCGTCGGTCGTTGGCTGCCTTTCTGTTGTTGATGGGAAGGCCGGACGAAGCGCTGCACATCACGGACAAAGCCGTCGTGCTCCCTGATCGTCGCGCCCACAACAGCCGCGATCCGGAACAGGACCGTAGCATCGTCGCGTTGCTCGACCGCCAGGCCCGACTGATGCTCGCCGAGATGACGATCGAACGCGCGGTTGCCAAACCTTTCTACGAACGGTGGTGGGCGCACGCGAAGGCGAGCTGGTTGCGCTTTGAGGCCTGGATGAGCGCACGCCAGGCGGCTAGGTTCCTCAACGATGAATCTCGGCTGGTCGGCACGTTTGCCGTAGGAACCGCCCGAAGCGCGGTCATGCCACCGTGGCTCATCGGGGAGTTGACCCCCGTGCTCGGACCCGGCGTGGTGCGCGCAGCCGTCGACCGCGTGCGCGTGGAAGATCCGAGAGATGGGGCTTCCGCCTACTACGATGCGGTGCTTGCCGAGGTCGCTCTCGTACAGGGGCGCTACGACGAAGCGATCGACTATTCAGAGCGTGCGCTCGAAGGCTTGCAACCGGGCGATGCGCTGCTGCGGGAACGGGTGAGGGCGATCATGGCGAACTCGCTCTCGGACCCGCGCCAAACCGCAGCCTCGTACGAAGAGGTTCTTGGCGCCGACCCCGGCTTGTTCAGGCGCCTCGGTTGGGCGCTTCCTGTGAGGGTTGAATCGTCTGGCTCCGATCTCGACCGAGAGATCGCGAAGGCGCTGCGTCGTTCGCCGCGATTTGAGCCTTCGGACGACGGGCTGCGCATTCAAGTCTCCGGAGGGCAAGCCTGCTTGTTTGGGCGAACGGGCACGTCGTGGGGCTGTAGCGAAGTGGAGCTCGAAGAGAACGAAACCGGAAGCGGCTATCCGCAACGGGTGGTGAACTCGTTCCACCGTGCGATCTTCTCGCCTCGAGTGGACCTCAGCCGTATCGACATCAACTCGCTCGATGGGTCCAACCGGGTGACGCGCAATCCGTTGGATGCCTTGCTCGAGCCATAAGGGCGCAGAAAGCAGCTGGTCTTCGTCTAACGACTGTGCATTACTGCGCTTCGTGAATCGAACCTGGGTGCGTCTCACGCTGCTGGCATTGTTCCTCGTCGGCGTCTACGCGATCGGTCGCGCCACCGGGTTCACCGAACAGCTCACCGTCGAAGGGATCCGCGAGTCGATGCGGGCCGCCGGGATGTGGGGTTTCTTCGTATTCGTCGTGGCTTTTACGGTGGGCCAGCTGCTCTATATTCCGGGCTTCGTATTCGTTGCCGTTGCGGGGCTGGCATACGGCCCTGTGTGGGGCTCCGTGGCGTCGATCATCGCTGCCACGGTTTCGGTCGGGGTTTCCTTCTTCATCGTTCGCACCATCGGGGGGCAACCACTGAAGGAAATCAACAGGCCCTTCCTCAAGAAGTGGATCGACCGCCTCGAGGAAGAACCCCTTCGGTCGATGATCGTGATCCGGATGTTCCTGTGGGCGATACCGCCGGTGAACTACACCCTCGCAATGTCCGGCGTCACGTTCCGCGACTACATGATCGCGGCGATCATCGGCATGACCCCGCCGTTCGTCGTCATCTCCGTGGCCTTCGGTCTCGGCGTCGAGCTGTTTTAGTGTGCGGATCTTTTCGCTTGTGGTCGGCTTACGTCCTCGTTGGCGCTACGCACCGCTGCTACGCAGCCCTGCGAGGTACAGACGTACCTCTCAGTCGCTCTCTGCGGGCGCGCTCGACCACAAACGAAAATCTCTCGC
>CAXMND010000224.1:0-31083 GCA_964194675.1 uncultured Coxiellaceae bacterium | reverse complement strand
CAGTGAGCAGGAGCTCGTCGAGCTCTACCGTCGGGGTGACCTCTTCGTGATGCCGAACATCAACGTACCGGGCGATATGGAGGGCTTCGGGATCGTGATGCTCGAGGCGGGTGTCTGCGGGCTTCCAATCCTAGCGGCCGATCTCGAAGGCATCCGCGATGTGATCGACGAAGGCCTCAACGGATGGTTCGCGCCGAGCGGCAACGTCGATGCGTTCGTGGAGCGCATCCAGGGGTTCCTGGACGCGCCCGATGAACTACGGGAGGCGAGCAAGCGAACGGCGGAGTATGTGTCTTCAACGTTTCGGTGGGACAGCACCGCGGAGCGGTACGTGGAAGCGCTGCGCAAGCTGTAATTAACACTGGCACTGACGCTGCCTGGTTTGACAGCGCCTCCCGTCAGTGCTGACATCCCCTGCCATGAAGCTACGAAGCGACAGTTTTAGCGACGGTGACTTTATTCCCATGCGGTACGCGCTCGGGAAGACCAGCGCTGACGGCAAAATCGACCTCGCTGAGAACAAGAACCCGCATCTGGCGTGGGCGGACACCCCCGACGGGACGAAGTCGATCGCGATCCTGTGCATCGACCAGGACGCGCCGACCAAACCGGACGACGTCAACAAGGAAGACAGGGTCGTCCCCGCGGATTTGCCTCGCGCGGACTTTACCCATTGGGCGTTGGTCGACCTAGCCCCAAGCAGCTCGATCCAAGAGGGCGCGTTCAGTGATGGTGTGACCGCACATGGCAAGGACGGCCCCGGTGGACCGCAGGGCACGCGCCAGGGAATCAACGACTACACCGGCTGGTTTGCCGGTGATGTCGACATGGTGGGCGACTACTACGGCTACGATGGGCCGTGCCCCCCATTCAATGATAGTATCGTGCACCGCTATCGCTTCACAGTGTACGCGCTCGACGTCGATTCCGTTCCAGTGGATGGCAAGTTCACCACGGCGGACGTGCTTGCGGCGATCGAAGGGCACGTCCTCAGCGAGGCGAGCATCCTCGGCAAGTACAAGATCAATCCCGATGCCCAAGAGCGCTAAGCTCCGCCGATGAATCGCCGGGACAAAGCGGAGCGCATCGGGAAGATTCTCGATGATCTCTATCCGAAGCCACCGGTCCCTCTCGATCATCAGGACCCGTTCACCCTCCTGGTTTCGGTCATGTTAAGCGCGCAGACGACTGACAAGAAGGTCAACGAGGTCACACCTTCGCTCTTCGCGACCGCTCCGAATCCCCAAGCGATGACTGAGCTTCCCGTTGATGAGATCCTAAGCTTCATCCGCACCGTGGGCCTTGCACCTACGAAAGCCAAGAACCTTCAGGCCACTGCCAAGCTTCTTTTGGAGCGACACCGGGGAGAAGTTCCAGCCGACATCGACGCACTCGAGGCGCTTCCCGGTGTGGGGCACAAGACAGCTTCCGTGGTCATGTGCCAGGCCTTCGACCAGCCTGCCTTTCCAGTGGACACCCACATCCATCGACTCGCAGCGCGTTGGGGCCTCTCCGACGGCAAGAACGTCGCGAAGACCGAGGCGGACCTGAAGAAGGTGTTCCCCGAAGACACGTGGATCCGACGCCACCTCCAGATCATCTACTTCGGCCGTGAGCATTGCCCCGCCCGCGGCCACGATCTCAGCGGTTGCAAGATCTGCGGCTGGGCGGCGACGAAGAAGCAAATTGTTGAAGAATCACGGGCTCGTTGAGGCGACACACTGGTCGAGTCCCTGAGGACGACCCATATTGCCTGTCATGAGCATCGAGTTTCGCCTAATGGGAATCCCCGTCCGGATCCACTTATGGTTCTGGTTCATGGCTCTGTGGCTGTGGACGCTCGACAGGGCGGAAGGCTGGGCGGGGCTTCTCGTGTGGGTTGCCGTTGTCCTCCAGGGAATTCTCATGCACGAGCTTGGCCACGCGCTCGCGGGAAGGGCGTTCGGCCGAACTCCCCGTATCGAGCTCGTCGCTCTTGGCGGCATTACGTGGTGGGAACAAGCAGCGCCGATGAGCCCCGGGCGCAACCTCGTCGTGAGCGCTGCGGGGCCGGCGGTCGGGATTTTCGTGGGCTCGCTTTCGCTCGTGCTGATGGACGTATTGCAGATTCCGGACCCGTCGCTCGGGCGCTACCTTTTCCGCTCGCTGGTATGGGTCAACCTCGGATGGGGCCTCTTGAACCTGCTGCCGATCATGCCGCTCGATGGCGGCAATATCGTGGCTGCGCTCTTTGATTTTGCGGCTCCGTCGCGCGGACGTCTCCTCGCCTCGTATGTGTCTTTCGCCGCTATCGGCCTGCTGTTTGCGGCGACGGTTGCAGTTCGCATGTATCCCGCGACAATTCTTCTCTTGCTACTCGGGTTCAGTACCTACCAGGTCTTTCGCGCGGAACGTCAGCGATCCACCGTCCAGCCACAGGGGCTCGTCGAGCAAGCATTCATGGCGCTCGAGCGCGGCGATGGGCAAGGGTTGGTTCAGGCGGCTTCGCAGCTCGTCAGCAAGGGCGGTTCCATCGAGGAGCTCGATGAAGCCTTTCACCTCCTTGCCTGGGGGCGACTTCTAGGTGGCGAGCCCCAGGAGGCCCATGCGGCGCTTCGTTCGATGTCGGGGGAGCGCAATGCCGACCCGGCGCTCGAAGGCGCGGTCCTGGTGGAGCTCGCGCGGCCGAGCGACGCGATTCCCCTTCTCGAAGACGCATGTAAAAGGGGCGGGACGTTTGCCGAGGGCTACTATGTGAAGGCCGTCCGCGACCTCGGAGCGTTCTCGCAAGCAGCGCAGTTCCTCTGCCGCCCCGGCGCACCGCAACTTTCGGCCAAGTCCGTCCACGCCCTCCAGCAGTTCGCTTTGACGGCACAGGCATTCGAGGCGGCGAAGAAGCTCGCTTCATTGCCGGTGTTGGCACCTGCGACTGATCACGAAAACGCATGATTTGAGGGGTTTTTCGGGCTGTGGACGCAGTCGCATCCGCCGGGTTGATCAATCCCGAAGTTTTTGCAATTCCCGCGAACCAGGAGACAAGACCATCATGAGCCCGAATCCAGATCTGAAGCACAAGGTTGCCGACATCGCGTTGGCAGAGTGGGGACGCAAAGAGATCGCCATCGCCGAGCACGAGATGCCTGGCTTGATGGCGCTTCGACGCGAATACGGCGCGCAGAAGCCTCTCAAAGGCGCGCGCGTTGCCGGCTGTCTCCACATGACCATTCAAACGGCGGTCTTGATCGAGACGCTAACCGAGCTCGGCGCCGAGGTGACGTGGACCAGTTGCAATATTTTCTCGACTCAAGATCACGCCGCCGCGGCCATCGCGGTTACCGGCGTGCCGGTCTTCGCATGGAAAGGTGAGACCGAGGAGGAATACGACTGGTGCATTCAGCAACAGCTCCGCGCCTTCGAGGACGGCAAGGCGCCGAACCTATTGCTCGATGACGGCGGCGATCTCACCGCAGTCGCGCATCAGCAATATCCCGAAATGTTCGAGGGCCCGGAGCGGATTGTCGGTCTTTCCGAGGAGACGACCACCGGGGTCCATCGCCTCTACGAGATGGAGCGCGAGGGCACTCTGAAGTGCACGGCGATCAACGTGAATGACTCCGTGACCAAGTCGAAGTTCGACAACCTCTACGGTTGCCGCGAGTCGTTGGTCGACGGCATCAAACGCGCGACTGACGTGATGATTGCCGGTAAGGTGGTCGTCGTGGGCGGTTACGGCGACGTCGGTAAGGGCTGCGTCCAGGCCATGGCGCGTGCGGGTGCGCGCGTGCTGGTGACCGAGATTGATCCCATCTGCGCGCTCCAGGCGTCGATGGAGGGCTATCAGGTCGTCACGATGGAGGAGGCCGCACCCATCGCCGACATCTTCGTCACCGCTACTGGCTGCGCCGACGTCGTGACTGGCGAGCACATGAAGCAGATGAAGAACGAAGCGATCGTCTGTAACATCGGACACTTCGATTCCGAGATTCAAATGGCGTGGCTCACAGATCCGGCCAACGAGATCACCGAAGAAGAGATCAAGCCACAGGTGGACCACTTCATCTTCCCCGATGGCAAGCGAATCATCGTCCTTGCCCGAGGCCGGCTCGTGAACCTCGGCTGCGCTACAGGTCATCCGAGCTTCGTGATGAGCAACTCGTTTACGAACCAGGTGCTGGCGCAGCTGTCGCTCTGGACCGAGCGCGACGGCTACGAGTCCGGCAAGGTGTACGTCCTATCGAAGGAGCTAGACGAGAAGGTCGCCCGGCTCCATCTCGGTCAGTTGGGCGCGAAGCTCACGACGCTCACTCAGGCGCAAGCCGAGTACCTGGGCATTCCGGTCGAAGGTCCATTCAAGCCTAGTTACTATCGATACTGAGACGGGATGGTCTCGCTGCTGATCGAGACTTGGCGCTACTTCCAGTCGCACGATGGGCGATTGCTTTCCGGAGCGATCGCCTTTTACGTGACACTCGCCCTCGCACCACTGGGCGTATTGATGATCTTGATCGCGTCTATGGTGTTGCCCGCCAACGAGGCTCAGCAGGAGTTGGTCGGACAGCTCGAGATGTTTCTGGGCCCAGAGCTAGCGAATTTCCTCGCGCAGGCGATGGTCGACATGACCTCCGAAGCACAGAGTTTGACTGCGCCGATCATCGGTGGCGTGTTCATGCTGTACATGTCAGCCCGACTGTTCTCCATGCTCCGTCGGGCCCTCAATCACATGTGGGGCATTCGTCCAAAGCTCCTCGTTCATGCTCGCCCCGATTGGCTCCACCTTTTCGAACGGAGAATGCTCGCCTTCGCCATGGTGCTCGTCTTCGGAGGATCTCTGGTCGTCCTGGTCCTGCTTCACGCGACGACTACCGCTGCCGCGCACTTCTTGGGAGCTGACTACTTGCTCACCTTCGGTGGCTTCGGAAGCGGCTTCGCTGTCCTTTGGTTGTTGATCTCCCTAGTCTATCGATGGTTGCCAGACGCGACCATCTCCTGGTGGGACGTGTGGGTCGGGGCCGCGGTTACGTCTCTATTCATCGTCGGAGGCTCTTTCTTGATCGGCCTGTACTTGGGGTACGCGAGCCCCGCCTCCTGGTACGGAGCCGCTGGCTCCTTGGTCGTGTTGCTCCTGTGGATCTACTACACGACGCAGATCTTTCTCATGGGTGCCGTGTTCACGCGCGCTTGGGCCAGGCGACGCGGCCGCGCGATCGAACCCCTGCCGTACGCCGTGGCGGTGGAGACTCCGAGCTACTCCGCGAACGCTTCCATCAGCGACACGTAGTGGTCTGGAGCTTCCGCAGGCGCTTCCACTTCGGTGTCGCCGATGTGGTGGCTCAAGAAGTCGAAGAGCGCGCCCCACTGCGCTCGAGCAGCCTCCCGCCAAAGGAGCACGTTGAAGGCGTGGATCTCACCTTGGAACACGTGGAGCTCACAGCTCGTTCCGGAACCCTCGAGCGCCTCGCGAAGCCGAATGGTGTCGGGGAGCAAAGGGTCCGCAGTGCCTACCGTCGTGAAGAACGGGGGAAGTGGTCGGCTTCCCGGAGGGGCGGGGCGTTCGAAGAGGCGAAGTGGGCTTGCGAGAGGGAACTGCAGGGCCCGTCGTACGCGCGAACCAAGATAGGAGCGGGCGGTTCCTCGGATCTCTGCCTTGATCCAAGCCGGAAGGCGGCGGCTCTTGTCTGGGTCTCGCCAGAAACGCTCGACGTCGTGCAGGTCGAGCATGCCGTACAAGGGTGCGACACAGCCTATTTCGGGCGCACGCTCGAAGATGGCCCGAGTGAACGGCTCGAGCCTCGGGTGGGTCGCGCAATAGGTAAGCGAAGCCGCGAGGTTAGCTCCCGCCGACTCGCCGATAATCGCTAGGTGGCTGGCATCGGCGCCGTACTTTGCGCCGTTGTCGAGGACCCACTCGAGCGCGGCCATGACGTCCTTGAGCGGCTTAGGGTAGGAGTGCACCGGGCCAAGCCGGTAGTTGATGTTGAAGACCTGATACCCTTGTGCAGCCAGGATGTAGGCCATGATGCGATGGGTGTCCTTCGACAACATGGAGAACGCCCCCCCGTGGATGTAGAGGATGGTCGGCAGGGTGCTGTTCGCGTCGCGGCTTCGATAGATGTCGAGAAGGTGGGCGCGTTTTCGAGTGGGGCGATACGGCACGTTGCGTTCGACCTTGACCTGCCGCCAACTCTTGATCAGCCACGGGAGAACCCCATAGCCGACGTGTGACGCCCGATGAATGACCTGGTCGACCCCACGGCGCACCACGGGCAAAACGGAGTCGCGAGCGTTCGTCATCGGGGCCGACTATATCCGAAGCGCGCTAGGAAAAGAAGCCGAGCTTCTTCAAAGCGGTGCCGTACACGATCCGAATCAAGCCGTCGATCTCCTCGATCGCTTTTGGTGTATGAGGGTACCATACGCGCTCGTCCTTTCGCGCCCACCGGTGGATGAGGATCGGCTGTTGATGCGTGTAGCTGCGGAGCGCTCCCAATCCGTTGACATGGCCGACCCCGCTGTCTTTCATTCCGCCGAAGGGCGCTTCCGGTGCGCCGTATGCCATGGATGCATCATTGATGATCACCGAGCCGGTTTCCATTCGTTTCGCGATCTCGATCCCCTTTTGGATGTTGCGGGTCCACACGCTTCCGCTCAGACCGTAGTGTGAATCGTTCGCGAGACGGATTGCCTCCTCTTCGTTTTTGGCCCGCATGACGGAGATGATCGGCCCGAACGTTTCTTCCCGCATGAGCTCCATGCTGTGATCGACTTTGCGCACGAAGGTCGGTTTGTAGAACAGGCCAACGGTGGTGTCGGCTTCGCCCCCTACGACGATCTCGGCTCCCTTGGCTTTTGCATCTGAGATGTGGCGCTCGATGATCGGGAGTTGACGGTCCCAAAACACCGATCCGACATCGATGTCGTCTCCCGTGCCGTAACGGAGCTCTTTGACGATACTGGCAACGCGCTCTTCGAACTCGTCCGCCACACTTTCCACAACGTACACGCGTTCCACGCCCATGCAGACATGGCCCGAATTCAGCATCGAATTGAAGACCGCTCCCCCGGCCGCACGTTCGAGGTCAGCGTCGGCGCACACGATCATGGCGTCCTTCCCGCCGAGCTCGAGTGAACAGGGGATGAGTTGCTCAGCGCACGCGGCGGCGATCTTCTTGCCAGTGCTCACGCTCCCGGTAAACGAGATTTTCTGGACGCCGCCGTTGACGAGAGCCGCGCCCGTCTCGCCGTCCCCGTGAACCGTTTGCACGACATCCTCGGGAACTCCAGCCTCACGCAGCAACTCGACCGCCCAATCACCGGAGTAAGGGGCAACCTCCGAGGGTTTGAGGATGACCGCGTTCCCGGCGAGGATCGCTTGCACGGTGGGGTTGATCGCAAGCGAGAACGGGCCGTTCCACGGCGTGATGACACCAACCACGCCTAGGGGTCGATAGTGCATGATCAACTTCTTCATCGGTCGCAGGTAGCCATGAAGCTTCCGCTTCTCGTCCGAGAGCTCCTTCACGGCGCGCCCTGGCCAGAAGTTGAGGTAGTCACAGCCCGGAACGATTTCCATCATCAGGGCTTCGAGCCGCGTCTTACCCGTCTCGTTGATGATGGTCTCGACGACCTGCTCACGCTTCTCGACGAGAATGTCGATCGTACTTCGGACGATGCGCGCCCGCTCCACAATGGGAACCCGAGCCCATTCTTGCTGTGCGTCGCGAGCCTTGGCGATAGCGGCTTCGACATCTTCGCGGCGGTTGACGACGATCTCTCCGACCTGCTCTCGCGTTGCGGGGCTTCGAAGCCCGAGCCGGCGGCGCCCTTCAGGCGTCTCAGAGAGTGGTTCGACGATGGCCATTCCGTTGCTCCTATCCTGGCGAGCCCTCCCCAGGGCGCTGAAACAAGTTCTACTTTCCCAGGAGTAGAGCGCAAGCAGCGGATTCCTATTGATAACACTGTAATATTACATTTATATTACAAATCATGCCTGACTCGCTTTGGTTCGCTTTGGTCTTGGTCCTGTTCGTCGGCTGCGGGGGCTCGGGATCGACCGGCGCTCCCCGTGTTGGGACGGGCGGGACCGACGGCGGCGGCGGTGCGGATGGCGAGGCCCTCTGCGATTGCCCCTTCGGGGAAGAGTGCTCGGACGACGGGCGCTGCGTTTCGATCTGTGGCGAGGTTCCGGTCTGCGTGTTCGGTGGGACGGCACGATGCTGCGGTACCGATCTGGTCTGCTCGGACGGCAGCTGCGTGACCGACTGCGGTGACGCAATCGAGTGCAACGGTGCTTGCTGCGGCGACTCCGAGATGTGTTTCGACGGCGCCTGCGTCACCGAATGCCCAGATCCGTCACGACTTTGTGGCGAGGGCAACGAGCTTTGCTGCGACAGTGGTGAAGCGTGCATCGGCGGAGGCTGCGTACCGCTCGGCGATGACTGTAAGGGCGGCGAAGACTGTGAGATCGACGAGCTTTGCGAGGCGAGCCTCGGAAGGTGCATTTCGGCGAGTGCGGTCGAAGCATGCGTCTTTCGTCCTGACCCTGGCGTGTTCACGCCGACCATCGCGTGTCGATGGACCCCGCCCACCCCTCTCATGGGTGCGAGCTCGGAGGAGATCGAGATTGCTGGGATGAGCGAGGTCGTCATGACGCCTTCGGTCGCGAATCTCACCGACGACAACGGCGATGGGGCGACCGATGTGCTCGACACACCCGATATCGTGTTCGTGAGCTTCAACCGTCAGGCCAACGGTTGTTGCACCGGGCGCGGCGTGCTCCGTGTGGTGTCTGGCGCGTGCAACGAAGACGGCACCATGAACACCTTGGCCACTCTCAAGGGCTCGACCGCGAACGACTGGATCGGAAACTCGACCGGAGTCGCACTCGGGAACCTTCATCCGGACGATGTGCCAAGCGAGCGCGTTCCCGAGATCGTCGCGACCTTCAAGAACGGGGGCACGATCGCTTGGCACCGCACCTCCGACGATGGGTCGACTTGGGAGGTCATGTGGCAAAACGATAGTCTTCCCAACAATCGGCACACCCGGGGTGGCGCCCAGCCATCGATCGCCGACCTCAATGCCGATGGCCGACCCGAGGTCATCATCGGGAACGTCGTTCTCGATGGACTCACTGGCAAGGGCCCCGGCGACGTCGACCTGCCGCCGGAAGCGCTTGCCTGGGACGGCCGTGATCTCGAGGCGACGTTGCCTGGTGCGAACCTCGGGATCGGCAACAACGCGTTTCTCGGACCGGCTTCGACCGTTGCGGATCTCGACCGGGACGGCTTTCAAGAGGTCATCGCAGGCAACACCGTCTACAACTACGACGGCAGCGAAAAATGGACCTACAAGTACACCACGACCAACTCGAGCTGTGGTGGGTCGCTCGACTGCGATGGCTACAACGCCGTCGGCAACTTCGACGCCGACGATAACGGCGAAGTCGTGATCATTCGTCAGGGCGAGCTATTCGTCCTCAACGACGATGGGACCCCCGTTGACGGGATTCCGCTCCCGATTCGCATTCCGGGCGCGCCCGGGGACGTCGCGGCGCCGACCTACACCCCCGCCGCCTATGTTCCGAGCGAGCCTCCCTACGACGAAGACGGGGATCTGCTTCCGCCTGAGCGCATTTTGTGTGGAGGCGCGCTTCAACTCGCCGCGTACGACGCGCTCGGAAACCCGATCATGAGCTCGGGGGAACAAGTGGTGGTTTGCACGGCGGGGGCGAACGAAAGCGGCCCGCCGACTGTGGCAGACTTCGACGGCGATGGGTTCGCCGAAATCGGCACGGCAAGCTCCACCGCGTACGTGGTCTTCGACTTCCAGTGTACGGGCGATCCACTGCCGCCGGAATGTGAGCGTGAGTGGGTCCGCTGGATGGTCGAAAATGATGACTGCTCGAGCCGTGCCACCGGTTCCAGCGTGTTCGACTTCGAAGGCGACGGCTCCGCAGAGGTGGTCTATGCGGACGAGACGACCTTCCGCATCTTCCGCGGAAGTGATGGACAAATCCTCTATGAGGATACCTCCCACAGCAGCAATACACGCATCGAGATGCCCATCGTCGTGGATGTCGACAACGACGGGAAGTCCGAGGTCGTGATCCCCGAGCCCAACACCAATAACAACCTCGGAGGAATTGAAATCTGGGAGGACGCCGACAACAACTGGGTGCGCACCCGTCGGATCTGGAACCAGCACGGCTACAGCGTTACGAATGTGACCGAAGACGGGCAGATTCCACGCGAGCCCGAGCCCAACTGGACGAGCTCTCGGCTCAACAACTTCCGCCAGAACGTGCAGCCCGGCGGGTTGTTCGACGCCCCGGACTTCGTGGTGCGGGAGATCATCCGGACTGAGTGCAACGACGCGCAGTACACTTTCGCGGTAGTCGTGGGCAACGACGGCTCGCTGAGCATCCCACCTGGGATTCTCACTCATGTGGTGGTCGAGACGACTGACGGCATGGAACAGTTCGATTTAGGCACGTTCCCGACGACCGAATGGCTGTTGCCCGGTCAGTCCGAGCAGTTGGATGTGGTGTTTGCGATTCCCGACCGGGCCGTGGTGACCGAGATTCGAGTCTTGGCCACGATCGACGACGACGGCATGAGCGGGCAGCAGTACAACGAGTGTGATGAGGACAACAACGACGCCGCGTCGAACCCAATCTCGTGTCCCACGGTCGAGTAACGAGCTAGCCTTTTTGGGGGGTCCCCAATGAGGGGATTGCCTAATACTGCTATCAGGGGATATACCCAACGATCCGATGTTGCGTACCTCGATAGCGCCCACGAGTCGGATCCTCATCCGGCAAGGTGGAGCCGCTGATCTCGAAGGTGTGCTGCGCGTCTGCGAGAAGCACATGGAGTACGTCGACCACCGGCTTCCGAGTGAGTTTCGACTGGGCGACTACTTCCGCCGCGCGCTTTCTTCACAGGACGAGGTGTTTCAATTTTGGATTGCAGAGAATGGGCACGGCTCGGTGCTCGGCTGGGAGATGCTGGCCGCCTGTAGCGCCGACCCGGCCCGTCGACGGCTCACCGGGGAGGCGACTACGTGCCTCGGGCAGCAGAGCGACTCGCTTGGGCGCACTTTAGCGACCCACGCCATTCGCCACGCTGTACGGACGCCTCTTCAGTATCTTTTTGCTCAAGTGCCCACCCGAGACACGCTCATGGTCAACGTCCTCGAGGCCGTGGGTTATCAGGAAGTTGGCGTGATTCCTCCAGCGGCCAAGCCACCGGCGCAGCCCGAACGCCTCGAGTTCGTCTACATCGTCGACCATTAGAGGGCCTTGCTCTCGTCATGGTTTCGTATATGGTGCTTCGCTCCGGAGGCGTCATGGCGACGAAGCGAACCCCTACGAAGACGCGAGCAGCAAAGAAGAGCACCAAGAAACGGGCGTCGAAGAGGCCGAGCAAGTCTCCGCCGAAACGGACCATCAAAGCTCGGAAGGCCAGCGCGTCTAAGCGGCCGAGTAAGAGCCCGGCGAAGGTAGCCCAAGCTGCGACCAACGGCGCTCCAACGAATGGTGCCGGACAAAGGGCGAAACCGGTCCGCAAACGACCGAGCAAGGCGCCCGCTAAGTCGGGGGCCAAGCGGACTACGCGACCGGCCAAGGTTGGGGCAATGCCGAAGGCGGGAGCGGTCGCGCCGCGGCCGGCCTCAGTGCCGCGGGTGGTGACGGTCACCGCGCCAGTTCCGGAGGCGGCGGTGACGTCAGGGATGACGTCATCGGCGCAGTCGGCGTCGAGTCCGGGTCGTCCGTCGGTATCTAACCCTCGGTTCCGGGAGTCCTACCTCGACGAGGCGCCTCGGGATCACGCGGAGGTCTTAGCTGGGTTTCTCAGGGTCGTGAAGACGGCGGCTGGGGACATCCGGAAACTGATCTTACAAGCGATTGCTCTCAGCAACCAGAAGCGCGACCGCTTCGATCGATGAGCGAGCGGCGTGCGGTGGCGATCGTGGGGGCCTCCCTCGCGGGGCTTCGGACGGCCGAGTTTCTTAGACGCGGAGGCTTCGAAGGCAAGCTCGTCCTGATCGGTGACGAGGACCACCTGCCCTACGACCGGCCCCCTCTTTCCAAAGAAGTGCTGCGCGGCGAGTGGGAACCCGATCGGTTGGCGCTCCGTCGAAAGAGTTACGACGAGCTCGCGCTGGATTTGCGGTTGGGGCGACGTGCGGTCTCGCTCGACGCCGATGCGCATGAGCTTCATCTCGAAGACGGCGCGTCGGTCGCTTTTGATGGCCTGGTGATCGCGACTGGCGGACATGTTCGCAAGCTCCCGAATCAACCGGACCTACCAGGGCTCTTCACCCTGCGGACCCTGGATGATGCGCTCGCGATTCGCGACGCTCTCAAAAAGACCTCGCGCGTCGCGGTCATCGGGGCCGGCTTCATCGGGGCCGAGGTCGCGGCTTCTGCCCGCCAGCTAGGGCTCGAAGTGGTCATGATCGAAGCTCTTCACGCACCCTTGGCCCAAAGCCTGGGATCGCGGCTCGGGTACATCCTCCAGCAAGTGCACGAGCGTCGGGGTGTCGAGGTGCATTGCGGACGACGGGTCACGGCTTTTCTCGGAAAAGATCGCGTCGAGGGTCTGACGCTCGACGACGGCACCGATCTTCTGTGCGATTTGGTGGTCGTTGGCATCGGGGTGGATCCTACGGTGTCGTGGCTTGAAAGCAGTGGAATCGAGCTCGACGATGGAGTTCGTTGCGACGCCACTTGCATGTCGAACATTCCCGGCGTGTTCGCTGCCGGTGATGTCGCGAATTGGTACAATCCTCTTTTCAAGGAACGAATGCGCGTCGAGCATTGGACCAACGCGCTCGAACAGGCTCGCCATGTTGCAAGTTCGCTGATGGCCGCACCAGGGGAGGCGAAGCCCTTCGAGTCGGTCCCGATGTTCTGGTCCGATCAATTCGACATCAAGATCCAGGGGGTGGGCCGCCCTCGTGCGACGGATGAGCTGATCATCACCGGCGGAACCGCAGAAGAAGAGAGGTTCACGGCTCTCTATGGGCGGGCCGGACGTCTAGTTGGTGCAGTGACCTTCAACCAGCCGCCGAAGATCATCAAGCTGCGAAGATTGATCGGCGAGCGAGGTGGACTTGAAGCCGCGGCGAAGATCGCCGAGTCTTAGCCCCGTTGGACATGGCGCTAGGTCAAATCGACTAGCCAGAAGCGCTTGAGCTCGGTCCGGTGCTCCTCTACTGCGATGCGCGCGAGGTTCACCCACCGACCACATGCGTCGAGGATCGCACTGTCTGCTGTTGCTACGACGACGGTGGACGTTTTGAGCGTTTCGTCGACTCGATTGGACAGGACCGCCTCTACGCTCACGGTGTATCGCTCCGCTGCCCTCCGTATGGCGTCGGCGAGGCGCCCAGAATTGGAAACCGGTCGGTCGATGTAGATGCATACTGCACTCGGTCGCATGGAATCGAGGACGCCGAGCAGAATCTCGACTGCGTGCTCGGTCTCTTGGACTAGGCGATAGTTCCCGTGAAAACTCGCCATGTCCCGCATGCAGCCGTCGCGGCCCATCAGCAGAACACCGCCCGCCAAAGCCACCTCGATCGTCGTCAAGACGTTCAGGCCATCCAGCTCGAGCGCCATGCCCCCGACGGCCTGCGGTTTCAGTCGGCGCGATTCGCGCTCAGACATCGCCGCGTCCGGACACGCACACCTGCCGACGGCGACCCTCTGCCTCGCGCGCAGTTGATAGCGATCGCCTACGAGCTTGATGGCGGAACGTTCCGCATAGCCCTGGGTTCTGAGCCAGCTCAAGTCATGGACTGCCTGACGCAGCGTCTCTCGGGTCTCCTCCGAGAACATGTCTGCGTCTTGCGGATGGGGGCCGCGGTGGCGACGAGTGTTCGGCACGCCCCGAGCTTAACCCTTGGCAAAACGGGGCTGTCCCTTTTTCTGAGGCGCAAAACCTGCGCAATGCGCAACTGTGCTGCAAGCATTGCCGCGATCGCGAGCCTATGGACGTCGGTGCCTGAGGTTTTTGGCGATGGCACAGCCCTTGCTGCCGGTTGTTCAAGCCTTGATGAACCCAATGACATCCACGGTTCTCGCTGTCACCGATCTTACATCCGCGAGCTACAAGCTCGTAGGGTTTGCCACGATGGTGGCCGGGCCTCCCCATGGGGAGGTGATCCTCGTTTCCACGTATGGAGGGCGAGGAATTGAATCTCGGTTCCGTCGTGAAGGGCAACTCCTCGAGCGCCAACGTCAGTGGTGTGCGGATCGGGGGGTTCGCTGCCGTGCCGAGCTCTACGAGGATGGCGTTTGGCAGGAGTTTGTCGTTCAAAGCGCGCGGCGGTCGCAGGCGGACCTGATTCTAGTCGGGGTTCAGTTGCTGATCGGGAACGGCGAGTTCCCGCCCGGTGAGATGCGGAAATTGGCCCAAAACGCCCCCTGTCCGGTGAGTGTTGTCCGGTTACCGCCACTATCGGTCTTCTGAGGGGCCCACCGTCCTCATGGGCCCTTGACACGGAGGGCGTATTTTTCTAGCCCCAGATACATGGCAGATGCCTCACTGCTTACCCATCTGCGTGGCTACGTGGGTTTCGACGCAGGGTCTGCCCGATTGCTCCAGGGGATTGGCCCGACGCTCCGCCCTCATTTTGGGCGTATCGTGGCCGAATTCTACGATGCCATCCTTGCCGACCCGGAGGCGAAGGCCGTCCTGCGCGATGACGCCCAAGTCGAGCGACTCCGGGTGTCTTTGCATGACTGGCTCGATCGCTTGGTTACCGGGCCCTACGACGACGCGTACTTCGAGAAACGGGCCAGGATCGGCCGCATGCACGTCAAGGTCGGCCTCGAGCAACGCTATATGCTGGCGGCGATGAACCTCATCCGGGTCGGGCTTCACAGAGGTCTTGCCGAGTCATCCGAGAATCCCCGAGGCGCCTTCGACGAGCACCGAGCCATCGACCAGATCTGCGACATCGAGCTAGCGATCATGCTCGAGACGTATCGCGAGGACTACGTCCTCAAGAAGACCGCGGAGGCCGAGTCCCTGGCGATCATGGGCAAGCTGACCGCCGGCTTGGCTCACGAGATTCGCAACCCGCTCAATGCGGCGACACTTCAACTGAACGTACTCCAACGCACTGCGGAGAGTGTGCGTGACGGCTCAACCCGACGAAAAATCGAACGGCGTACCAACATCGTTCGAGACGAGCTCCGGCGTCTGTCGATGCTACTCGATGATTTCCTGAATCTCGCGAGAGCGCGGCGCCTAGAACCGGTCCACTGCGATGCCTGCGAGCTGGTGAGCGAGGTGATCGAGCTTCGGCGCCCGGAGATTCAATCCCAGGGCATCGACATCATTTCTGACCTGTGCACGACATGCGCGCTCTTTGCTGAACGAGACCGGCTCAAGCAGGTCGTGAACAACTTGATCACCAATGCGGTCGAAGCCGTGATCGGTTGCGAGTCACCCGAAATTCGAGTGACGAGCCGCGTGTTGGACCACAACCGTTTGGAAGTTGCGGTCATCGATAACGGCCTTGGCGTCGCACCCGAGATCGCCGAGCGCGCCTTCGAATCGTTCGTGACCACCAAGGACGATGGGACCGGCTTGGGGCTTGCGATCGTGAAGCGTATCGTCGATCTCCACGGAGGCGCTGCCCAGCTCGCGCCGGCGGAGGGAGGCGGCACGCGCGCGTCGTTCTGGATTCCGATGCAGCGTTAGTCGTCGCTGGTTCGAATCGGAGGCTGGTAGCCCCATTCTTTTACGCGGTACTGGATCTTGCGCTGGCTGATGCCGAGAATCTCGGATGCGCGTGCCGTCGAGCCATCGACTGCATCCAATGTCCGAAGAATCGCCATGCGCTCGAGCTCCGACATCGTGATGCCGGGAATCAAGGCCAGCACTGAGCCATTGTCCAAAGTGGCGTGTGCCGACGTCGGGAGGTCGTCGATGTCGATCAGGTTCCCGTCAGACATCACCACCGCGCGCTCAATCGCGTTCTCCAGCTCTCGCACGTTGCCCGGCCACGGGTAGATCATGAGGTGCTGGAGCGCGGGTTGCGTGAACCCGTTCACGTCGCAGTCGTTCTCAAGTGCGTACTTCCGGACGAACGTTTGGGCCAGCAGTGGAATATCGCTCCGTCGAACGCGCAGCGGTGGTACGTCCAGCTGGACGACTTTCAATCTGTAATACAGGTCCTCTCTAAAGCGGCCTTCCTCGACCCGTTGCTTGAGGTCACGGTTGGTAGCTGCGACGACCCGAACATCTACTTTGAGGGTTTCGTTGCCGCCGACTCGCTCGAATTCTCGCTCTTGGAGGAACCGAAGCAGCTTGATCTGCACACTTGGGGGAATCTCGCCGACTTCATCGAGGAAGAGGGTGCCGCCGTCCGCTTGCTCGAAACGTCCCTCTCGGCGGCCAACCGCACCCGTGAAAGAGCCGCGCTCATGACCGAACAGCTCGGACTCGAGGAGCGTTTCGCTCAGGGATGCGCAGTTCAATCGGACGAACGGCTTGTCCTTGCGCTTCGAGTTTTGATGGATTGCCGTGGCGATAAGCTCCTTACCGGTTCCCGTCTCGCCATGGATCAGAACGGTCGCCCGGCTTCGAGCGACCTGGGCGACGTTCTTCATGAGCCGCTGCATCGAGGGGTGCTCGCCGAGGATGTTGTCGAAGTGGAAGAGATCGTCGATTCGCTCTCGAAGCTGCGCCGCCTCGCGAGACAGTAGAGCCCTCTCTAGACCTCGCTCCACGATCGCGTGGACGGCATCGAGCTCGAGCGGCTTGGTCAAATAGCTGTCTGCGCCGAGCTTGATCGCCCGGACCGCCGTATCGATGGTGGCGAAGGCGGTCATCACGATGAACGTCGCGTGCGGCGCTATCGGGCGCCCGTGCTCGATCAGGGACAGACCGTCCATGCCCGGCATCTTCAGGTCGGTCAGGACGACGTCGGGGTCGAACTGGTCGAGTTGAACGAGCCCCGACTGGCCATCGGCCGCAGTGCTCACCATGTATCCGGCGTCTTCCAACAACTCTGCAAGCGCGCTCCGGGCGTTTGCCTCGTCATCGACCACCAGTATTCGTCCCGCCGAGCCTGCCACCGTCAGCCTATGGTCTCGCAGAGGCCGGGTAGTGGGCAACTCGGATGCGATGTTCACGCTTGTCATGTTTCACCTTCATTGCATGCCGTGTGCCAAAATGGGTGGCAATTCGGCTGGTTTGGCCACTCTTTTTGAGGCCTTGCGGGGGCCTCAACGTGAAAAAGATGCGTGTCACCTCTGCGCCGATGGCTTCTGAGCATGGGTCACGCTCCGAACCTCCGGCGTCCGTGCTGCGGCGAGCGTCTTGAGCTCTTCGAACGCGACCTGCAGATCTTCCACGAATTCGTGGACGTCGGGGAAGGATTCCCAGTCCGCGTTGAAGCCCCAGTAGACCCCACCGCAGTAGCTGAACAGTGCGATGCCGAGGTTTTGGTTCTGCATGAGAGGAACCATCGGGTAGATCGCTTTGAGTGCGGCTCCCAGCATGTAGAGCGGGAATGGTGGTCCCGGGACGTTGGTGATGATCAGGTTGTATGTGCGAATCCGCATCGCTGTTCTGAAGAGCTCAGACACGATTCGCTTGGTCGTGAGGTCCGCCACTTCTTCGATCAACTCTGCGCCACCGGTTTGGTTCGACTCGTGCTTGAGCGCGGTGGTAACGGCGATGACTTTCTCGAGTCGGCGCAAAGGATCGGGCTCTGACACCGGTAAATCGGCCAGAAGCATCGCTACGTGATTGCCTGCGGAGAGGCTGCCAGGCTTTCGGATGTTGACCGGCAAGACGGTCCGGAAGTGTTCGATCGTGTCTACATCGGTGCTGCGGCGCAGGAGGAAGCGACGCACGGCTCCCGTGGTTGCTGCGACCACGACGTCGTTGATCGTGCCGCCGAGCGCCTTCTTGACCGCCTTGACTTCGTCGAGGTCGAAACGAGTCCAATCAAACCTGCGATAGGGACTGATGTCGTTCTCGGTAAAGGGCGTTCTGGGAGCGGGCTTGAGTCCGGAAGTCAACACGTTACGAAGACCCTTGAGGTTCTCGCGGACGCGGGGTGCATAGCCCGCAAGTTGACGAGCGCCGTCGATGCGATGGGCGATTTCGCCCCGTAGCAGCTGAGCTCGGCTCGGGGCTGGACGCGCCTGCCACCCAGCGGGGTCACGAATCTTTGCGTCGGGCGATGGCGACAGAAGGGCCTCGAGCAGCTGCACGCCTGCCACCCCGTCGACCATGCAGTGATGAGCTTTCACCACCAGCGCAAAGGTGTCGTTCTCCACACCTTCGACGACCCAGAATTCCCAAAGAGGCCTACTTCGGTCGAGGTGTTGAGAAAATAAGCGACCGATCAGCCGTTTCAGCATTCGCGCGTCGCCCGGCAGCGGAAGCCGCGTGTGACGCAGGTGAAATCGCATATTGAAGCGGTCGTCGTCGACCCATACCGGGTGCCGGAGCCCCGGTATCCACTCGAGCCGCTGGCGGTAGCGCGGAATCCGGTCCAGGGCTGATTCGGTGAATCGCGTGAGGCGTTCGAAGTCCAGTCCGCCGTGCTCGAGTTGCAGGGGCTTGGCCTCGAACAGCATGGCCGCTCCCACGTGCATAGGGGCGGCCTCGTTCTCGATGTCGAGGAAGGTCGCGTCGAGGGCGCTCAGCCGCTCCCAGAATGGCTCGGTCATCTTGGTTCGCCTCATATGTGCAAGATGCGCGCCCGGCTCGATACATTGATTGTTGGCATCCCGAGCACCCGGGTGGCGCAGAATATTCGTTGATGGATCGCGATGGCGCAGGAAATGCGTGAGAGACCTCGTTGTCGCCTGGCATGGAACATGCTTTTCCAACAAGTCATGGCGCAACTCTTGGTCCGAGACTTGATGAGTACACCGGTGAAGACGGTCGGTCCTACCAGCCCGCTTCGCGACGTCATTCGCTTGATGGAAGAGGCCCACATCCGACATGTCGCAGTCGTGGACGACAACCAACGGCTCCTAGGGCTCATATCGCATCGAGACGTGCTCCGAAGTCAGGAGGGGTCTCTGTCCGGGGCGCCATCCAGGGAGCAGGCTCACATGAATCGATGGATTGAAGCGCGGTGGCTGATGACAAAAGAAGTGCGAACCGTCGATCCGGACACTGCAGCGCTCGAGGCCGCGCTGACAATGCGTTCCCACGGGTATGGATGCGTCCCCGTCGTCGAGCGTGGGATCCTCGTGGGGATTATCGCCGAGTCGGACTTCGTGGAGTACGCGATTCAAGTGCTTTCCGATCCTGGCGTCTGAATCATCGACCTGCCGGGATCTGGCACGGCGCTTGCCTTTCCTTCGAGGCATGGCGGCACGAAGAGCTCCTCGAGGCGCAGCTGATTCTCGGACCGTGGTCGAGATGTGTCGAGGCGTTTGTACTCCTTCGCGGGGAGCTCATCTACGGGTTCGTAGTTCTTCGCGAACTCATCGAGAAGGTCGGAACGCGCATCGCTTTCGTGGGTGCCTCCGCGTTCGCGCCTCCTAAGCCGGTCCAAACAAACTTCGCGAGGAGCAACGCACTCGACGAACGAGAACGGAAGACCGCGCTGCGTTGCAACCTCTCGAATCGCGCGTCGCATTGCCTGGGTTCGAAACGAGGCATCGACGACTACAGGGCGCCCCGAGTCGACGACCACTTCGGTCCGACGCAGGAGCTCGTCATAGACCCTCTCAGTGGACCCCTCCGAATAGGCGTCCGACCAAGCGTCGCTCTGCATCGATTCGGTCGCGCCTTTGCCCATTAGATGCTTTCGGGTTCGATCCGAGCTCACCACGGGCGCCGAGAGTAGCTCGGAAACCAAGTTGGCCACCGTGCTCTTGCCGCTTGCGATCATGCCGCCGACTGCGACGACCTGTGGTGCGACCGCTGGGGGCCGCTCAAATGCGAGCGCCAACAGGAAGTACCGTCGTGCCTCTCTTCTCGCGCGGTCCTGGACCGCCGGCGCCGTGGTCGGGTCCGACATCAGCAATGAGGCGATCTTGCCACGGATGAAAGCCCGGTAGCTCTCGTAGAAGTTAGCGACCGAGTAGAGATCGTAGTCGTTCGTGTGACGGGCATACTGCGCCAGAAATTGTTCCGCGAGGTCCACGCGACCGTGCCAGACGAGGTCCATCGACAGAAACGCGAGGTCCGCACAGACGTCGGCGTAGCGAAACCTGTCGTTGAACTCGATGCAGTCGATAACGGCGATCGACCCGTCTTTGCGAAAGTATACGTGCTCAAGTCGAAGGTCGCCGTGGCCGTCGCGGACTCGGTTCGCCTCCATGCGTGCTTCGAAGGTCCCATCCTCCTGTAGCATTCGCAGTTGCCAGTTTCGAACTTCGTCCGCCTGTGCCCGACTCAAATAGTCTTCGATGCAGTCCTGGGTCTGTCGAAAGTTCTCCTCGACGTTGGCACGGATGATTTCGACGGATCCGTGAAGCGTCGTTTCGGGGTCGCATCGGGAACGCTCGTGAAACTCCGCGATGTGAGCGGCGAGCGCCTCGACGTGAGCATTGCTGAGATCTCCAGCTTGCAGGAGCATGTCGGCGCGGTCTTCGTCCGCGAGACGGCGCATGTGGACCGCCCATTCGACCGGGGCTCCGTCGCCGTTCAGTCTGTGGCGGCCACTGGGATCCAACGTGATCGGAACGACGCCGAGGTAGATGTCCGGCGCGAGCCTCCGGTTCAGCCGCACTTCCGCGTCACATGCGGCCCCGCGCTTGGCGAGGGTAGTGAAGTCGAGGAAGCCAAAATCGACAGGGCGCTTGACCTTGAAGACGTCACGTTCGCCTAGGAACACCCACGAGATGTGGGTTTCGATCAATTCGAATCCGGCGTTTTGAAGGTCGGTCTTGATCGAGCTCATCGTTCTCCACTCCAAGCACGCACCGTACCAATGTCTCGCCCCAGTCGATCCGCGGTGCGGCGCATTTCTCACGCATAGCGTTTGGCGTCGCGCAACGTTTGCGCGGACTATCGGAGAGTGCCAGAGGTGTGCCGGCGAAGCGGACTCCTTGATGAGGGCCGGGGGATTCTTGGCATGCTGCTTGCGTCGAACGATCGGAAGGCTTCGTGAAACCCACGGCATGGCGAATCGCCCCCATCGCTCGAACGAGCTCGAGATCCGCGTCCGCGAGACGCCCCTCGCCGACGGGACGCGTTCTTGGCATTCCACCGTCTTGTGTCCTCGTCAGAAGCGATCGATGGAGGTCATCGACTGCTTTCGCTGCCAGCGCTACTCCGAGTTCGCCTTCCACGAAGGTGGGTGCGGCGTGCTGCGATGCCGCGAGAGCCATGATCCGGTGCGAGAGCAAGAGTCTCAGATCCCGAAGAAGGGGCCGCTGGATCGTTGGGACTCGTTCCATCTACTCGCTGAGCGTACGCCGGTCTCGGCGTTGATAGCGGCCCGCGTGCACTGCGTTCATCCTGACGTTTGCGTCGAATCTCTGGCTTCGGCCTTGCTCGACGGAACGTTCAGTAGCAGCGTGCCCGTGGTCGATGAAGCGGGCACCCCAATCGGGGTAGTGTCGAGGAGGGATCTTCCTCGGCACGACCGCCGAGGTAGCGGCGTTTCCCGACCGACGGTTCGGAAGATCATGCGACCCATTACCCTTGCACTCGACGAACGTGTTTCGGTGTCTCGAGCGCTGACGCGCATGGTGGCCAAAGCGGTTCACCGCGTTCCGGTCGTCGACAGTCGCGGTAGCGTCGTTGGCGTGCTCTCCGTGAGCGATATCTTACGTTGGCTCGGCCCCTCACTTCCGACGCCGTCCGACCGCTAGAAGTATGGAAAAGACACCGCGTTCCAGAACGCGTCGACACCAGCCAGTAGGCGCAATACCCCTACGACGCCGAGCCACGTGCAGACGTTTGCTCCCACCAGCGTCCACCCGATTGTGCGGAGTCGGCCCGGCTGCGGCCCCACAAGGAGGATTAGCGCCGCGGCGATGGCGGTCGGCCAGGCGGCGGCGAGAACCCACAGCGGAAGCCGATCCACAACCGGCGCGGCCACCGCCGCACCGATCACGACGAGACTGACGCCGAGGGTAGCCGCGGCGCGCCACTGAGCTCTTGCGAGATCATCTGGCCTCGCCTGGAGCTTGGTGCGATCGAGGGTGAGCCGAACGACTGACGTGCCGAGCATACCCACGAGAGCCCAGACACCGACTACACAAATGGAGGTCGCGAAACTCAGCCCACACGCGAGGCCCACAGGGAGGGCGACCAGTGCAAGCGCGATCGCGATCACCGCCTGCCCGGGCGGGGTCTTTCCTAGCCCTTCTCCGCTCAGCATGAAGGCCATCAGCGCGAACACCAACGGGACCATCGCCGCGTACTGGACCTCCTGCGCGGCGATCCACAGACCCGTAACGCCCAAAACCAGCGCGGCGAATCCATACAGGACAAGCCACCCCCGCGCCGTCGTTCCCCGCTCGCGTTTGACGCGACTACCACGCAACCCGAGAACCACCAACATGGGCTCGTGTGCGAGGAAGAACGCACATGAAGCAAAGATGAGAAGCCATCCTTCGAGCGTTGGACGGCCGGCCGCGAGAACCGTGAGCACAGGGAACAAGAACGCAGCGTAGGCGCCATGTTCCCTGGGAAGCATCCATCGCTGCTTGGGGCGCTGCCGACTCTTCGAGATTCGAAACTGCGCCTCTGGGCGATCGACGATCGTCACTGATGCCATTGTTGATCCTCCTGCTTGTGTGGTTGCAGCAAATGGCGTGCCACTTGGGATCAAGCGGCCCTGGCAATCGCGAGGGCGCAACTCTTGCGAGCACGGGGCCGGCGACGCATCGCTTGCGCTGGCCAAAGCGTGTTGGCGCGCCACCAGGAGCGCGCGAAACGCGGCATGTCTCATGCATGCAAGAGAGAGAGATGAAGCTCATAGAGGTCGGAGCGAAGTATCGCGGATTTTTCTACGAGGACGCCCCACGGAACGTCTACTGGGAAACCACGATTGCTTGCGATCTGGCCTGTCAGCACTGCCGGGCCAACGCCATCCCGCATCGTGACCCGCAAGAGCTTACGACCGAGGAGGGCAAGGCTCTCATGCGTAGTGTCAAACAGCTGGGCAGCATGCTGGTCCTCACGGGGGGCGATCCGCTCAAGCGCCCGGACATCATCGAGCTCATCGAATATGGGCGAGAGCTGGGCATTCACGTCGCGATCACCCCAAGCACGACCCCAAGCCTGAACCTCGAGACGATGCGTCGTTTTCGAGATCTCGGGATCAGTGCAATGGGCGTGAGTCTCGACGGGCCGACGGCGAGGCTTCATGACGGCTTCCGCAACGTGCCGGGGACCTTTGCCTACTCGATGCGGGCACTCAAGTGGGCGCGCGCGCTGCACATCCCAGTGCAAGTCAACACGACCATCACGGCCCAAACTCTGCTCCATGTTCCGGCGATGTATCAGTTGCTTCGCGACAAAGCCGCTCCGCCCGTCCGGCGCTGGAGCCTTTTTCTACTGGTACCGGTCGGTCGAGGCGAGGAGCTCGGCGTGCCTACGCCCGATGACGTAGAGCGCTTGTTCGAGTGGGTGTACTCGGTGGCGGAGGATGCGCCCTTCCGGATCGGCACTACCGAGGCGCCGCACTACCGGCGCTATTGGATACAACGCAAACTCGAGGAGGGTGTGCCTCTCGAAAGAATCCACGATCGCGCTCGGCCGATGGGCTTCGGGATACGCGACGGCAATGGCGTCATCTTTGTCTCGCATCGGGGTGACGTCTATCCCGCGGGCTTCCTGCCGTATCCGCTACTGGGAAACGTCCGTGAAAGATCTCTGGTCGACCTCTATCGCCACTCGCCAGAGCTGCAGCGAGTGCGCAACCCAGCAAACTACACAGGACGCTGTGGTCGCTGCGACTTCAAGTGGGTGTGCGGCGGATCGCGCGCGCGCGCTTTCGCGATGACTCAAGATGTGCTCGGCGACGATCCGCTCTGTGCCTATGAGCCTCAGGGCGAACCGAGCTAGAACCCTTTGGGCACCTTGGCTCAAACCACCACTCCTGCTAGGGACACGACATTGGATGGCCTACAAGCTCAAGACCGTTCTCTACGCGACGGACCTCAAGCCGGAGCAACTGGGGGCCTCGCTGCCCGTAGCGTTGGTGCCTCCGCCAGACTAGTTTCGATGGGTTCGCGCTACCGGTTACCCCTCAGGCAGTTTCTGCAGCAGGTTGTACTGAAACCGTTGCTCGCGCTGCCGAGGTGTGACGTGCGTCTCCCGAGCAGACTCAATCAGCCGAAATCTGTCGGAGCCGAGTTCGGCGTGGAGCGCTTCCGGAGAATATCGAACGCAGGGCAGCCCGCTGCACCTGTCGGGACCGTCCTCCGCGAACGTCGCGATGATCGCATGGCCCCCCGGCACCAGCGCAAAGAGTAGCTGGTTTGCATATCGCCCACGCTCGTCAGCATCCGTGAGGAAGTGGAAAACGGCCCGATCGTGCCAAATCTCGTACGTCTGGGGCAGCTCAGCATCGAGCACATCGGCGACGATCCACTGCACACTCTCGGAGGCTGGGCCAAGCCTCTTGCGGCTGTGATCCAGTGCGGCGTTCGAGATGTCCAACACGGTCACGTTTTCGTAGCCGTTGGCCACCAGGTGATCGACGAGGCGTGCGGCCCCACCCCCAACATCGATCACGGGGGATTGGGGTGTGGCGCCTGTCGACTCCAGCATTTGCACCGTCACAGTTGGAGCCTCTTGGAACCAGGCGAGGTCCTGAGGCTCCTTCTCGGTGTGAATCCTCTCCCAATGTGTCTTGCGATTCATGTGCGCATGGGCGCTGTTAACTCTCCGCTGCAACCGTTGCCGCAACGTTGAAGACAAGTTGAACGCTCTGTTGAAAGCGGAACAGCTTGTCGTGTCCGACGGGGTCTCGATACCTGACGCGTATCGGGTCGTCGAAATGGCACAGTGTGTTGATCGTATGCGCAGCGTCGATCTCGCCATTCGGTTGTCTACTGGCGAGCATCTCGGACCAGACTGCCTGGGGGGCCTCCAATACGAAGTCGACCTTATCTTCCAGCCCATCGGTTTCGGTCTCGGTCAGTTCGGTGCATGAGTCTATTTCAAACCGAAATAGATAATTGCGTTCCTGGGCGAACCCGGGACTCGCCTGTACCCGAATCGCGAACGAGGCATCAAAAACGCCCAAATGTGCGAATTCGTCGGTTGCGTCGACGAGTTGGGTTCGTAGACGGTCAAAAAACTCTTTGGATGGAAAGTCCATGTCGGCCAACCATTCTGCTCAAGCGAGCATCGATAGAAGTTTGGTGAACTGGCTGCGCTCCCGGCGTCCTTTGAGTCCTGCGTGCTCGAGCCGGGCGAAATACTCCTCAATTGCTTTGAGCTGGTTGAGTAGAGTGAGCTCTACACCTCGTTTGATTTGCTCGCGACCAAATCCTTTGCCAGCCAGTATAATGAGCGGCTCAGCCAACTCAGGAGCTCCGAGTATCCCGACCATCAACGTCTCCGCTTCATCGAGCATAAAGTGTATTTCTTCGGCACGGCTTGGGTGTGCTCGCAAGAAATATTTGAGGTGCATCATTCCGTAGGAGACATGGCGTGCCTCGTCCTGCATCACCAATCGAAATATTTTCTTATCCACTGCGGTCGGGGCGACTGCTTCGCCGTTTCTGAAAGTACTGAGGATAAACCCTTCACCGAGCAGATGCATGAACACCGAGGCCTGGGTGTAGGTGTCCGAATCCAAAATTCCTTTGAGCGCGTGTTCCGCGACCACACTTGCTCGCAGAAGGCCGACGCCATTGGCGAGAGCGCGCTTGCGAAAGACCTCGGTGTGTCGCGCTTCGTCGACTGCTTGCATGCACAACAGGCTCTTGAGCTCGACCATGTCGTGGTTGATGAGCGGTATCCACTTGGCAGGCAGGTCGGTCGCGATCATTTCCACTTCCGAAAGCAAAGTGCATAGCTGGCAGAATGCCTTTTCCATGTCGTCGGCTATGTGACAGTCGGGAAGGGCGCACCAGTCGATGTCTGTCGCCGCGTTCCATTGCCTTGTTTTCGACTCTTCGTACAAGGCAAGAATATTGTTGGCCCACACCTCGCTTTTGCGGTTGACCAGATACCCCATATCCGGCAAACCCAGCGGAAGCTCCGACCCCCGCGGCGCCATGGTCCTGTGTCCGCGGATGACCTCTGGGATGGCATCGGTGCTGTATGAACCCACATTGACATCTTTGTAGGTCATTCCGCGTCGAGGACTATGCGGGCTGCAGCGCACCCGCTCTGTTGCGGCGTCCATCCATGAAAGAGACAGTTCGCCGTTTTGCCTCCGCTTCATGCCCTCGATGAACTCTTCATCCTGCAAAAAGTCGACAGGTGAATAGTAGGCCATTGCAACTCCCGAAGGAACGTCAAGCGTCTAGCCGACCGTTCGCTAGCCGAACATTCCCACAGACGAGTTAAGCAATGTTCGTGCCCAGGCCCGAAGCCGATTTATGCACAGTATCCACAAGTAATCCGCGCACAGATTGCGCGCGGACTGCACTGGGTGCGCGAACAATGCAAGCGCCGGCGTTGACCTGCTTAGGATTGGATTTTGTTAGGCGGCGGCCCCACGGATACCGGCGAAGTGGTGGCTGCAGTGTCTCTGAGGCACCGCACTCGAGTTTCGGGAGTCTCTTGGTGTTATGCGTTGTCGGGCTGTGGATCGGATACCGGCGTCGCAACGTCCGCAATTGATCACGCTAGGGATTGCGCCGTCGCTACTCGGCTGTCTGGTCCGCGATAGCGCGATCTTTGTCGGCGCCTTCGGGATCGATACAAATGAACGATGGCACACCGTCTTCGATGGCGTAGGCCGGTAGGTTGGATGAGCTCGAGCAGACTCGTCCGTCTTTCGTGAACACCAAATCGCGCAACCAAGTCACCCGGGTCGGGCTCGGGTAACTGATGAACCGCTTTTCCTTCGGAATGAAGCGCAAGATGCGGTCCGACATGTTGGAGGTCATCCAGACGTCGCCCGTCTTCGGGTGGACGTTCAGTGCGTACGGTGTCTCGTACTCATCGGGCGAAAGCGTCGGAAGCGCATAGGTCTTGAACTCACCAGTCGCGGGATCGAAACGCAAAAGCGCGTTCTCGTCGAACGACGGAATCCACAGGACCCCATCAGCATCGAAGCGCGGGCGCCTGGGACCTTTGAGCGGTGTTTCGTACTCGGTAATTTTCAGTGTTTGAGGATCGATGTGGCCAATGACGTTCGCCCAGAGCTTCGCGTACCAAACACCACCGTCCTTGGGGTTGATGTCGAGCCCATACGGCAGGTTGAACAGGTCTTGATACTCGATGCCGCTCAGCATCTTGTGGGGCGAGAGATCGATGTGTTTGTTCCCACGCGGTGTTCTTGCAGAGTACTTCAGGAGCGTTGGGAAGAACACATCGGTCACCCATCGCCAGAAGCCGTTGTGCGGAAGTTGAAGGACGGTGAAGGTCTCCGTCTTGGGATCAAATCGCCCCACTTGATTGGAAACCGCGATGGTGAACCAAACAATCCCGTCGCGGTCGATCCGGACGGTGTGCGGATACAACGCACCTTCGCCGATCTCGTAGACCTCGAACGCTTTGCTCTCGGGGTCGAAGGACATCAACGTGGCGGACAGCGCATTGGTGATCCAAAAACGCCCGTCCTTTGCTTGCGCCATGCTGTGTGGCCCGTGCTTTCCCGTGAAAATTCCGATCGGCAATGCGGCGCCCGACAACAGGCCGCCAACGGGCAGGTCCGACTCAGGTAGCGGGTACTTCTCGACCGTGTTGGCTTCCCGGTCGAGCACCCAAACGACGTCGTGACCCTCGTCGACGCCGTAGAGCTTCTCGTCTTCACCGACATCCGCGTCGTGAATGAAAGACATCCCGTCGCCGACGAGCCATTCTTCGATCTTGGCGTGAGCCAGCTCCGGGCTGGCGTCATGGGTTTGCACGACGTCGATTGGTTCCCCGTCGAAGCCCTCGGCTAGCACTTCGCTGAAGCGCTCCACCTGTTCGTCCGTCACGATCGCCATGTAGCCTTCCATCTTTTCGATCGATTGAGCCCATGATTCTTGCTCGCGTTTGCCCCGCGTAAGTAGGTTGCCGACTTGGTGGCAGTAGTTGCACTGGGCGATGAAGGGCGCTCGGTCGTCGGCGTCTTTCCACGGAAGGACGGTCACGTGGGCGGACGCGGGTAACGCGTTGGACCGCTCTAGCGCTGACCCAAAAGCAGCCACCACCAGGTTGATCGACTGTGGCTGCGCATGACGGACGGACACCTTTTGAGCTTGATCCGCGAAATTCGGGGCACGAGCCCGCACCGTAAGCTCTCCCTCGTAGTCGACGACGATGAGATAACGCCCCGCGGTGTCGGTAAACACGGTCTCCTTGCGCATCCGGTTCGCGCTGAAGACAGTCACCATCGCACCACTTACGGCCTGACCCTCCGAGGTCGTCACGATGCCATCGAGGGTCGCAGCGCTTGCCGGTAGGCTGCTCCCAAAGAGGAAAAGAGCAATGCAAGGAACGACCGCTGGCGTTTTGGCGAGCATGACCAGGCCCTCCTCGGCGTGATGATGCATGAGGGTCAGCGCGGGCGCTAGCGCCAACGACCGGCCATGCGACCATGTCGAGGCGAAGTCGATGCGGCTGCCGCTCTCTCGCGCATCTTCGGCGTGCGCGAGCCGGCGCGCTGCAGAGGATGCGCCCCGTGTGTCCGCGAGACCGCCCAAAGCGCCCACATCCAGCTTGGCACGCAAGATGCTGATTCTTGCTGTGATTTGAATCGTGGAGGTCGTCATGAGGTATTCAGCTTTGCAGCGGGTGTGCGTATTCGCACTGCTCGTTTTTCCGATCGTGGGATGTAGTGACTCGGGTTCTGACGGTGCGGGTGGCGCTGGCGGAGCCGCTGGTTATCGGCGGCACCGGGGGCGCTGCGGGTGTGGGCTGCCGGACACCGGATCGAGTTTCATTCGAGCGGTGCAGGAGGCCTCCTCAGCGCCGGCAGTAGTACAGCCGCCACATCGCTAGCTTGACTGGTTAGCGGGAGATCAGGGTCTGTTGCAGTGACCCGCCTCCTAGCATTTGTTGAGGAATGAACGGACGACGTGGACTACATAGCCCGTTTCGCACGCTAGCCAGTACAGCACGTCGAGTGAGGACAGGATGCCGACGACCTGGCCCATTGGGTCCAGCACCGGAATACGGTGGATACTCTTGAGTGCCATCAGTACTGCCGCCTCCGAGACCGATGCTCCCTCGTTGAGTGTGAGCGAGACGTCCGTCATAATATCGCCGACGGTCGAAGGCGGTTCGTGGGAGGCCGTCCCGCTTTCGTAGTGATGTCGGACGAGATCGGCCTGGGAGACGACTCCGATGGGTTTGCCGCCTTCGTCGACGACGGGTACACCGCTGAACCTGCCCTCGATCAGCAGAGCCGCGAGGGCTTGGACGCTAACGTCTTCGCGTACGCAGTGCACATTGCCGCTCATCAATGCCGAGATCGGGGTGCTGTCGGCCAGCATGGCCAACTTTCTGCCCGCGGAGCTCACGGAGCCTCTTTCGAACGCGTCTTGCGGCGAGCTCCTTGGAATGGGCGCTTTGCTAGGGTGGCATTTCAAAACACCGCTTTGCTCTCCTGGATCGAGGGACATCTCCACGAATTCCTTGCAACTCAGGCAGTCGGTCAGGTCGAGTGACCAGCCTTGCCCGGGACAAAAGACGGTGGCGCGCGAGGTGGTCGCCCCATCGCCGGACAATGTTTGACGAAAACGAATCTCAAGGGACTTCGGCTGCTGGCCGGGACTCGGCATCGTCGGCTCCCCAGAGGCAGCTTTCCGTAAACTACCCCGCTCGGTGTCGCTGCGAGATCCGTGCCAGCCGTTCGAGAACACAATGCAGCCATAATCAGGAAGTTCGGGCGTAAGAACTGCGCCTCCCGACAGATAAAACGCATTCTTTTCAGTGATTCAGGATCTCCGCTTGGGCTAGCCGTGTTGGTGGTTCGCGTCTGCAACGCGCGTGCCGGTATAAATCCGGCAGCGAAAGGATTGCGCATAGCCCCGACGCAGCGCGGGAAACGCGCGCCTCCGGATGAGTTCGTGGGAAGGTCCGTTTGTGGAGCGCCTCCCTTGGAATGGCACTCATCTTGCGTGCGCAGGCCTAACATCACGGGCGCTACGCGATTGACGGGAGGCTGAGATGGAAGCTGTTGAGATCTTGATGAAGGAGCACCGGCTCATCGAGAGAGTACTCGACGCCATGGAGGCGTGGATTAAGACGGTAGGGCACGGGAACTGGGCGGACGACAAGGAGGAGCTCGCTGGGTTCGTTACCTTCATTCGCGAGTTCACGGACGCGTATCACCACCGCAAGGAGGAGGACGTTCTCTTCGTGGCGATGGTCGACCATGGTTTCCCACGGAAGCAGGGTCCGGTCGCCGTCCTGCTGCACGAGCACGACCTGGGCCGTTCCCTCGCTAGCACCCTCCACGGACTCGCGCGACAACTTTCGCCTTGGAGCGAGGAGGACCGCCGTACTCTCACGAGCACAACCCGGGAGTACGTTAGCCTGTTGCGGCGACACATCCAGAAGGAGGACAAGGTCCTCTACCCGATGGCCGATGCCCGTTTGCCAGACCCTATCAAGGAGGAGATCTTCCGACGCTTCAAGCGCTTCGAAGAAGAGCGAACCCGCAACGACGAACGAGGAAGGCTTCACCGCCTCGCGGACACCTTGATCGACGCCGCCGATGCCCGCACAAGTTGAGTTCCTTGGGGCCGTCGGAAGGGACGTCACCGGCTCCAGACGTCCGTCGACGCACTGCATTTCTCGCGCACCCCGTGCTATCGATGCAGCCCTTGCGCTGCTACTATCGCCGTTGTCTTTGGGATCCGCGATCTGTCGCCCGAGTGCGATCAGGCACGCGCCTTGCTTGGAGGAGGGAAGCGATATGGCGAGGACATGGGTTTTGGTTGCACACGAAGCGGGCGCACGCCTGTTCGAGAATCTGGGACCGGGGAAGGGGCTGCGGCTCTTGGAGGGCATCGACCACCCTGAAGGACGCCAGCGA
>CAXMND010000223.1:0-25425 GCA_964194675.1 uncultured Coxiellaceae bacterium | reverse complement strand
CTGGAAGGCACTGCGTATGCCGAAGATGGCGCGGCGGCGATTCTGCCTCTTCAAGGACCGCAAGCCGCCAAGATTCGGCAGCGCGTGCAAACCGGATTGCGGGCCGCCGACGTGCAGCTCGTTCCGCTCAAGAAGGTCACCGCTGTCACGAAGAAAACGAAGGGTTACGCCAAGCAGGCAGCCAAGCTCGGGGCGAGCGTTCTTGTTGGCGGTCGCATTCGTCGCTCCGGCGGCCGCTGGATTGCCGATATCGGCGTGCGCAACGCCAAGGGTGTGCGCATACAAAAGTTTCGTACTAGTTCTTCGAGCATGACGCGGCTTTCGAGTCGCATCGTCGCTGAGCTCGTCGACACTGGCTCGATGCCCCTTGCCGGTAGCGCTGACGAGGGCCTCAAGAAGCTTGGCGGGGAACCCGAAGCGCCAACGGTCCCGCAATTGGTGGTTCGCCCATTCAAGGGCGCGCAAGCGGGCAAGGTTAGTGGAGCAGCGGTGAAGGGCCTTCGGGGTAAGCCGATCGAGCTGGTTCCGAACAAGCAGTTTACGCAGAAGGCGCAGAGCCTGAATGCAGATCTGGGGTCCGACCAAGGGCACGTTCTTCCGGCGCGCGCGATGGGCGTCAGCGGGCTCTTCGAAGGCGACGTGCTCCACGAGGACGGCGTGTGGTCGGCCTATGTACGACTCGTCGACGGGAAGAGCGCGGACGTCATCAGCCAGCACTTCTACGAAGGGGATACCTCGACCGGGCTTGCGCGCGCGGTTCAGACGGGGCTTTGGGACGACTTCCGAAAGGACCTCGAGCGGTTCGAGCCCGAGGTCCCCGTCGCGGTTGCGGCGGTTCCGGTCGGTACGGCGGCGACCTCTGCCGGCCGACGGGTTGCCAAAGACGAGAGTGCGGCGGAGATCAAGTACAAGGCTAAGAGGACGAAGCCGCCCAAGAGGGATCGCCCTGCCGCGGTCGACGTCGAGTTCGATTTCGTGTTCGTGCACCGCAGCTTGACCTGGAACCAAGACGTGATCGGAAATCTGCGCGACTACTCGCTCGGTTTCGGGCCGGGCGTTCAACTGAAGTTCCAATACTTCCCGGGCGCACATTTCACCAGTGGTATCGGGGCGCAGTTTGGTATCGACTTCGAGTGGGAGCGGCTGTTCAACTTCGACTCCACGCGTGATGACGGATTGCAGTTTCCGACCGAGGCACAGCAGTTCCTGGTGGGGCTTCGGTGGCGCTATCCTGTCGGGAGATGGGAGCCGACCATCATCGCCGACTACGGCGTGCAAAAGTTCGAGTTTGGTGTGACCGGGCCTCCGGTCATGACGGCCGGGATCCCGGGCGTGAAGTACGAGTTCTATCGGTTGGGTGCGGGATTCCGCGTCGCATTGGGCCAGGACGAAAGCTTCATCGTCACCTTCAACGTGGCCTTCCGCGGTCTGCTGTCCGCCGGAGGCATCGAAAGCAGCCAGTGGTTCCCCGAAGCGGATGGCAACGGGATAGACGCGTTGATCATGTTCGGATACGCGCTGCCGAAAGGGTTCGAAGTCCGGCTAGGACTGGACTATCGCCGCTACTGGTTCGACTTGAACCCCGTCCCGCCCAATCCTCCCTTCGTCGCCGGGGGTGCCCTCGATCAGTACTGGGGCCTCTCGATCGGGGCGGCCTGGCGATATTGAGGTAAGATGCGGCCATGACCCGCCTTCTTGTGTCGTGCGGCATGATCTTGCTCGTCTGGGGCTGCAAGGGCCGAGAGGAGCCCGTCGAGCCCTCGAACGTGGTCGAAGCGCTGCCGCCTGACACGGTGGAGGGCCCCGCCCAAGCCGCGACCGCGGGTGAGGCGATTGAAGCAGCGACTGCGGGTGAGGCGACTGCGGGTGAGGCGGCTGGGAGTGGGGCGGCTGACCTCGAGGCTGCCGCCACCGCAGCACCCAGCGAGCAAGTCCAGGCCGAGCCCGCGAAGCCAGCGCGCGACCTTGCGGCAGAGCTCCGCGCCGCGGTGGGGAGCCCGGCGGACTGCCTCCAAGACTATCGACCGAGCGCTGCGATGACGATTCGGATCAACATCAGCGCCATCGTTCGCCCGACCGGGATGATCATCGAGCCTAGCGCAAACGGTCGTGGGCTGTCGGCCAACGATCGGCGATGTGTCGAGCGGCGGGTGGGGGCGGTAACGTTGGCGCAGCTCGGGGGCGAGGCGTCGGAGCCAGTCTCGACCTATGTCGATATCCACTACCAACCTCCCGCCATCGAGGAATACGATGTGGGAGGGCCGCCGCCCAAGCTGAAAGACGTCGTTGAGCCTCTTCCCAAGAAGGCCCCGATTGCTCCGAGTGGCGTCCCCATCGAAGGGCCTGCGGCAGATCCCATCGAAGGGCCGAGCGGTGTTCCCATCGAAGGGCCGAAGGGCGTCCCTATCGAAGGGCCCAAACCGGAGCCGATCGAGGGCTACCAAGTCGATGAAGATGCCGAGCGTTGGACGGATTGACGCGCTCGCGAGTAAGCTGATGGCATGAGTCGCGTGATGCTCTCATGTCTCGCGGTCTTGCTGGTGGCGGGATGCGAGAGCCAATTTGAGTCTCCCCAGGGCGCCTTCGAAGCTCCAAAGCCCACTTTCGAAGCCATGCCGCCGACTAACGTGCACCCAATCATCGATACACCGGATCCCGCGATTATCGACTCACCCGAGCTCGTCCAAGAAAAGCCCACCGAGAAACCCGAGGAGCGTGACCTCGCCACGGAGCTTCAGCGCGCCGTTGGAAGTCCGATCGACTGTCTTCGCGACTTCGAGTCGAGCACGCCGACGAAAGTTCAAATCCCGATCAGCGCTACGGTGCGGCCTACGGGGATGGTCATCCAGCCAACGGTCGGCGGCGCCGGTCTGTCGGCGAACGCGCGTCAGTGCATCGAGCAACGCGTGGCCTTTGTGAAGCTGAAACCCCTCGACAAACCACTCTCGCAGACTGTCTCGACGTTCGTCGTGATCGACTACACCCCTCCGGTGATCGTCGAGTCGGACACCGCTCCTGACCCGGAGCTGAAGAACGTCAAGAAGCCGTTGCCCAAACGTGTCGAGGTGGCACCGTCGGGCGTACCGATTCAGGAGCCGACGTCTCGACCGATCACGGATCCCACGTCGAAGGAACCGAGCGGCCCTTCCGGCAAGCCCGTCAAGGGTCCGAAGCCCCGGGCCATCGATGGATACGAGGTAGACGAAAACGCGCAGCAGTGGCGGTGATCAACTCATGGGACAGCAGATCACCGTCGTCGATGCCTTTACCGATGTCGCTTACGCGGGCAATCCCGCGGCCGTCTGTGTGCTCGGTCACCCGACGACCGACGCGTGGATGCAGGCCGTGGCGCGCGAGATGCGGCACTCCGAAACGGCGTTCTGCGTTCCCTTGAGAGACGGTTCCTTCGAGTTGCGGTGGTTCACGCCGGGGGGCGAGGTGCGCCTGTGCGGGCACGCCACGCTCGCGACCGCGCACGTGCTGTGGGAGGAGGGGAGGTTATCTCTCCGCGAGACGGCGCGCTTCTCCACGCAGAGCGGCGAGCTGACGGCCAAACCGCTCGGGCGGCAGATCGAGCTCGACTTCCCGGCGCGGCCGCCTTCGGAGATCGAAGCTCCAGGAGGACTGCTCGGAGCGCTCGGCGTCACGGCGACGTGGATTGGCCGCGACTTGGACGACTACGTCGTCGTACTGGAGAACGAGCAGGCGGTGAAAGCCTGCAGCCCAGACTTCCGAGCGCTTCGAGACATCGAGACGCGCGGAGTGATGATTACGGCCACCGGAGACGAAGACGACGTCGACTTCGTTTCACGCTTTTTCGCCCCGCGCTTCGGCATCGACGAGGACCCTGCGACCGGCTCGGCCCAGTGTTGCATGACGCCGCTCTGGGCAGACCGTCTTGGCAAGCAAGTATTGGAGGCGCGCCAGCTCTCCGAGCGAGGCGCCACGTTCGAGCTAGAGCTCGCCGGCGACCGCGTGAAGCTCCGCGGGACCTGTGTGACAACCCTGCGCGGCACCCTCGCGGAGAACCCGCCCAGCGCCACGGGCATGATGAAATAGGCGATCGGGGACACGCTAGGCCTCCAAATGGAGCGTGTCCCCGTTAGTGGGGGCGTTGTCTTGTGGCGAACCAGGGTTGGTATTTGGCCATGCGTCTTCGTTGGTCTTCGGGGGCGTGGCGTTTGCATGTGGTGTGCTCTTTCGTTCCCTCGGGGGCGCCCCATCGAATCTCTGGGCAGTCGTTGGGGTTGTAGGCCGTTTCCATGGCCGGGGTTCGGTCGACCAGGTCGGCGAGGGTGAGCTTCCACGCGGTGCCGTCGGACCTCGTATATTGGAACGCTCGCTTGCCGAGCTCGTCTTCCAGCGCTTGCCTGACCTGCGCGACTACGGTGTCTCGGTCGGTGTCCCGGATGCCGAAGCGGCCGGGGTGCGCGGCGACCGTGTTGGCGAAGGATGTGACGGCGTCGATGCTGATCAGTAGCCGCATGTCTCGTGACGGAGTCGAGTAGTCCTCCCAAGGGCCCGACGTCAAGAACAGGGCAGCACCGGACGGCATCGCTATCGTCGCGTAGCCCTGCGACTTCATGAAGTCCTCGCCGTTTTGGACCGAGCTCAGGCGGCGCTGGACCGACTCCTCGAGGGCGTCTACGAGGCTCGTTTGCATCCGCACTGGGTCGAGTGCGCGAGGATTGATCATACCTTCCATCGCGTTGTAGAAGTCGTCGGCGGTTCCGCGGTACTGGGCGTCGGACCACGCTTTCACGCGGCCGGCTCCTCGGAGCTCGGTGTTCGTGGCGATCTTGAGCGTCTGAAGCTCGGGGTCGAGCACGACGGGACGCCATCCCTTGAAGCCCGCGCCCACGAGATCGGTCTTAGGGGTGAATAAGAATGAGCCTCGCCAAAAGCGACGACGACCCACCGTTCCGTCGGGCTGGGCGTCGGCACCGATCAACACGCCGTAGTCGTCCACCCCCTGGGGCTTCCAGTGCGCGACGACCAATACGTGGCCATACGGGTCGGCGAACACCGTTCCCGGACGGATCGCCGTCCGGCTCAGGCGCAGCGGATAAAAGTCGGTCTCATCTTCTTCGGGGCGTGTGCGCGGGCTCGATGAGTGCACCACACCCGCCATGCGCCGTAAGAAGCCGCGAAACGCCCCGACATCTGTTGCTGCTTCTTGCGAATCGAGGTTGCTGAAGACCACGGGTTCGCAAACCGGAGGCGTATCTTTTCGTCCGCGGGTGCACGTACGATACGCAAACGGAAGACCGAGCTTCCAAGCAAAGTAAGCACGCAGGAAGTAGGGAAGGTCGGCGCAGTCCGGCTCGAGGGAGAGCCGCGCGTCTTCACCCTGCAGCCGATAGTCGTAGAGTAGGTTTCGCTCGGGGTCACCGATGACCTCTTGCAGTCGCGTCCAGGTGATGTCTTCGCCGATCGGCTCTCTGAAGAGTTGCTCGATGAACGCCGAATAGAGGTTTTCGGTGCTCCTGCTCCACTGCCGTGTCGTCGCCCACGCCGGGGCCGTGGGCTCGCGTGGGATGGCCCACGGTTTTCGCGCGCCGACCACGAATCGATGACACGCCAGCGTCCGATCGCCTTCACCAAACACCGCTGTCCACTTTCCAGGCGTCGGTTGTTTGACTTCGACGAAGCGGCTGAAAGGCGGTCCATCGAGAACGTGTTCCTCCGCCTCGACGCGCTCCCCATCGGGGCCGTAGAGCACGAGCGAGGCGATCCCGGGATCCCGCTCGCTCGTCATGATCACGCGAAGGGGCTGCGCTGCATTCGGTCGTCGCGGCGAAGGGAAAACGGCGTTTCTCTGCGTGTCGCGGCAGGCGCCCTCAGGTCGAGTCATCGGCGCGCTCGGCCGTCGCACGGCGTTGGCCGTGAGAGCAGGCCCGGGCGTTTTTCCGATCACAGTGATCCGGGTAATGCGGCTCAAGAAATCAGTGCGCGAGCTTCCTTCACCGAGAGACAAGTCGCTGACCGCGACCCGGTCCACCCGCTTGACCGTTTCAAGCTCGGTGCCTTCGCACGGTGTCAGATACTCCGAGAAAGCGTGCATGGCCATGGGCACCCCCTCTTCGGTCGCGCCGAGATACAGCATGATGTGCCCGGGAAATTGCAGGAGCGTGATACCCCGCCTCGCTGCGGCTTCGAGCAAGAGTCGTTTCTCGTTGAGGTCCCGTACTTCGGAGATATCGACGGAGAATGTGCCCGCCTGTGCCTGGCGTGCGCTGTGCCGCGGCAGATCGATCCCAAAACGCCCGAAGAGCTCGAGCAGAAACCGCGAGCAATCGTAACCCCCGTCCTTCCCTCCCCAACCGTACGGGGCGCCCAGCAACGAAAACGCCTCGGTGAGGAACGCTCGTCGCGTAAACGGCTGGGGTTCAGGCGTCGCGAGCTTCTCCTCAAGGGCTTCACTGGACAGAGGCCCCGAGAAATCCTCTTCGTCCACCCAGCCGAGGGCGTAGGGCGTTCGAGCGAGATACAGCCCGTTCGGCCACCGAGCCAGAAGCTGAACGACTTCGCCTGGGCGAATGGTGCTGCATCGGTTGCGATCGAAGTCCAGGTCGATCGGCACCTTGTAGAGTCCGTCCGCATACGGTCCACAGCGGAGCGGCTCGAGCGCTTCGGAGAACCGCCATTGCCGCAGCAGCTCGATCCCCCCCGGTGCCTCGAACAACGACAGCGCTCCGGCGCCTAGCGCCTTGCCCGTTGCATCGACCAACGTGCCGTCGCCGAGCTTCTCTCTGAGGTAATCGAGCCGCTCGCCGACCTGGACCATGAGCGCCGCCTCGTCTACCGGAGCCGAAAGGTCGGCCTGCCCGAGCGACTCTCCGTCGATGGGCTCTCGCAGGGCAAGGCTATGCCTTCGAACCTCTGCCGGATCGAGGAGCGCGGTATCGATCGACCCGTACGTCTCTGCGCGCGTCAGCCAATACTCGAGCTGTTCGTGCTCAGGCGCGACGTTCGCGAGTGGGGGTTCCACTCGGCGTAGTTCGGGACAGCTCGGGTCCCGGTCGGTGGTCGCAGGGTCATCGTCGCTGCAGCTCGCGCATAACACACACACCACGGCCCCGAAGGCCGCGAGTCGTGTCATGTGGGTGCCAGCATCCATTGAATGATCTGATCGTCGACCCTACCCCTGCTGCCTATGCCGAGGTCCACTTTCTGCGGGAAGCCGACATGTCCTCCATGCCGAGTGATAACACGTCGAACGGTGGTCGCATTCATGAGCCAGGGCCGCACCGTATCGATCAGCACCATCGGGTCCCGCTCAGCGGCCACGAAAAGTGTCGGGGTCTTGATGTCATCGAGGACGTTGCATGCGCTCGTTTTCGCCCAGTAGTCCTCGGCCCCAGCAAACCCGTGACGCGGCGAGATCACCTCTTCGTCCCACCGCTCGATCGTGTCGATCCGCAAGGCCTCGCCGAGGGGCAGCGGGACAGTTCGTCGTGCGGCGACCTCTTGGTAGATCTCCTTGAGTCCGCGCAGGATGTGAAGTCGATAGAGGACGCGATGCGGTTTGTCGATCGCACGCGCACCCTTCTCGAGATCGATCGGTGCGCAAATCGTTGCCGCGGCCCGTACACGCGGGTCGGGACTCCCAGCGAGATATCGGAGCACCATATTGCCGCCAAGCGAGTACCCGAGCAGTAGAATACGATCGTAGCTCTCGAGTGATTTGCTGCGAAGCGCGGCTTCGAGGTCGTCGGTCAGGCCTGCGTGATAAAAGTCCTCACCTCGGCGGTCCGCCCCGCGAAGGTTGAGTCGCAAACTGTCGAGACCCGCCCTTGCAGCCGCCTGCGCCGCCTGTAGCGCGTAGTAGCTCGTCGCACTTCCTCCGAGCCCGTGCACGATCACGACGAGAGTATCAGACGCTCTGCTCTGGGACAGGTGGCCGCGGAGGATCAAGGTGCCGATGGCCCTATCTTCGAGGCTCGTTTCCCATTCCGTCGACTCTGGTGCCCGCTCAGGGACCAGAGTGTGACGGAGAAACGGGGCGAAGGTCCAAAAGTGACCCCGCAGGCTCATGAATCGTTGGGCTGGAGCGCGCTCACGGCAGGCGCCTGGCTCGGCCTGTCGTGCCACGCGTAAAAAGGCGGGCGATCCTTACACATCGGCCGGTCGTCGTCCGAGCAGTAGATGCGCACGTGGAAGTGACTGCGGTGTGGAGCACCGTGACGCGGCTGCGTGATCACGCGCTTGGCGCGCATGAGGAGCTCAGGGTTCGCACGCTCCCTCAGGGCCTGCCGAAGCAGCGCTCGCTTCGTGGAGTTCGCCACGAAGATGTGTTGGATGTCGGCCGTCGGGTGGCTGAGCAATGATTCCATCAGCGCCCAGTTGCGGGCGGCATCGAATCTGTAGATCGTGCCCCACTGCCGACCGATCCCCTTGCCATTGAAGGGAACGAAAACGGGATTGTTCACCGGCGTCGACTTGCGGCTGAGCATGTAGAAGCCGAGGTCCACGTCGCGGCCGCTTTGGTGCGACTTGTGTGGGACGAACCGACCACCGCCGGGTCGAGAGAGGTCGCCCACCGTGAGACGCGAGCGTGGGTAACGGAACGCGACTTCGTGCGCCGCGTATTCGATCAGCCGGACTAGCTCGCCGGTGCCGTGTCTCGTGTTGAGGGACCCGACCTTGACCTGCAGGTCCTTCTCATCGTTGATCCGCATCCCGAAGCGCAGCAGCCCACGGTTCGGGTAGCCCACCGAAACGCTAGGGTTGGGTTCCAAATCGGAGGGCGAAATCAGACGCGGCATGCGCGAGATGCGTTCGAGATCCTCGTCGCTCGGCTCCGCGTGGGTCTCCGCGTGCTGGGCTTCGCGAAGAACCGGATCGCCGGTCATGGGTAGCTCTGCGAGCGCGAAGGTCCCCGATAACCATACCAGCGACATGGCGCTGAGCGCGCAAATCGACGGCACGAGCCTGGACCCTTTAACCCTCTTCACTTCTCGGTTGCCCATGTTTTGCGAGGCGCAGTGTGCCCTGAATCCCCTCGAATGCCAGTTTGCCCGCTGGAAAAGTGAATTGCCAGAACTGAGAGCCCGTTCAGCCTGCGTTTTGCAGTGTTTCATTCCAAAACAAGCTCGCCCGGGCCAGCATTTTCGAGGGGCAGATCACCCGGAGGGGGGGTCTCTGCACCGGCGAGATAGCGCGCAAAGAGCCACCAGATCACCACTAGGCCCCACACGAGTCCAAGAACAACTCCGCCGTCGACAATGCCACGCCAGGGTTGAGGGAGGCTCCTGACCCACCAAATCAACAGGACCAGAGCGCTGATGAAGCTCCAGCTGACCGTCATCTGTCGGCGCGTCGAGTGAAAGAGACTCATGCAAAAGGGGAGCGCCAAGACGACCCAAAGCGGGCGAGGGTTCTGGCCGAGATAGACAGCACGAGACACAACTCGCGGCGAAAAACGTAGTTGAAAGCCACGGTAGCCTTCGAGGTAGGCGTTGGCGACGAGCCAGCCGACGTAGAGACCCTGCTGGCCAGTCGTCATAAGGCCTTCGGTCCAGGGCTCCATGGCCCATGGCGTCAGGCGCCAAATCGCGCGACCGAGCAGAGTCGAAACCCACGCAATTCCCCATGCAGCGATCAGCTTTTCGCGCGGTTCGCGCATAATCGGCGCGACGGTAGCAGTCTCATTTAGGATGTCGACTTGCCCCCGGCAGGCATCCACCTGCATGCTCTTTTTTACCGGAGTATGGTTTGGACGACGCGGTTTACGATCTAGATGAAGAACAGGCGGCCCCTAAGCCGAAACGACCTGGGCTTCCCGTCGAGCCGCGGCGGATCGTTTGGATTCTCGTCGGGCATCGCAAGGTGCTGATTCGGGCCTTCGCTGCTGCCGCCGTGCTCGCTTTGATCGCCTCGTTCTTGGTTCCCCGCACCTACGAGTCGTCTGCCCACCTTCTCTACGAAGGGACCCCGCTCCTCGACGACGACCAGGAGAAGGGCGACGCGAGCGCCTTCATCGAAACCGCGCTTTCGCCGAGTCGGCTTCGTGAGGTTCGTGAGCGGCTGAGCTGGGGCCACTCTCTGAAAGCACTCGGGACCCAGTTGAGGGTGACGCTAGAGGGCGAGAGCTCGATGCGGATCGTTGCCGAAGCGGGCACGGCAGAGGACGCGCAAGCACTGGCACAAACGGTGCTTGATGTGTTCCTTGCTCGACAAGCGAGCTTTAACGCCAAGCGGCTCGAGACGCTTCGTGCAGAGACCCGGCTTGCGCTCGAACACGCGGCGGAGCGACAAGCGGAGGCGACCAAAGCGTTCGAGTCGTTCCGAGAGAAGAGCGGGAAATCGCATCTGCTTCAGGATCAGGAGCGCCTCCTCGAACGAGTCGCGGCGCTTCGCTCGAAGGCTGATGAGGCGGCGGTCGAGGCGGCCGCCCAGAGGGCGCGGATCGGAGAGCTCGAGAAAGCACAGCGGGAGCTCCCTCGTCAAGTCGTGGCAAGTGCGACGGTGGGCACCCCGATCGATCAGCCGCTTGCCCAGGCCCGCGCCGAGCTGGCGACGGCTCGCGCCACGCTGAGCGAGAAACATCCGCGTGTGCAGGCGCTCCAGCAACGGGTCAACAGCCTTCAGAGGCAGCGACAAGCCCAGCCGAACGAACGAGGCGAGAAGACGATGGCGTCGAACCCGGCTCTTGAAGCGGTCGAAAAGGAGCTGGCCACGACTCGAGCGGCCCTCGCCGCGGCAGGGGAACGCGAGGCGGCACTACGCGTACTGATCAAGTCGGTAAAGGCCGAGGCCGATGCGCTGGCGCCCGCGGAAGGGGAAGCGCGACAGGTCGTCCGGGCGCTCGCGCTCGCGGACCAACGGCTCCAGGATTTCACCGAGCGCGCGGCTGACCTACAAGACGCGGCGGTTGGACCGATGACGGGGTTTCGCATCCTCTCCGCCCCGCCGCTCCCAGAGGAAGCCAGGCGGTCAAGGAAGATCCTCGTGATACTCATGTTGCTGCCGATTCTCGTCGTGTTGGTTTTCGCGGTCGTGGTGTTGGGGACCACCCTCCGGACACTTGCCGTGGAGGCTCCGCGGGAGGTCGCTTGGTGGGGGAACGGCCCCGTGCTCGGGACGAGCGTCTGGCCTCGCGAACCGGATGCGCTCGGGACTTTCGTCGACGAGTTCGAAGACCACGGCGTCTACGGAGCGGGTCGAACATTGGTCGTTCCCGCAACCGAAATTGAGCGCGATATCGCATGTGATCTCGCGATCCGCTTGGCTGAGTCGCCTTGGCTTGCGGCCGCGATTCTCGACGTGGAGGAGAGGCCAGCGCACGTTGCTGCGACGCCTCTGGTTACACCGGTAGGGTCCGCACGCGCACCGCGCCTTACGCCCACCACCGCCACGACGCCGAAACAGCTTTCGCCGCAAGACACGACATCGGTGCCGCCGGACCAGCCAATCAAGCCGCGCAGGCCCCCGGCTCGGCCTACCATCCAAGGCTTTGCACCGCCTACTTCCGAATCGATATCCACACCGAAATCGAAATGGAGCTCAGCTCCCCCTCCAGCTCCCAAGAAGCCGTCATCCTCGCGCCCGCCGCGAAAGAAGACCATGGTCGGGCTTCCCGCTGCATCCACAGAGCCAACGACAACGCCTCGATCGGTGCGCGGCGTGGCGCGAGCGACTATTCGAATGGTGGTTCGCTCGAGGGATCTCGATCCGACGCGCAAGGGCTCAACGTCAGCTAACGAGGGAGACGCCGACGAAGAGGTGGTTCTGCTCACGCGACCCGTTACGGTGGCAGGCTCGTCGCCCTCAACCGAAAGCGGCCGCGTCGCGCATGGAGACCCCGAGGACGCGCCTGCATCACACGCGGTCATGCGGGCTGCGATCCGTTTGCTCGGCGACGGCGACGATGAGGTTACCGCTCTTCGCCGCTCGGACCCGCCGCCGGTCCTCGCAAGTGGAGAGGTGACCGCCGTTGCGCTCGCGTGGAATGGCCCTCTCAGTGGGCCGATCCTCCGTCGCGCGGCGCGCCTCGCTCACCGTGTCCTGGTTGTCGTATCATCCGGGACGAACGTAGTCGATCTAACTCGTGTCACGACTCGCCTCGGACGTGAAGAAGGGGTGGGGTACGTGCTCGTCAATCTCCAGGATAAATACGTCGACCTCGAAGACCGCGTGGGGGACGTCGAGGCATTCTGGACCGGCCCTCAGGGGGGCGACACACAGGAACCCCGCGTGTCTTAAGCGCGTGTTTGCGACCCGAAGTCGTCTAGTCTATTTAGCTTTTGCTGTGACGAACGCCAAAGAACAACCAAACGTCTTTCCGCCAGTTACCAAGGCGGAGTGGATCGCCAGGGTCGAAGCTGACCTCAAAGGAGGCTCGTTCGACTCCCTCCGTTCAGAGACGCTTGGCGGTATCCCACTCGAGCCCCTCTATACGGCCGACGATCTCGGTGGCGTAGAGCCGACAGGCTTCCCGGGGGTCTTTCCGTTTCTTCGAGGTGCAGCTCCTCTTGGCGGGTGGAAGATCCGGCAAGAGTACGACCACCCTCGGCCTACCGTCTGCGGTGAGATGATTCGCCGGGACCTCGAGCGGGGCGTCGAGGCGTTGTGGGTACGGCTCGGTCCCCGTTACGGGTGTAGGGTGCTGACCGTCGAGGATCTCGACACCTTGTTCGAGTCCGTCGATCTCGGGACGACCTCGCTGTACTTGGAAGCCGGGTCGGATGCCCTTGCGGTAGCGGCTGGGCTCGTCGCGGTTGCCGAGCGCCGCAAGGTCGGCGCCAATCGTCTCACTGGTTGTTTCGGTATGGATCCGATCGGTCGGCTGGCGGCGAGCGGCCGGATCGAAGGCGGCTTGCACGCGCGTCTCGCGGAGCTCCGAGACCTCGGTGCTTGGTGCTCCGAGCACGCGCCCTCTCTGCGAGCCGTTTGCGTGTCGAGTGAAGCCTATCACGATGGGAGTGCCAGCACGGTGCAAGAGCTGGCGGCGTCGATCGCCACAGGGGTCGAATACCTACGCCAGCTGACCGACGCCGGTCTGAGCGTCGACGCGGCCGCGCGACAGGTCCTCTTCACCTATCCGATCTCCAGCGACTTCTTCATCCAGATCGCCAAGCTTCGCGCGGCGCGTTGGCTCTGGGCCAGAGTCGTCGTTGCCGCTGGGGGCGAGCCTCGAGCCGGAGCGATGGAGATCCATGCTCAGACGTCGCGTTTCACGAAGACCCGGCGCGATCCGTGGGTGAACATGCTCCGCGCTACCGCCGAGTGTACGGCTGCGGTTCTTGGGGGCGCCCAGAGCGTGGCTACTCTTCCGTTCGACGCGGCTATCGGACCCCCTGACGAGCTTGCGCAGCGCTTGGCGCGAAACACGCAGGTGGTTTTGCGCGAAGAGTCGCACCTCGACGCGGTCGCCGACCCGGCCGGTGGAAGCTGGTTCGTCGAGAAGCTCACGTCCGATCTCGGGCGCGCGGCCTGGGATGAATTTCAGCGCATCGAGGCGGCGGGCGGCATCGTGTCGGCTCTGGGCTCCGGGTGGTCGATCGATTCGGTTGGCAAGGTTGCTGACGAAGCCCACGCATGCATTGCCAAACGTAAAACACCGGTAGTCGGAGTCAGTGAGTTTCCGAATCTCCAAGAAGACGCCGTCCAGCGCGAGCAAGTCAGCGCCGAAGAGATCAAACGACTGTTCAAAGAGTCGCTCGATTCGCTCGATCTGGGCGCGCACAGGGGCAAGCTCATCGAGATTGCGCGCGCGGTAGAAGCGAACGATCACAACGCGGGGGACCTCACGGATGTCTGCATCAGCGCTACCCTCTCCGGCGCGGACATGTACAGCATTGCAACCGTGCTCCAGCACGGGCAACCGGACTTCTATCTGGAGCCGGTCTCGCAGTGGCGGCAGGCTGATGTCTGGGAGCGGATTCGGGATCGAAGCGATCGCCATGCGGGCGCGACCGGAGCGCGGCCGACCGCGTTCCTCGCGAACATAGGGCCGATTTCCGCGCACGGTGCTCGGTCCAACTGGACGCAGAATCTTCTCGCCGCTGCGGGTGTCGACTCAGTCACGAACGAAGGGTTCGACGACGAGACGTTCGGAGCCGCCTATGCCGACTCCTCCGCGGGCATGGCGGTCATCTGTGGTAGCGACTCCGACTACAAACAGCTCTTGGAGCCTGTCGTTGCCTCGCTGAAGGCTTCGGGCTGCCCAGTGCTCTTGGTCGCGGGCCGTCCGGGCGAGCGCGAGTCCCAGCTTCGCGAGGCAGGCGTGAGCGACTTCGTGTTTGTAGGAGCCGATGTGCTGCAGGTGATGCGTCAGGTTCTCGAAGCGTTGGGGGTGGAGCGATGAGCAAGCTGCCCGACTTCAGCACGATCGCGCTCGACACCCCCACTCCGGGCGGAGCGTCGTCCGGACGAGATTGGGCAGCGCTGGTCGGAGACCAAGCGGAGCTCGAGTGGGAGACGCCAGAAGGCATCGGGGTGAAGCCCGTGTATTCCGAAGCCGACCTCGAGGTCGTCTCTCAGCTGACCACGATGCCCGGGTTCCCACCCTTCGTGCGTGGCCCTTATTCAACCATGTATGTGCGTCGGCCTTGGACGATTCGGCAGTACTCGGGGTTTTCCACCGCTGAGCAGAGTAATGCGTTCTACCGGCGGAACCTGGCGGCCGGGCAAAAAGGGCTGTCGATCGCGTTCGATCTGGCAACCCATCGCGGTTACGACTCGGATCACCCGCGCGTGGTTGGCGACGTCGGCATGGCTGGGGTCGCGATCGACTCGATCAAAGACATGCGCATCCTCTTCGACGGCATTCCGCTCGATCAGATGAGCGTTTCGATGACGATGAACGGGGCGGTGCTTCCGGTGCTGGCCTTGTATGTAGTCGCTGCCGAGGAGCAGGGTGTCGTGCCGAAGCAACTCACCGGGACCATTCAGAACGACATCCTCAAAGAGTTCATGGTCCGCAATACCTACATTTACCCTCCGACACCGTCGATGCGGATCGTTGCAGACATCTTCAAGTACACCGCGGCCGAGATGCCGCGCTTCAACAGCATCAGCGTGAGCGGCCACCACATGCAGGAGGCCGGAGCGACGCAAGACTTGGAGCTCGGCTACACCTTGGCAGATGGTCTCGAGTACGTGCGCACCGGTCTCGGAGCGGGACTGCTCATCGACCAGTTCGCACCCCGCGTCAGCTTCTTCTGGGCGGTAGGCACCAACTTCTTCATGGAGATTGCGAAGCTTCGCGCGGGGCGGCTTCTCTGGTCCAAATTGATCGAGCAGTTCGGGCCGAAGGATCCGAAGAGCTTGGCGCTGCGAACCCACTGCCAGACTTCGGGTTGGAGCCTGACCGCCCAGGACGTTTACAACAACGTCGTTCGTACGTGCATCGAAGCGATGGCGGCGACTCAGGGGCACACCCAGAGTCTGCACACGAATTCGCTCGACGAAGCGATCGCCCTTCCCACCGATTTCAGTGCCCGCATCGCTCGAAACACACAGCTCTACCTGCAGCACGAAAGCGGGACGACTAGCGTCATCGATCCTTGGGGCGGTAGCTACTACGTCGAGCGCTTGACCCACGAGCTTGCCCTCAAGGCATGGGAACACATCAAGGAAGTCGAGGAGCTCGGGGGCATGACGAAGGCCATCGAAGCCGGGTTGCCGAAGCTCAGGATCGAAGAGGCAGCCGCGCGAACCCAAGCGCGCATCGATTCTGGGCAGCAAACGATCGTCGGCGTCAACAAGTACCGACTCGACCAGGAAGATCACCTCGAGGTCCTAAAAGTCGACAATACGGCCGTGCGCGAAGCTCAAATCAGGCGGCTCGAGCAGCTCCGAAGCGAGCGCGACGACGGGGTTTTACGGACGAAACTTGAGGCTCTGACCAAGTCGGCCGAAACTGGGGACGGGAACCTGCTCGAGCTGGCGATCGACGCCGCGAGGCATCGGGCTACCGTAGGAGAAATCAGCGACGCGCTCGAGAAAGTGTACGGGCGCTATCAAGCGACGATTCGGAGTATCGAAGGCGTGTACCGAAGTGAAGTTGGAAAAGATCCAGAGGGGGTCGATCGCGTGCGGTCGCGCAGCGACGCTTTCCTAGAGAAGCATGGCCGCCGCCCGCGTATTCTCGTTGCGAAGATGGGCCAAGACGGTCACGACCGAGGGCAGAAGGTCATCGCGACCGCGTTCGCCGACCTCGGCTTCGACGTGGATATCGGCCCACTTTTCCAGACTCCTGAAGAGAGCGCTAAGCAGGCGATCGAAAACGACGTGCACATCGTCGGCGCGAGTTCGTTGGCTGCAGGACACCTGACACTGGTGCCCCAGCTCAAGCAGGCGCTTCGAGACCTCGGCCGCGACGACATCCTCGTCGTGGTTGGGGGCGTGATTCCGCCAGGGGACTACGACGCGCTTCGCGAGGTCGGTGCGGCGGCCATCTTCGGGCCCGGCACCGTGATTGCAGACGCGGCGATCGAGTTGCTCGACCGGCTCGATGCGCAGCTCGAGGGGTCGTGAAGCTGCTCAGCGTGCAGTCGTATGTCGACGGTGTGCGCGGCGGCGATCGCGCTATCCTTGCCCAAACCATCACCTTGATCGAGAGTGAGAAACCGAAGCACGCGGAGCTCGCCCAAGAAGTTCTGGAGGCGCTGTTGCCCGACACCGGCGGAGCGTATCGCGTCGGGATCAGCGGCGTCCCCGGAGCGGGTAAGAGCACCTTCATCGACGCGATCGGGACGACGCTGACGGGTAGCGGTCATCACGTCGCAGTTCTTGCTGTGGATCCGACCAGCAGTGTCAGTGGCGGGAGCATCTTGGGCGACAAGACCCGGATGTCGGTCCTCAGCAGTGACCCGAAGGCTTTCATCCGCCCGTCTCCGACGAGTGGCACCTTGGGCGGAGTCACAAGGAAAACCCGAGAGACAATCCTGGTCTGCGAGGCTGCGGGGTTCGATGTCGTGCTGGTCGAAACGGTCGGCGTGGGCCAGTCCGAGGCTATCGTCGCCGATATGGTCGATTTCTTCTTGGTGCTGCTGATCGCTGGGGCGGGGGATGAGCTACAGGGGATCAAACGCGGGATTCTCGAGGTTGCCGATATGCTCGCGATCAACAAGGCGGATGGCGACAACCTGGTTCGCGCGACCCAAGCACAGGCCTCGTACCAAAGTGCGCTCCGACTCATGCGGCCTCAGAGCGAGCCGCCCGTGGTGATTTGCAGCGCGCTCAAGAGGACCGGCCTCAAAGAGCTATGGGGCCTCGCGGAAGAACGGCGCGGCGAGCTCGAAGCAAGCGGAGCCTTTCAACGCAAACGCCAAGAGCAACAGGTGCGCTGGATGTGGGACATGGTGGAGGACGGCCTGCGACGGGCACTTCGCAGCGACCGGGAGTTGCGCGCGCTACTCGAGCAGCTCGAGGAGGCGGTTGGCGCCGGAACCGCGGCACCGAGTGCCGCAGCGACCCAGGTTCTTCGTCGCTTCGCCGAGCGCGCCCCAAAAGTGCTCAAGCGTGTCTGAGCTCGTCCGGCGAGTCTTTCTTTTCGGCCGCGCTGGGAGTTCGGCGCGCTGGCTTTGGGGCAGGTCCTAGGAGCTCTGCGATCCACCGGAGGTCGTCGCTCTGGGTGAGCGAATGCTTGATCACCATCGTCAGGGGTGCGGACAGAAGTGCGCCGACAGGGCCGAGGAGCCAACCCCACACAACCATCGACAGCAGAACTGACAGCGCGGACAAGCCGAGCGCTTGCCCCATCACGCGGGGCTCGATTGCCCCAATCACGAGGTTGATGCCTCCAAACCCGGCTGCGACCACCAACGCTTGGCCCGGGCCGAGCTGGATGAGCGCAAGCAGAATGGCAGGCACTGCCGCGATGATCTGACCCACCGTGGGAATGAAGTTGAGGAGCGCGGCAAGAAGGCCCCAAAGAAGCGGAACATCGAGCCCCTGCGACCAACACCAGAGGAAGACTGCGACGCCGGTGATTACGCTCATCACCGTCTTGGCGACCAAGTAGGCGTTGACCTCTTGGACCGTCTCCGAAAGGTCTTTGATCCGGCTCGGTGATGCGATTCGCGTTAGCTTTTCCCGAATCCCGGTCGCCTCGAAAAGCATGAAGGCCACGACCAGAAGAACGAGCACGATCTGCGAGACGAGAGATGCCGCGGATTGGGCCATCGCCGTCGCGAGGTTCACCAACCAAGTGGGCTCGGAGAAATCGTAGATCGACTCGAGGTAGATGCCGTGGCTGGCAAGCCAGACTTCGAACGCTTCCATTCGAGCTCCGAGAGTCGAGGCGTAGACTGGAATGCGTTCGGTGAAGGTTGCGAGTGCGCCAGCCAGCGGAAAACCAAACGCCGACCCCGCCGCCACGTCTAGCAGGAGGGCGCCGCCCACGGCCAGTGTGCGGGGCACCCCTCGGTCGCAAAGCCACAGGACGATTGGCGCTGTGACGGCTGCGATGAACCCGGCCACTAGAATCGGCACTAGAAAAGGCGCGGACAGTTTGATCCCTGCCCCGATCACGACGATCGAAGCGATGATCAGAACTATGCGTCCTCCTCTCGAAGTGGTCATTCTTACAATGTAGCGCGGATCGCTATGCGGTGCGATCCACCAGCGCGAGCTGGGTTCCGTCTACGCGGAGGGCAGCCGTTCCGTCGATGATCGATTGCAGCTCGTGACCCACCAGCGCCTGACGCCAACCCTTGGTGAGCCGCGACTCTTGGTTCAGCACCAGCCCGGTAACGTCGTCCCGGGTGCCGAGCACGGTCAGGTCGATGCCTTCTTCGCGTGCCCGTTGAGAGAGCCACGCAATACAAAGTGCGATCACCCCGTCGACTTGGGGAAGGTTCTCGGGCTTCTTTGGGGGCAGGCGGAGCTGGTCTTTGGGGAGCTCGAGACCGCGCCGGATCGCCGCAAGCAGGTCATCGGTGTGCTTGAAGCGCTTCGGATCGAAGTTACGCACGCCGCGCAAGTCTCCGGCGCTGCGAGCGGGCCGCTGCGCGAGCGCTAGCAAGGGCATATCCGACAAGACGGTTCGTGGCGGACGGTTCTTGCGTCGTGCCACCTCTTCTCGCCAGCTTGCGAGCTCCTGCGCCACGCCGCGCGCTTCGCCGCCGAGCTTCGACTTCCCCCGGAGCTTCCACCACAGCGTTCCTGGATCCGGGCGTGACCGATCCCGCGTGCGAAGGCGTTCGATCTCCTCTTCTGCCCATGACAGTCGCCCCTCTTCGTCGAGCCGGCGGATCAGCGCGTCCCGAAGGTCGAGCAAATGGGCAACGTCGGATGCGGCATACCGCTGGTCGGCTTCGGGTAACGGCCGGCGGGTCCAGTCGGTCAGCTGCGCGCTCTTGTCGAGCCTGACCTCCAGGAGGTCTTCGACCAGCTTTCCGAGCGAGGTCGTACGATAGCCCGAAAAGAGCGCGGCGATCTGCGTATCGAACATTCGCCTGGGGACCTCGCCACAGGCCAGCTGCAGGATCTCGAGGTCCTGCGAGCCGGCATGCATGGTGCAGATCGCATCGCTCTCGAAGGCGCGCCCAAGGGGGGCGACATCGACTGCGAGCGCGTCGACCAATGCCAGACGACCCCTCGTCGCGAGCTGGACCAGTGCAAGTTGTGGCAGGTAGGTTCGTTCTCTGTGGAACTCCGTATCCAACGCGTAGGCACCCGAGTCGACGAGATCGTCGACGAGTCGGTCGAGCTCAGGTTGGTCCGCGATCCAATCGAAGTTCTTCATCGGCAATACCTGCGACCAGGGTGGGGTGGGTCGCGCCATCCTTTTCGTCGATCCAACCAACGTTCGACCTCCGGGTCCAAAGACCCGGCTGCCTGACGCGCTTCCTCGTGGCTCACGGTCTTCGCGCGCGCCCGTTCACGTTTCGGAAGGAGCGGCAGCGATCGTGCTCCGACCTCGGCCAACGCCCTTTTTCGCCAGGCGTAGAGGGGGGCTGAATCCCTACACCCCGCCTCGATGTCGTCCGCGGAGCAATAGAAACGAAAATGAAAATGGTCGTCGTGCGGATACACCGACTGGCACGTCATTTCGGCGAACCGTGCGACGGTCAATTCAGGAGCGCCGTGCTTGTGTGCGTATTCGAGCAAGAGCGAGCGTAGATGCTCCGCCAGGTAGATCGACTGGAGACCGGCGGCTTCGTCTTCGATCAGCGCCTGCACGAACCGCCAGGTTCGCGGCACATCGAGGCGCAGCTCGACGTCGTCTGAGGGGTCGGCCAGGTCGCGAAAATCCACTCCGACACCATTCGGGTCGAAGAATGCTCCGACGCTTTCGATTGGCTTTCCGTCGGGGCCGAGCTGATAGAAGAACACATCGACGTCCCTTCCGTTTTGGTGCGATCCGTGATGGGGGATCGGGCCGCCGTTCTCGTAGCTGAGGTCGTTGATCGTGACGGGCAGCCCTCCGAGCTCCGTGTCGACAGTTCGGGCGGCGTTCACCAAAGCACGAACCACTTCGACGGTGGCATACCTGGCGGCGGCATCCCGCCTTGGGTTGAACTGCAGCCCTGGCGCAGAGAGTGGCAGGGGAGCCCCACCGGCGAGCGAGCCGTCGTTGGGGTTCCTCAACGAGCTTGAGGAGAAGGAGCCCCAGTCGATCTCTTGGGTCTCCGCGGACTCGTCACCCTGCGTTGACCGAGACGCGACGGGCTCAGTCTCGTGGCAGCCCGACGAGATTACCACGCTCAGGAGCACGGCCAGAGCGAATCTCAACAGCTTCATTTAACGGGTGGCGGTATGAATGACGAAGCCAGAAGGCGGCTAGCCATGTCTATGAGTAGCTCGAGAAACGCATCCGCATCGAGCTCCTGCGTCTGCAGCCAATCGAGAGTCGAGCTTTCGAGAAAGCCGATCCAGCCCCGGAACCGGAGACGTGTCACCCGATTGTCCACGACACCGAATCGTGCCAGTCGGGTCAGCATTCGATCGACCAGAGCCTGACGCGTGCTTTCGAGGATCTCTGCCACCTCGGGGTCCAATCCGACTCCACCGCGCAAGAGAAAGACGGCTTCGGCCCTGTGGCGGGTGGCATAACTGATAAACGCGCGGAGCACCTCGCGCACCCCTTCGGGATCGGGTACCGCGCCGGCGCCGTGCTTGTCGATGTCTGTTTCTTCGAGAAGCTGGTCGGCGGCGGACGTAACGGCGGCGATGTAAAAGGCCCGCTTGCTCGGAAAGTAGTGGTAGAGCAAACCCTTCGAGATGCCGGCTCTCCTCGCGATTTCGTCGATGGAAAGCTCGTCGTACGGCTGGTTTGCGAATAGCTCGAGCCCCAGCTCGAGGAGTTGCTGGCGCCGAATATCCACCTGGAGTCGTGTTCGGGCGGGCTGCATGATCGCCCTGGAGTATAGCACCCTGGAGATTTGCGTTTCCCGGGGCAATTTCCCATGCTCGGCGGGTGCGTGAAGCCGTTCAGCGCGTCATCGAGGACGTTCTCAGCCCGCTCCTTCAAAGTGATGCCAGCACGATAGAGCTCGTGGCAGTGGACGAGCACGAGGTGGTCGTCCGCGTCACGGGGCGCGCCGCGTTTGGAGTTGGCGCTGAATACGTTCGCACGGGAGTCATCGAGCCAGCGCTTCGAAAAGTCGTCGGAGACGACTGCGCGATCCGCATCAAGAAGACGATCCCGACCGCGAAGCGCCGCACGTGAGCCGCCCACTAGCGGCCCTTGAAATTGCCCTCGCGTCTCTCGACAAACGAGCGCACGCCTTCTTCGGCGTCTTCGGTATCCATGAGCTCGCGTGCGATCGTGAGGAGCTCGTCGACCGCGGCTTGGGTGCCTTGCAGTTGCGCCGTACGCGCGGATCGAATCGTGGCGTAGACACCGAGCGGCGCACGCTTGGCTACCGTCTGCGCGATCTCGATGGCCCGATCGCGGAGTTGGTCGGGCGCCACTACTTCCTGAACCAACCCGATGCGCAAGGCCTCGATGGCATCGAAGCGATCGCCGGTGAGAAGCCACCTCATGGCGTTGCCCCAGCCGGCGATCTCGGGAAGCCGTATCGTGGCGCCACCGAACGGGAAGATGCCCCGGTTGACCTCGATCTGCCCAAAGCGCGTTCCTTCGGCGGCGAGTCGAATGTCGGCGGCCAAGAGAAGCTCCATGCCGAGGGTGAGACACCAGCCCTGCACCGCCATCACCAAGGGCTTCTTTCGCTTCGGGTCGTGCAGACTCAAGGGGTCGACGCTCCCTTTCGGAAACAGCGCCTCGCCCTTGCGCACCGCAGGGCCCACCTCCGCCAGGTCGAGGCCTGCCGTGAAGTTGTCTCCGTTTGCATAGAGCACGGCGCACCGCAGCTCAGGATCCCCCTCGTATGCGGTGATCGCCTCCCCGAGCTCTCGGAGCATCTGCACGTCGAAGGCGTTCATTTTGTCTGCGCGGTCGAGCACGATGTGCATGACGTGGCCGTCGCGCTCCGTGACTATGCGGGGTCGTGGGTCGGTCATGACGGGCGATCGTTGTCGACTTTCGCAGCTACGGCAACCGGGCTGGTTTGGAGCTTTCGAAAGTAATGGCGGTACCGTAGGCGAGCACCTCGATGGTGCCGACGCCCTCATTTCTAGAAGTGCTCGAAATAGTCGACGTCTCAAGGCGCGTGTTGATGTACACGTCTGCGTGGGGGTGAGACTCTTTCATGCGCAGAACTGCCTCGCGGCGCGCGCGGTCGATGAGGGACGAGTACGAACGAATCTCCCCGCCGAAGATCATTCGAAAGCCACTCAGAAAGCGTTTGAAATGATCGACCGAGACGACGACCGAGCCGGTGGCGAGCTCGGCGCTATTGATCGCCGCAATGGTGTTGGACTGCTTGGTCGAAAGCGCCGGCTGACGTCGAAAGAGAGCTTCCCGCTCCTGGATGCTCTTGTAGTGGCGCCGCTCGATGCTCGCCCCGACGAACCTCCCCAAGAGAATGAGCAAGATCGGGATGCCCAGCGTGGTGATCAGCTCGACCCAGCGGCTCATCGTCACTCCACCAGCACTGCCGTGCCATAAGCCAGGATTTCGGATGCGCCTTGAGCCACCGAGGATGTCGTGAAACGAACGTTGATCACCGCGTTCGCGCCGAGCTCCCGAGCCTCGGCGACCATCCGGTTCGTCGCCTCCGTTCGGCTCTCCTGGAGCAACTCCGTGTACCCCTTGAGCTCTCCACCAACGATGTTCTTCAGGCCGGCGGCGAAGTCACGACCGAGGTGCTTTGCCCGGATGGTGCTGCCCTGCACGAGGCCGAAGTGTTGAACGATGCGCCGGCCCGGCACGCTGTCGATATTGGTCAGGATCAACGCCGCCTCCAATCCGTACTTGTACCAGGTTCGCCGTCGGGGTGGCATCTTTCGAGATGCGCGAATCGGTGCTATGGCTCCGCCGTGAAACTTTGCGTCATCGGCACCGGGTACGTGGGTCTGGTCAGCGGCACATGCTTCGCCGCGACCGGCCAACGCGTGATTTGCGTCGACAAAGACGCGTCCAAAATCAAACGGCTCCGGCGGTATGAGATCCCCATCTACGAGCCAGGGATCGAGGACTTAGTCGAGGAAAACGTGAAAGCGGGCCGCCTGACGTTCTCGACCGACCTCGCTTCGGCGGTTCGCGATGTGGACCTTGCCTTCATCGCCGTGGGCACTCCGCCGACCCTCGATGGCGAAGCGGATCTGAGCGCGGTGTTCGGAGTGGCGCAGGAGCTCGTGAAGCACGCGACCCATGATCTCGCAATTGTCTTGAAAAGCACGGTGCCCGTTGGGACCAACGCTCAGGTACAGCGCCTGATCGCGGACTCCGAGCACGACGTCCAGGTCGTCTCGAATCCAGAGTTTTTGAAGGAAGGCGCGGCGATCAACGATTTCATGTATCCGGACCGAATCGTGATCGGAGTTCGTCCCGGGCACGATCGTGCAAGGCGACTGATGGATCGTGTCTATCATCCGCTCAACCTCTCGAGCACCAAGATCGTGTGGATGAATCCAGAAAGCGCAGAGGTGACCAAGTACGCTGCGAATACGATGTTGGCGATGCGGATCTCGTTCATGAACGAGCTTGCAGTCCTGTGCGAGGAAGTGGGCGCGGACGTTCAAAGCGTCCGTCATGGCGTTGGAAGTGATCCCCGCATCGGTCCACAGTTCCTCCACGCGGGTCCGGGCTATGGCGGGTCGTGTTTCCCGAAAGACGTCAAGGCGCTGGTCGCGACGGCGCGTCGTCATGGTATCGAGCTCGAGCTGGCGGACGCCACCAACCGCGTCAACGTGCGGCATCGAAGCTTCGTCGTACGCAAGCTGAAGCGACACTTCGACAACGACCTCGCCGGGAAGCGAATCGCGATTTGGGGTCTCGCGTTCAAACCGGGCACCGACGACGTTCGAGAGTCACCCTCGATCACCACGATCGACTTTCTGATCAACGAGGGGTGCGAGATCGTCGCACACGACCCGGAAGCAATGGAAAATATTAGGGAAATATTCGGAGACAAGGTCGGGTTAGTCGACGAAGCATACGATGCGCTGAAGGGCGCCGACGCCCTCGTGCTACTCACCGAGTGGCGCGAGTATCAGTACCCGGAGTTCGATCGCATCAAGGAGCTGATGCGCACACCGGTGATCTTGGACGGTCGAAACATCTGGGTGACCTACCGGCTCCCCGAGCAAGGCTTTGAATACGAAGGCGTCGGCATTCAGATTGCCACGTCGTGATCCGACATGTGCGGTCGATACACGCTAGCATGCCCCGACGAAGAGGCGCTGCTCCGCGGTCTCCCATTCGACGAGTTTAGCGAGACTCGAATCCAGTTTCGGCCGCGATACAACGTGGCGCCCGGGCAGCCCAACCCGGTGGTCTATCTTTCCGACGACGGGGCCGTATTGGCCGATGCACTGTGGGGGCTGGAGCGTTACGGCGGCGGTATCGTGATCAACGCTCGCGTCGAGACGGCCGAACGCGCTCGGATGTTTCGCGATGCATTTCGCGATGGCCGATGTCTGGTGCCCGCCGACGGGTTCTTCGAATGGCGGCGAGAAGGTCGACTCAATCAGCCCTACCTCTTTCGGCGAAAAGACGGGGGTCTGTTCTTGATGGCGGGCCTTCGCCAAGCGGGGCGCTACGTGATCCTCACGCGTGACGCCGAAGGTGAGGTCACCGACATTCACGACCGCATGCCGGTTCTTCTCGAGCCCGAAGAGGCTCTCCACTGGCTACGTCAGGGAGACCTGGGGGAGGGCCCGGCGCTCACCAGAACCCGCGTATCACCTCGTGTAAATCGCATCGAGCATGACGACCCCGACTGCGTTGCCCCCGTCTCCCAACAATCCTTCGACTTCGAGTAGTGTGCGGATCTTTTCGCTTGTGGTCGGCTTACGTCCTCGTTGGCGCTACGCACCGCTGCTACGCAGCCCTGCGAGGTACAGACGTACCTCTCAGTCGCTCTCTGCGGGCGCGCTCGACCACAAACGAAAATCTCTCGC
>CAXMND010000222.1:0-6829 GCA_964194675.1 uncultured Coxiellaceae bacterium | reverse complement strand
GGCTAGGCGCACCGCGTCGGTCGTGCTATGTCCCGGCCCCAAATGGAGGTTCTCATGCTTCGTTACGTGCCCTTGTCGCTCTTGCTCGCTTCTTCTCTCTTCGCTCTCAGCTGTGCCGATAACACCGTTCAGACAGAGCAGCTCATCGTCAATTGGGACAAGACGGTGAACTTCACGCAGTTCGAGACCTTCAGTGTGGTCACGAAAGAGCTCGTCGAAGGCAATCCCGACTTTCCAGATGTACCCGGCGATTTGCCCCCTGACGCCGAGGCAGCGATCGAGCAGATCAATGCGTTGATCATCGAAGCGATGGGCCCGACCGGCCTCGGCTACGAGTACATTCCACCCGAAGAAGTCGACCCCGAAAACCCGCCGGATCTCTGGGCCACCAACGTTGGTGCGGTCACCGAGGAGCAGGGTATCATCTACCAGTGCGTGGGCGGATGGTGGTGGGGCTACTGGGGCTGGTACTGGGACCCGTGTAAGTGGTACTACCCGGCGACCGTCGACTTCGACGTGGGGTCACTCCTGATTCCTGTTGCTTCGTCTGCCGACCAACGGCCGATCTTCTGGGGCCTCGCGCGAGGTATCGACTACGTGGGCGCCAACAATGAACAGCGGATCCAAGTCGCCGTCACCGCGATCTTCGCGCAATGGCCTATTGATCAGGTGGGGCTCGGCGGGGGGACTGGGGGCACCGGCGGCTCGGCGGGTTCCGGCGGGGCCGGTGGAACGGGCGGAGCGACGCCCTAACAGCGACAGTGCCAGTGTCAGTGCCAGTGCGAGTGGTTGCGTCGGTGTCTGGCGCGGCGCTTCTTTGGGGGCTTGGTCAGACTGGCCTGCCCGCGTCGTGTGAGGGCTGGGGGGAACACGTACGCTGCGAGGTGGTCGAGCGGGTTCAGGACTTCGCCGTTTTTGAAGAGGCCGAAGTGCAGGTGAGCGCCGGAGTCGTGAACCCCGGTTCGACCAACGACGCCTAGTTGCTGCCCTGCCTCGATCTCCTGGCCGATGTGGACGTCGTAATTCTCGAGGTGGGCGTACAGACTGACGACGCCGTCCCCGTGGTCGATCTCTACGAACAAGCCTCTCGGTCCCATGTGGCGGTTGTGGACGAGCAGGGCGCCCCACGGTTCGAGTGCGATGTGCGCGCGGCGCTCCCAATCCACGCCGGCGAACTTCACGACGCCCGAGGCAGCCGCTCGGACGGGCTCTCCTGCTTCGGAGGCGAAGTCGATGCCACGGTGCGGCCGGCTGCCGTTGTCTCGTGGCTCTCCGAGGCCGCTCGTCGCAATGCGCGGGAACCCATCAAGCGGGCTCACGAAAGAGATTCCCAGAAGTGCGCGGCCGTCGCGACGGGTCTCCGCGTGGCTCCGCAGCAGCCGCCGGCGCGCCGTCAGAATGCGATCCTCGGGACCGGTATCCCCTATTTTGTCTCCCCATACGAAATGCGAAACCGAATGCCGATGAGGCTCCGAGTCGAACGCCGAATCGATCCGTGGGCACTGTTGGCTGAACACGCTCACGAACGCCGCGGCGAAGTAGAGATTGGCCTCGGGGTTCAAGAGCGCCTTCCGATTGAACGGAAAAGCACCGATATCGAGCTCTTTGCGCTGCCAGCCCTCACGGGTGTACACGCCGAACTGGTAGACTCCGTGACGGACGTGCTGGCGGTGCATCCCGATGTTGATCAAGGTGAGGCCCGTTCCGTAACTGCTGTTCAGTTGTGTAGTGCACGCGCTTTGCGTGTACACCAGAGCTGCCACGAGCCACGGATCAACCTCGAACTCGCGGCTGTATCGCACGATGGCCTCGGCGTAGGTCGCCAGATCCTCGCGGGCCGTCTCTACTGGGCAGAGCTCCGCCATCGCCGCGGCCAGCTCGTCGGGGGAGACTGCAGCCGGGGAGGGCGGCTCGTCCGGCCAATAAGAAAGGTCCACGAGGCCAGCCCCCCGCGGCCGAAGCCCAAGACGTCTCAACTCCTGAGCGTCCAAAGCCCCGCGTCGCTCGTCGGCGCCTGGTGCGGGCGGATCCGACACCACCACGTCCGTCCGCAGCCGCCGCTTCCATGGCGTCCGTTGCGCCTGGGTCGGTTGAAGTGTGACCGTCAGGGCGCAAAGGACGATCAGGCTCAGCAAACTAGCGAGGGATTTCAAGCAACACTCCGGATAAGAACAGAATGCCTCCCCCGAGGAGGCGCCACCAACTTTACGGCCTAACTGTCCAATTTTTTTCAGATCCTCAAAGGTTTTGCGACCTTGGCGCATGTCCGCTAGGGTGCCGGTCAAGCCACGCGGCCGAACACGTGATGACTGACGAGGTTGGGACAAAAATGGGGGAGCGCCTTGCATCGCTAGTCAACCGCCAAGAGCTATTCGCTCGGCGACAGTACGAGCCGGTGATCGCTCACGACTCGCTCGTCAACGCCACTTCGACTTGGTTTGGCGTCGGCGTTGCTACCGACACGGCTAGTTGCGGTCTTCCCGTCGACGTGCTCATTCTCGTGTTCGCTCAAGAGATGGTTCGTCGCGAGCTCGGTCACGCGACGAGCACCATCCTGATCGCGGACAGCAACGCATGTGATGCGGGCGTTCCACGACTCGACGTGCACCGTGCCGCGTCACTGGCACAGGCCCCCCTCGAAGCGCTGCTCGAACGTTTTGAATTTCCGGTAGACGTTCGTCGCGCCTCTGCGTTGGCGCCTGCGTCCGAGGTGGAGCGCAGACAGCGAGAGCTCGACATCGAAAACGGCTATGTCGCCCAGCAACTCGTGCAGACGGAGATCATGCGCGAGCGCGGTGCCGGGGTGAAAGTGGGTTGGGCGCTTTCTGCGTGTACCTACGACGAGACCTATTTCGATCGGTTGTATGCGAACCGCTTTGGCGGCCAGGTGACTTTCGCCTACACGATCGGTGGCCGTACTCTCAATCCGCACCGCCCGCGGGCTTGTCCGTATCTATGTCGCGAGCCCGCAGAGCGCCTGCTCCTTGGTAGTCGTGAGAACGCAGTCCGCAAGCTATATACCGACACGAGCACCACTGCCGCCAGAGGCTATCGCCGTTTGATCGGTAAGCTGGCTCGGGCGCACCGACATCTCACAGGTGAAAACGCCGGCACGCCCGAGAGTTTCCTTCAGTTCGTAGTCGACGTCTCGGCCGGGTCGGTTACTGGAGGAAAGCGGCGAGTCCGCGAATCGCGAGCCGGTGTCCCTTCGACTTTGGCTCCCTGAAGGCTCGAATCTGGACGTCGTTCAGGGCACCTTGGCCCTGTCCGGCTTCGCCCGTTCGCAAAAACGACTGCGGCTTCACACCACGTTCGAGGAGCAGCGCCGTGGCATGGTCGAAGATCGGTTCACGACGCTTCATTTGCTCGAACCCACTCTCGATCACCGCGCGTTGGATCAACCGCTCGTTTCGCTCCCAGCCTAGGAAGTCGACGATTCGTTCGATGCATGCGCGTCGGTCACTCAGGAGATCTTCGTAGCGAACAGTCAGCACGTCGGGGTCCGCAGCGTGCTCGCGCCAGCCGGCGACGTGTTCGAACCATGAACCATATTGTACGCGTCCCTGCATGAACCGACGGTAGAACTCGTCGAGTGTTCCTTCGAACCCGAGGTACGCCCGATAGAAGTGGAAGTACGACACGAGCACATCCGGCCCTTCACGTTCGACGTAGATGTAGCGCCCGCCGTCGGGGAGCCACTGTCTTGGCAGATGGCTCTTGAAGATGCGCGGCGACGACAGGGTGTTCAGATCGGAAGCGGTCCGCTCCCCGATCGCCAGAGAGCGCTCGAACCAGGGAGAGACTTGGGTCAAATGTGGTGGATCCGGTTGTTCGTCATGCGTCAACAAGTAGAGAATCCACTGGGTGAGGGTGGTTCCTGAGCGTGGATAGCTCGAAATGAACACGTCGTCCGGTCGCGCCTCGAGCTCCATACGTCCGTGCAGGAACTTGGCGATCCGACGGGCATTGTCGAGATTACGAACCGCCGAATCGAGGACCCCGGTGGTGACCGCGAGGACCCGGCTTGCTGTCTTGGTTGGCCGCATGTTCAGACCCTGACTACCCTACCACCGCCCCGTAAAGCCGAGACTTCGCCTCGGCTCCAGGGGTTCGCAAATGGAAGCCCTAGCACAGATCGCCACGCCCGAGTTCGCCGCGGCGTTCGTCATCACGTTCATCGCGGCGACGCTTCAAAGCACGGTGGGCTTCGGCTTCGCCCTCCTGAGCGTGCCCCTGCTCTCGCTTCTGAACCCCGTTTTCGCCCCCGTTCCGCAATTGATCGTCGTCTTGCCCCTCACGATCGCCGTCGTCGTTCGCGAATGGCAAGCCGTCGAGCCACGAAGCACGGCCTGGATCTTCGCGGGACGGGTTCCTGGCGCATTCCTCGGTGTTGCGCTTCTCAAGCTTCTCTCCACTCCGGCTCTGGACGTTCTCATGTCATTCATGGTGTTACTCGGCGTTGCTCTCGTCGTGGGCAGCGCCACGTTCCGGCGTACCCGGTGGAGCGAGTTTGCGGCGGGCACCGCTTCCGGGACCATGGCGATGGTTTCGGCCATCGGCGGACCGCCCATTGCGCTGCTCTACCGAAACGAGAGCGGACCCACCGTGCGCGCCAATCTCGGCTTGGTCTTCGCGATTGGGGTCTGCATCACCATCACGGTTCGCGCGGGTGCGGGCGAAGTGGCTTTGGACGAGGTGGTTGTCGGCCTTGCTTTGATTCCCGCCGTCCTGATCGGCCTCCGGGCAAGCCGAGGTTTGCTTCCCCGAGTCGAGGGAGCTGGTCTTCGAAACGCCATCGCCATCATTTCCGGTGCCGCGGCTCTGATGCTGTTCGTCCGCGGGGTGCTCAACTGGTGAAGTAGACCCAGGTCGTCTCGGGCTGAAAGCGAACCGCGTGCCAGGCGGGCGGTACGTCGGGGTCGCTCCAGTAGTAGAGCCAACGGGCGTCCTCAGGCGGCACGTTGGTGCACCCGTGGCTACGCACTTTTCCAAAATCGGTGTGCCAGTACGCTCCGTGAAGCGCGTACCCGCCATGGTAGTAGAGGGTCCAAGGAACCTCTTCGACCTCGTAGAAGCCGTCGATGGGATCGGTCGCGTTCATGGTGGTCGAAACGTATTTCTGCTGCACTTGGAATGTGCCGGTCGGAGGTTCGTACCCTTCTTTGCCGCTCGAGATCACCGTCGCGTAGACGGGCTTGTCGCCTTCGTACGCAACTAGTGTCTGCTCGCTGAGGTCGACGTGGATCCATTTCGACTTTGCGGGAATGTCGCTCGGGCGCTTCACGTTGCGGGCGATCCGCACTTCGTCACCAAGGACGATGCCGTCCGGCCCTGCGACGTACGTTTGGTTGTCGTCGCGAAACTCTTCCTTCACGACGAACCTGGCATGCTTCTCTGCCACCCCAACGTTCCGTAGCTTCCCCCGGCGGCGCTCGAGCAGGGGTCGATCCTCTCCGTACACGAAGGCGATTGGAAGCTCCCAGCCGCTCTTGCCCAGCTGCTCGCCGCGCACCACTTCGGGGTTGCGAAGCTCGATGTCATCCTCGCGCACGTAGCGATTGCGCACGGTGCGGTAGAACACGGTGCCGTCGCTTTCTCTGGTTTCCTTCTCGCCGAGGGCGAGGAAGTAGTCACCCTCCATCAGCGAAGAAACAACTTCCGGGGTCCGTCCCTTCTTCTCCATGGCCCTGCGGGCTTGCTTCTCTTCTTCGACCGTGGGCATGCGGTAGTAGCGCGGTGCCCGCTTTGTCGTCACTCGCGAGTACTGATAGGGGAGGCGCGCCTCGACCCTCGCAGGGGGGACACCGTACGTGTCGCTGCTCGGGTCGTCGTCGACATGAAAGCCGAGGCTCGAACAAACATAGCCGAACGGAACGGCCTTGTACCAGGTCCCATCCTTACAACCTGAGCCGTTCACGATCCCGCCAACTCGAAGAATGCTTCCGCGGCGGATGATTCCCGCGATGCCCGGTTTGTCGCCTGCCTTGTCGTAGACGAAAGAATCGTAGTGAAAGGCCTTGCCGAAGAGCTTGCTTTGACCCGAGTTGTTTTTGGGAGGTGAAGGAGTGTTCCAGCCATCGGTTGGCGCCCGCAGTATGCGCTGGCCGCTCTGGGCCGCAGACGGTGTGGTCGGCTCTTGGTCGGTGTTTTCTTGCTCGCCGAAGGCGACGGTGCCTCCGCCGATGCAAGCGGTGGCGACGACGAGAAAGATGACGGTCCAAGGATTGGCGAGAAGTCGGATCATGGATGGGGCCGAGAATAGCGCTCCTCGCGTGGGAATCAAAAGATCAGTATCGGCCTATTCGTCCCACCACTTTTTCTAGAGGCAATCATCGGGAAAGGGTAGACATGGGCCATGGCCGGCTTCTTCAGAAAGCGGAACTTCGCCGCCACCACTGTCGTGGTGTTCGTGTTGTTTCTGACCGCGTTCTGCGAGGCTCGACTTTCTTACAGCTTCACTTTCGGCGCGCTCGATGCCTTGGTCGACCACGACCGATGGATCTTGGGGCTCATGGGGGCTCGCATCATCCTCATGGTTACCGTGGTCCTGCTATGGATCCTCAACCGCACCCGCGCGCTCCACGTCGTCATCGTCACGCTCACGACCTTCCTGACCCTCGGCGTCGTAGTCTCTACCTGCGCACTCGTCGAGGCATTGCTTGGACCACTTGCGCAGGCAGCCGACTTCTTCATTTTCGACGTAGTGCTGCTGGCGGCCGGCAACGTCCTGGTCTTTTCACTTTGGTATTGGATCATCGATCCGCCGGGGATCCGGCCCGGCGAGCGTGATGACAGCGACTGGGAGTTCTTGTTCCCGCAGCGAAACAGC
>CAXMND010000221.1:0-18197 GCA_964194675.1 uncultured Coxiellaceae bacterium | reverse complement strand
GTTCCGTGTGCTGGGTCAGGTCCAGGCCTGCTTCCTCGTCATCGGCGTGGACGCGGAGACCAGCGATGCTCGCCACCTTGAGCGAGATGTACGTGCCAACCAGCGTCCACACGATCGTGATCGCCGCCGCGATCGATTGCGTCTTGAGCTGCGCGCCGATGTCGAGCCCCTCTTGGTTGCCGCCGAAACTGGCAGAAGCGAAGATCGCGACGAGCAGTATGCCGATCAAGCCGCCGACACCATGGACCCCAAGCACGTCGAGTGCATCATCGTAGCCAAGCTTGATCTTGAGCTGCGTCGCCGCCCACCAGCACAACACGCCCGAAGTGAGGCCGATCACGAAGGCGCCACCCGGTCCGATGAAGCCGGAGGCGGGGGTCACCGCTGCCAATCCCGCGATCGCGCCTGTCGCAAACCCGAGCGCGCTCGGCTTTCCGAGCTTGACCCATTCGATCGCGATCCAGGTGAGGGCAGCGACGGATGCCGAGATCTGGGTCGCGAGGATGGCCATTGCTGCGCTTCCGTTTGCGGCTAAAGCGCTTCCGCCGTTGAAACCGAACCAGCCAACCCAAAGCATTCCCGTCCCGGTGAGGCACATCGTCATGTTGTGAGGGGGCATCGGGGTGTTCGGGTGTCCCTTGCGCGAGCCCACCATCACTGCCGCGACGAGCGCCGCTGTTCCCGCTGTCAGATGGACGACGATGCCTCCCGCGAAATCGAACACACCCATGTCGGCTAAGAACGCGCCCTCGCCGCCCCAGGTCATGTGGCAGATCGGCAGATAGACCAGCACCAACCATACTGCGGAGAACAGCAGCATCGCGGCGAACTTCATGCGTTCGGCGAATGCACCCACGATCAGGGCGGGGGTAATGATCGCAAACGTCAGCTGAAACATGAAGAACAACACCTCGGGGATCGATCCCGAAAGGGTGTCGGGGGTCACTCCGTGAAGGAACGCCTTGTTCAGCGTCCCGATGAAGGAGTGAACGTTGATCGTGGCTGCAGTCATGCCTGTCGTGTCGAAAGCGAGGCTGTAGCCGGCGACGAGCCATATCACGGTCACGACGGCGGCCAGTGTAAAGCACTGCATCAACACAGACAGCACGTTCTTGGTTCGGACGAGCCCCCCATAGAACAGGGCGAGCCCTGGAATCGTCATAAACAGAACGAGCGCGGTAGATGTCAGAATCCATGCGGTGTCGCCTGCGTCCAAAACGTCTTGTGCCCACGCCTTCGAGGGGAGGGTCAACACGCTGGCACAGACTACCGTGCCAAACACTAGGAATCGTCTCGCTCTATTCATCGGTCCTCCGAACATTGCGCGGGAGAGTAATGATTCAGGACGAAAACGACAATAGGGTTATTGTGTGGTGCCTCCAGTGCCTCCACTACCTCCGATGCCCCCGGAGCCGCCCGTTCCCCCGATACCGGAATCCATGCCCGCGTCTTCGCAGGTTAGGCATACCTCCACCAGGCAGTTCTGCCTTTCTTCCCACTCCGCATCGCAACTCATCGGGTCGCAGGCGTTCTCCGTCAGGCAGACGTAGTACGCGCGCGTCTCATCCGGGCAGGCGCCGACGAGGGCCCCTTCGACGACCCTTTGACAGCTGGCAAGTTCGGAGCAGGCGGCGCAGTACTCGACTGCGACAGGGTCAGGCGGCTCAGAGCCCGACGACTTACACGCGGCCGCGAGTGTCAGACCCGCCCCTAGCATGAACCGCAAAGCTCTCATCGCGAGGCCCCTACGATGCACCGGTTCCCTCCTCGATGGCAACTTCAAAGTTCCATGCTACGAAGTGCCGCTGCGGAGGGAATTAATATGGCGAAGACACTCATGTTCGGTCTATTGACCCTGGGGATGGTCGCGGTACTTGCAGGTTGTTCCAAGGGCGGTCCCGGGACGACGCCGGAGAGGGCGGCGGAGGATCGCGCGAAGAGTCTCGAAGGCTATGACTTCCCGATCGGATCTACGGACATTGACCAAGGAGCGACCGTCTTCGAGGAGTTCTGTGAGGGTTGTCACCCTGGAGGCGAAGAAGGCGACGGTCCCAAGATCGCCGGAATAGGCGTGTCGGTTTCACAGATGCGGTTCCAGGTCCGCAGCGGCGGCGACGATATGCCGGCATTCGATTCGAGCAAGATCAGCGACGAAGACCTCGAAGCCTTGCTTGCCTACACGGTTACCCTGGGCGTGGTAGATCCGTCGCCTTAACCCCTCTCGACGACCAGACGAAACGTTCCACGCTCAAGCGCGTACAGGAAGCCATGAAGCACGGATTTCGTAGCGCGTTGCTCGCACTGCTGGGCATCGTTTTCGTCACCTCTACTGCCCTTGCGGCGCCGCTAAAGCTCGATCGCACTCACAGTAAGGTCGGGTTTATCGCCGAAACACTGCTGTTCGACGTCGATGGCGAGTTCGGCGAGTTCACCGTCGAAGTCGAGGGCGATCCAAGCAAGCCCACGGTGGCCAAAGTCAAGGTCACAATCGACGTGGCGTCGATCGACACCCAGAATCAGAAGCGGGACGATCACCTGAAGAGCCCCGACTTTTTCGATGCCAAGAAGCACCCCACCATCACGTTCGCCTCGACCAGCATCCGGAAGAAGGGCAATCAGCTGGTCGTCAAGGGCAACCTGACGATGCATGGCAAGACCAAGCCGGTCACCATCCCGTTCAAGGTGGCCAAAGGCAAGAACGGCGCGGGTGTCGACACGACGACGTACAAGGGCAAGCTCACGATCGACCGCAACGCCTTCGGAATTGGCACCGACAGTATCGCCGCCAAGATCAGCCTAGAAAACGAAGTCGAGCTCAAGTTACTGCTCGTCACATTCGACTGACCCCCGTAAAACCGACCCCATGCGTCGGTCACGGGGCTTCGCTCTTGACCCCCATGGCAGAACAAGCAAACGCTAGGCGGGTGACCGGCCCTGGCGATGTGACGGTGCGCCTGCTCGACCCTCAAGAGGCTCCCCTCCTGATCGAGTTGATCCGACACTGCTACGCTGAAACCTACATCGACCCGACGTTCTACGAGGAGCCGTCGGTTCGAGCGCTGCTCGCGAGCGGGAAGCTGTATTCGATCGGCGCGTTCTCAGTGTCCGGAGAGCTCGTGGGTCACATGGGGATCACGTCAAGACCGTGGGGCGGGGCTACCGCCGACGCTGGCATGACGCTGGTCGACCCTTCGCATCGGGGGAAGGGGATCGCCCGGGAGGTCGCCGTCGGTCTGGCGCAGCAGTCGGTGGCGCTCGGCCTCATCGGAGTTCACGACTATCCGGTAACCGTCCACGCTGCCACGCAGCGTTTGGCCAAGGGTTTTGGTGTCGATACGGGATTGATGCTCGTTAACATTCCCGCCGACGTCGCCTTTCAAGAGATGGAGACCCCAGCGCCCGGCGAGCGTTCGAGCTCATTGATGCGCTGGCTGCCATTCGGCCGCGCACCGCGGCGGGAGGTCTACCTACCCGATCGATACCGCGAACGACTGACGTCCCTCTACGAGGCAGCAGCGTTGCCACGTTCGGTTTGCGATGCTGACGCGACGGTCAGCGCTCAACCTTCGGAGCTCGAGGTGATCCTCGATACTCGGCGGAAGATCGCGCGCATCGGAGTGACGCGCATCGGTGCCGACCTCGATGCCCGAGTGAAAGCAGAGACGGGGAGAGCATCGGACGAAGGGGCGATCGTTGGGCATGTCGATCTTCCTCTCTCCGATCCGGGCACACCCTTTGCGGCCGTTGTCCTTCGGGCCGTGGGATATTCGTTTGCCGGCTTGCTTCCGGAATATCGAGACGGCGACGTCCTTCGGATGCAGTGGCTTTCCCTCGAAGCACAGGCTTCGGCAGCGGCCGTGCTGTCGACCGACGCCACCCGAGCCATCGAGGCCTTCGTGCTCGAGGATCGGGCTGGGCTGATCGCGAGCTAGCGGCGCACGCCCGGCGTCTAGTTTGCGTCGGGCTTCAGCACGGGGCTCACCTGAAGCACGTCAGAGGGACCGCCGCGGACGTCCTCCGTGACATACAGCAAACCATCTGGCCCCATGCGCGGCGTACGCAGGCGATTCCGGCCTCTGAGATACTCACCGCCGTCAGTCACGTTGCCTTCGTCATCGACGAAGAAAATATGTAGGTGCTCGTCTATCAGCGCGGCCACGGCAAGGACGCCATCCCAATTGCCCCAGCGGTCTCCCTCGATGAAGGTCGCCCCGGAGAGGGCCAGCGTCGGTGATCCCGTCGACCACGCCGCTTCGATCGCGCCGTCGAAGGTCATGGGCACGGACTCGTTGTATCCGGGCACGGGATCCCACCCGAAATTGCCCGCTACCAGCAGATTGATTTCGTCGTCGATCGAAGGTCCGTGCTCCGCTGACATCCCGAGATCGTCAGCTGTGCGAAACGCCATCCCTTGAATGTTCCGATGGCCCTTCGAGAACCAGAGACGCCCAGGGGGGTTGCCAGGAGCCGCGTCTCCGAATCGATCGATGCGGAGAACTTTGCCGCCGAGCGAGTTGTCGTCTTGAGGATTGGTGCCGATCGCCGCGTCGCCGGTGCCCACCCAAAGGTAGCCGTCCGGACCAAAGCGCGGCCGACAGCCGCTGTGCCTTCCGGTGCTGCCCACGTTGTAGGGCATGCCCGTGACTATGTCGGTGCGCCCAATCATGCTGGAGCCGTTGGGCCTGCTTAGCGTATACCGAACCAGCCGCACGTCCGTGGGGTCCTCGGCGTCTGAGCACATGCACACGTAGACGTAGCCGTTGTTGGCGAAGTCCGGGTCGACCTCGAGCCCCAACATTCCGCCTTCACCCCCGGGGACTACGTCATTCGGTGCGATGACAACCGGCGCTTGGTCCATTCCGTCGACGTACACGTTGAGCCGGCCCGGCCTTTCGGTCACCAACACGGTACCGTTCGGAAGCCATGCGATGTCCCACGGATGGTCGAGGCCTGAAATCACTGGCGTGACCTCGAGGCCGGAGACCGTCCCACTGTTGCCGCCCTGGCCGCTCGAACCTCCGCTACCGCTCGTGCCTCCGCCCGCGCCCCCTGTCGCCCCGCTACCCCCGGTGCCGCAATTGCTGCAACCGCCGCTCTCGCCGCAGCTGACGATCGCCAAGCAAGAAATCGTTACCAGCCCCAAAATGCTACGACTAATCTTCTGCATAAGCGTTTCCCCCAATCCCCCAATTAGCCATCAAGTCGGCCCTCGCGCCAGCGGGCGACATCCGCCCTGCTCGGGTAGCCGATACCGCGTGCATCGGTGGCCGCAGGATGTCAGAGTTGCGCCCCTTTCCCGCAGGATCAAAGTGAGCTCCAACGTCATGCGAAACACCGGCGGCGCGTCCCTCAATGGCACGCTCAAAGCCCGACAGATGCTCGGGAAGTACCGCATTCGACGACGCGTCGGCGATGGGGCGTTCGCGACCGTCTATGAGGCCTACGACACGATCGAAGGGATTCGCGTCGCTCTGAAGGTTCCACACCGCGACCTTCTAGCAAAGCACTCCCTGGCCGAAATCCACCGAGAGGTGCGCCTCACCGCGCGGCTCGATCACGAGAACATTCTGCCGCTTCGTAACGCGATGATGATCGACGACTACTTCGTCATCGCAACGCCGCTTGGAGAGAAGACCCTTACCGATCGGTTGCGATATCGACTGGGGCCTACGACCGCTTTCTCATATTCGGAGCAGCTGATCGATGCGCTGGCCTACGCGCACGAGCAGCGCATCATTCACTGCGATATCAAACCGGACAACGTCATCATTTTCGAGGGCCAAGAGCTTCGGTTGGCGGATTTCGGCATCGCTAAGGTCGCGATGAAGACACGCACGATTGCGGGATCTGGCCAGGGCACCGTCGGTTACATCGCTCCCGAGCAAGCCATGGGAAAGCCGTCGTTTCGATCCGATGTGTTCTCGCTTGGATTGGTGATGGTCCGCATGTTCTCCGGGCACTTGCCGGAGTGGCCGTTCGACTGGCCCCCGCAAGGTGCAGACCGGCTTCGGAGGAAACTCAGCCGCGACTTTATCGACTTTTTGCGGCGTTCGATCGAGGTTCGAGAGCGAAAACGGTTTCGCGACGGTGTTCAGATGCAAAAAGCATTTCAACGATTGGCGCCCAAAGCACTTCGTGGACGCAATGGGAGAGGGGCTGCATGAGCGGTAGCCACATCTTCGCGGATGTGGACCTGAGCCAGAGCGAGTGCTTCGCTTTTGCCGGTGGCGAGGCAGCGGTATTGAGCGCGCGAAAGCCCCAACGCCAAGGGCCGAACGAGGACGCAGCCGCGCTGATCTCGATCAGCGACAGTGCGGGGGTGGCTGTCGTGTCCGACGGTGCAGGTGGGCATCCGGGGGGCGCCGAGGCGGCCGCCATTGCGGTCAACTCTGTGTGTGATGCGGTGGCGACCGTTGGCGATGATGTTCACGGTCTTCGCGAAGCGATCATCAATGGCTTCGAATCTGCCGATAAAGCGATCTCTGCGTTAGGGACGGGCGCGGCAGCAACGCTCGCGGTGGTCGAGGTTCAGGACGACACGATGCGTGCTTACCACGCGGGCGACTCGATGGTTCTCGTGACGGGGCAGCGTGGTTGCATCAAATGGCTGACCGTTCCGCACTCGCCTGTCGGCTATGCGGTAGAAGCAGGGTTGCTGGATAGGGGAGAGGCGCTCCTTCACGAGGACCTGCACTTGGTGTCTAATCTCTTGGGTGGGCAGGACATGCGCATCGAGCTCGGCGCTACGCTCAAGTTGGCGGCGCGAGATACGGTCGTGCTCGCGAGTGATGGCCTCAGTGACAACCTGCACCTCGATGAGATCGTCGAGCGGATTCGCAAGGGCCCCCTGCGTACCGCTGCCAATGAGCTTGCGAGCCTCGGTGCGAAACGCATGCAGACGCCGAGGGAAGGCGCCCCTTCCAAACCGGACGACTTGACCTTCATCGCCATTCGGCGACGGTCCACCAAGAGCCGCAAGCCTCGCATCAATTAAGCGCAATGAACGAATGGACGATACTTCAGGACGCGCTGCTTTTGCTTCTGGGCGCGCTGCTCCTTGGCGCGCTCTTCGAGAGATTCAAGCAGAACGCTGTGCTCGGGTACTTGCTAGCTGGGGCTTTGCTCGGCCCGCACGCGTTCAATGTACTTACGAATCGTGACGCGATCCTATCGATCGCCGAGTTGGGGGTCACCCTCCTGTTGTTCGCAATCGGGATGGAGTTTTCTTGGCGCAAACTTCGGCGGATCGGCTCGATCGCTCTCGGAGGTGGAACCCTTCAGGTGCTCGTGACGATGGGTGCTGCGACATGGATTGGCCGAGAGCTCGGCTTGGAGATACGGCAGGCGATCGCGGTGGGGGCGATGATGGCGTTGAGCAGCACGGCTCTCGTCACACGCCTCCTATTTGACCGCGCGGAGATCGACAGCCTCCATGGTCGCAGCACCGTGGGGATTCTGCTCCTGCAGGACATCGCTGTGGTGCCGCTCGTCATTCTCGTCACAGCCTTGGCGGGGGATGCGTCGACGGCGGGGCTCGGCTGGGAGATGGCGCGAGCGCTGTTCTTCGCGTTGCTGCTCGTTGGGGCAATCGTGGTGATCTTGAAATATGTCTTTCCGAGACTCCTTAGGTTCTCGGCCAAAGGCGCCAACCGGGATCTTCCTGCCTTGTTGGCAATCGTCACCGCGGTTGGATGCGCTTGGGGAGCCCATGCTCTGGGATTGTCGCCCCTTCTGGGAGCCTTTGTGGGGGGCGTAATGCTGGCAGAGTCGCCATTTGGAACCCAAGTTCGCGCGGATCTGAGTCCATTGAAAGCGGTGTTCGTCACGTTGTTTTTCGCTGCGATCGGCACCTTGACCAATCCACGGCTGGTGGTGGAGCACTGGGTTGCCGTGTCCGCGCTAACCGTGGGAATAGTATTCGGCAAGGCGATAATCATCTTCGCAATTGCACGGTTGTTCCGGTTGCCCGTGGGCGCTAGTGCAGCGACGGGGCTGTGCCTGGGGCAAATCGGTGAGTTTTCCTTCGTCCTCCTCGACATATCCCGGCACACTCAGTTGATCGGCATGGAGCTTTTTGAGCTCATAGTGTCGGTCATCGTTGCGACACTCCTTGTGACGCCATACTTGGTGGCCCTCGCGCCGCGTTTGGCGCGGTTCGTCGAGAGGCACGCGCCGGCTACTGGTGACGCGGCAAAAGTCAGCGAGAGTCGCTCGGCGCACGTCGTTCTTGTTGGCTTCGGACCGGCGGGTCAGGCGGTAGCGGCACACCTCACGAAGGAGAAAACGCCCTTCGTGCTCATCGAATGGAACCCTGCTCTGGCACGCAGGGCAGATGCTATGGGGATTGACACGATCATTGGCGATGCCACTAGAACAGACGTGCTGACTCGCGCGGGCGTGGGTACAGCGAAAGCTATCGCTATCACCGTGCCCGATCCCACGGCGGCCCGATCGATTACCGCTCACGCGCGCGCGGCCGCAACAGACTTGATCATCGTCACACGAAGTCGATACCAGAGATGGAACGAAGAGCTCCTCGTTTCGGGGGCCACGTCCGTGGCGGACGAGGAGACTGGGGTTGGCCGTCAGGTGGCATCCGAGATTCAAAGGGTTCTCGACGCAACGGAGTCCGGATCATCATGACGGCAGGATATAGTCGCGTATTTGCAGACAGAGCGGACCCGTAGCATCGTCTCAGCCAATGACCTCACTCATCCCGACTCGAATCGTACCGAGCGCCGAACCTGCGGACTTGTTGCCCCGACAGGTGGCGCACCGTTTCCGCAAGCTCATCGATTCAGGTGCGAAGATTCACGCTGCCGGAGAAGCAAAAGACGATCCGATGGAGCTGTTGTCTTCGGGCTACACGCCACGTTACGAGGTCTCTCTCTTCGAAACACGGTTCTACCTGACGAATATTCTCCAGAATCCGGCCCTGGCGTTCTTCGTCGCCTATGTCGTTCAGCGACGTCCTACGACGGGTCGGACAGAGATCTTTCCGCGTATCTTCTACAAGGACCTGTCATTGGTCTGGCGATCGGCCTCCCACATGATCGCGAATGAAGGCGACTTCTGGATCGGCAAGGGTGACGTCAGGACCGTGGTCCAAGGCGGATTCGAGATCACTGACTGTGTGGAGTCCACCACGGATCTGCCGCTCGAAATACAAACCGCACTAGAAACGCTCAACCGAAAGATCCGACGAGCTCGTAAGGACGAAGAAGCGCTCTTCCTCGTCCTCCGGAACGCGCCCAGCTCCCGCACTGCACCGTACCGAGACTTCACTGGGCCACGTAGGAGAGCCGAGACCGACCGCCGCAATCTAATCAACGGTGGCCGTAGCATCGCGCGATTCACCCGCCAGAACGACCCTACGTCGCTCGAGATCGTGGAAGGATTCGAACCGGACTTTGCTAAAGGCATCGTCGAGACCAGTGAATCGAAGAGCTCCATGTATGGAGGAAAGCTGCAAAGGTTTCGCATCCTGTCGCGCAATCGGAAAGTACAGTACCTGTTCATTGCGGGCCCCAATCACGTCTGGATCATCCCTCCACAGGCCACGACGACCGAGCTCTCCACGTATGGGGTGCGCACAATCGATGTTGTCGCGGACGAAGATCTGTTCGTTCCGGGCTACGAGTATCACTACTTCGATGAAACAGCCGATGCGTCGGAGCACTTCAGCCAGATCCCAGGGGGTTTTGCTGGCGAACCAAGCGAGCACGACAGCGACAGGGCCGATGCTTCCGCCTGGCTCGACCCGATTCCAGTAATCCGTGAGTTCAGGCGCAAGGTGTTGTGAGGGGACGCATCACCGAGGACGACGGCTTCCGGGTCACTCACCCTTGAACTCCGGGGTACGCTTCTGAAAGAAGGCGAGTACGCCTTCTTGCAGGTCCTTGGAGGCTGCGACGCGTTCGAGCGCGGCATACTCACGAGCCAGTCCTTCGTCGAGTGATTCTTCTCCGCCACGAACGACCGCTTCCAAGATGCCTGCGACGGCGATGGGCGCTTTGGTCGCAAGGGTGGCAGCGAGCGACGACGCGCGCGGCTCGAGCTCGTCGGGGGCGCAGAGCTCCGTGACGAGACCTACCCGATAGGCCTCTTCAGCGCTCAGCTTCGTTCCGAGGAGCATGATCTCGAGCGCGTGGGCGCGACCGACGGTGCGAGTGAGTCGCTGTGTTCCGCCCCACGCGGGGACCACACCAAGCTCGATCTCGGGAAGACCGATCTTTGCGCCCGTCGCCGCGATCCGAAAGTGGCAGCCGAGCGCGATCTCGAGACCACCGCCGACACATGCACCACGGATGGCGCACACGACGGGCTTCGGCATCGTCTCGATGCGTCGGATCAAAGCATGCCTCTGGTCGATGAAGTGTTTGATTCCGCGTCCACTAGCCGCCACTCCAAACTCCCGGATGTCGGCGCCGACCGAGAAATTCTCACCGCCCCCACCCCGGAGCACGACCGATCGAATCGCAGTGTCCTCGGTGATCTCTTCGAATACGCTATCGAGCCGGTCAATGAGAGCCATCCCAAGTGGGTTATAGGGCGGGGCGTTGAGCTCTACCGTGGCGACCATGCCGTCGCAGCTCACGAGGATCGGGTCTTCGGCGTCCATCGGCTTGCGGAAGGTTAGCGTCTCACCGGACGAGGTGCATGCCAGCGCCCCACGACCGTGGTATCACTGCGGGGCCATGCTCCTCCTCAATCCCAAAAAACATCGCCGATCCTATCCCGACGAACGCTCCCGCGAAGTCATGCTCAAGACGATCGACTTCTTCGAGCGCAAGGGCAAGGGTCGGACCAGAGATGACTATCACGCCATGGTTTGGTACGCCGACTTCCTCGACTTCGTCAAAGAGGAACGGATCTTCGCGACGATGTGCACGCCGCAGGGGTACGGGGACGCCGACTCGCGTTGGGACACGTGGCGGGTCTGCGAGTTCGCCGAGATCCTAGGCTTCTACGGGCTCCAGTACTGGTACACCTGGCAGGTGACCGTCCTCGGTCTCGGGCCGATCTGGATGAGCGATAACGAAGCCATCAAGAAGCGCACGGCACAGGCACTCGAGCGGGGCGGGATCTTCGCCTTCGGGCTATCGGAAAAAGAGCACGGCGCAGACGTGTATTCCACCGACATGATACTCACGCCGCAAGGCGATGGCCGGTACACAGCACGCGGAGGGAAGTACTACATCGGCAACGGCAACGAGGCGGCTATCGTCTCTACGTTTGGCAAGCTTGCGGACACTGGAGACTATGTATTTTTTGGCGTGGACTCCCAACACGAGAAGTACCGCTTGGTGAAGAACGTGTGCGCGAGCCAAAACTATGTGTCCCAGTACGAGTTAGAGGACTATCCGGTCACCGAAGCCGACATCATCGCCAAGGGAGACCACGCCTGGAACAGCGCGCTCAACACCGTCAACATCGGCAAGTACAATCTCGGGTGGGCTTCGATCGGGATGTGCACACACGCGCTGTACGAAGCGATCCATCACGCGGCCCATCGACGTCTCTACAACATGCACGTCACAGATTTTCCGCATGTGAAGCAGATGTTCACCGATGCATACACGCGCCTAGTGTCGATGAAACTCTTTGCGCTTCGGGCGGCCGACTACATGCGGGTCGCTTCAGCCGAAGACCGCCGCTATCTCCTCTACAACCCCATGGTGAAAATGAAAGTCACCACGCAGGGCGAAGACGCCATGAACCTGTTGTGGGACGTCATTGCGGCCAAAGGCTTCGAAAAGGACATGTACTTCGAGCAGGCCGCCGTGGACATTCGCGCTTTGCCGAAGCTCGAGGGCACGGTGCACGTCAACATCGCGCTCATCGTGAAGTTCATGGCGAACTACTTTTTCGCGCCTGCCGACTACCCCGAAGTGCCGCGTCAGGACCAAGCCGCCAACGACGACTTCCTCTTCAACCAAGGCCCGACGAAGGGCCTCGGGAAGATTCGCTTTCATGATTACAATATCGCGTACTCGAGTCGCGATACCGCGAACTTGGAGGTGTTCCGCGAGCAGATCGCGGCCTTCAAAAAGATGCTCTTTTCTTCGCCACCTGACGAGGCCCAGCGCAAAGATGTCGATTTCCTTCTTGCAGCGGGTGAGATCTTTGCGTTGGTAGTCTACGGCCAACTGATCTTGGAGAACGCCAGCATCTACGACGTCTCGGACGACCTGGTGGATCAGATCTTCGATTTCATGGTCCGAGATTTCTCACGCCACGCCCTCAACCTCTACTCGAAACCTTCGAGCAACGAGAAGCAAATGGAGTGCTGTCTCGAGATGATCCGCAAACCGGTTTTCGACGACGCACGCTACCAGCGGGTATGGCAGCAAGTGTACGACCTCAGAGACGAATACGAAATGAACCCCTGAACGGGGGCTTGACCCGCTAGTCTGCTATCGGGTCTAAGATTCCCATTCACCAACTGGAGGAGGACCCCATGGCCGTGTCAGATCACGTTGACCTCGAGCAATTCATGGAAGGTCTCCGCCGCCGCAATCCCGGCGAGGTCGAGTTTCACCAGGCGGTCTATGAAGTCGCCGCCAACGTGTTCGACTTCATCGCCGACAAAGAGATCTACCATGAGAAGCAGATCCTCCGGCGCATCTCCGAGCCCGATCGTGTCGTGAGCTTTCGGGTGTGCTGGGAAGACGACAAAGGCGACATCCGCGTTCAGCGCGGGTGGCGCGTCCAGAACAACAACGCGATCGGGCCATACAAGGGGGGGCTCCGATTTCATCCAAGCGTCAACCAAAGCATTCTCAAGTTCTTGGCGTTCGAGCAAACCTTCAAGAACAGTTTGACGGGCCTGCCCATGGGGGGTGCCAAAGGCGGATCGAACTTCAATCCGAGGGGCAAGTCGGACAGCGAGACCATGCGCTTTTGCCAGTCCTTCATGACGGAGCTCTATCGGCACGTCGGCGAAGACACCGACGTGCCTGCGGGCGACATCGGCGTTGGGGGGCGCGAGATCGGCTACTTGTTCGGTCAATACAAACGCATCACCAATCGATTTGTCGGCGTACTCACCGGCAAGGGTATGGAATACGGGGGGAGTCCGATTCGCACTGAAGCGACGGGCTACGGCACCGTGTACTTCATGGAGTCGATGCTCAATCGTCTCAACGACTCCGTAGAGGACAAGACATGTCTCGTATCGGGGTCCGGAAACGTCGCCCAGTACGCCGTTGAGAAGATCAATCATCTTGGCGGTAAAGCGGTGACCCTCTCGGACTCGGGAGGGTTCGTCTACGATCCTGATGGCATCGACCCTGAGAAGCTCGCGTTCGTGAAGGAGCTCAAGAACGTGCAGCGAGGGCGCCTCACGGTGTATGCCAAAGAGTTCGGTGTCGAGCACCACGAGGGGCGTCCATGGCGGGTGCCAGCAAACTTGGCGTTCCCATGTGCTACCCAGAACGAGATCTCGACGGAGGAAGCGCGGCTACTCATCGCCAACGGGATCCGCGCGGTGTCGGAGGGTGCGAACATGCCTACCGAACAAGAGGGGATTCACGCGTTCACGGACGCCAAGATCCTCTTTGCCCCGAGCAAGGCCGCTAACGCAGGCGGCGTCGCGGTATCGGGCCTCGAGATGAGCCAAAACTCCGCGCGCATCACTTGGAAAGAAGAAGAACTCGAGAAGTTGCTGCGGGACATCATGACCGACATCCACGGCCGCTGCGTCGAGTACGGCGGCACGCACGGCGACGAATACATCAACTACGTCAAAGGCGCGAACATCGCGGCGTTCATCAAAGTGGCTGACGCGATCTTGGCATACGGAGTGGTCTAGTCGGTTTCCCGAACGGAAGGTCAGCTGGTAAGGGAGCCATTGCTCAGAGCGAGCGAGGGACGTCTTCGTTCACGTCCCCTCGAAGATCTCGTTGAGCTCGGAAAAAGGGGCGGCATCGTCGAGCCCGTCGAATACCCCGTCGTCGACGATGCCCTTGGCAGCCCTCATGAACGCACCCCATGCGGCGCGCGAGAGGGCGGAGCCGACCGAGATTCTTCGCACGCCTAGATCGGCGAGCTTTGCCACGGTAAGCCCTGACGCCGACGACCCCACCAGGACATTGACCGGCTTCGGATGGACTGCCGTCACGATTTCTTCGATCTCATTCGGCGCACGAACGCCCGGCGAATAGAGACAATCCGCTCCAGCGTCCGCGTACGCCACGAGCCGGTCTAGAGCCGTTTGCAAAGGGCTCGCGTCCCCAACGAGCCACGCCTCGCACCGCGCGGTGAGCACGACTGGGTGCCCGCTCGAATCGATCGCGGCCCGGGCGGCGCGAATCCTTTCGATCGCCAGCTCGCGCTCGAAAAGCGGCTGCGCCTCGTCTCCGGTCGCGTCCTCGATCGACAATCCCGCTACCCTCGTCGCCACGCAGCGCGCGACATTCTCGGCGACACCCTCCGGCTCGGCTGCATAGCCGTCTTGGAAATCCGCATTCACGGGCAACGGCGTTGCCGTCACGATGTCCTGGCAATGAGCCAGAACCCGCTCGAGCGGCATGGCCCCAATGGTGTCCGGGACGCCGCAAGAAAACCCAAACCCGGCCGAGCTCGTCGCCAGTGCCTGGTACCCGAGGCTATGCAGGTAGATCGCCGTGCCACGATCCCACGGGTTCGGGAGCACGAAGCAGCCCGACTCATGTAGTCTGCGAAAGGTCGCGATAGCGCTTTGAGAGGTTGCGTCGTTCATTATCCCTCGGCGAGAGTCTTCAGCGTCTCGAGTTGCTTCTTCATCATGAATAGATCGGCTCGGGCAAACCACGATCGAAACAGCAGTCCCCGAAGCCCTTCGTAGTGAACGAGGACCTTCACGAGCAAGCGGGTCGTCTTTTCGTCGTCGGGGACAACCATGTAGCTGAGCGCAACCGGGGGGAAGCCGTGGGTGCGCTTCAAATGGAGCGTCAGATGTCGATCGCGCTCGAACGAGACCAATTCGAAGACGCTCATCACGCGCTGGCCGACAGCGAGCTCATCCGCGCCCGGCGTGAGCTCGCGTGGGCTCGTCCTACCCCGGTGGTCGATCCAGTCATAGCTGTACGGGGCCATGCGCAGCTGACAGAGCCACCGGAACAGGTTGTGCGCCGGGACCTCTACCGTGACGCCCCGATACCAGACCCCGTTTGCCTCGGGCATTACCGAGTCGACCGGGAAAGACAGTGACTCTTCTTCGTGAGCCACCCCCCAACAGTCGCCCCAGGCCATACGAGGGATCTAGGGTCATCTCATGGCGCCATCAAGGTAGCTCAGCAAGCTTTGCCTCGAGCTGCGCCTTCGCCCAGCTTTCGGCTTCCAAAGGCCGGGAGAATAGCTTGTTTGGAAACTTCGGTGGTGAGAGCCAGAACACCGCGGTTACGAGGCCGCGCAGCCAGGCGTTCGGTACGATCAACGCCGAGCCAGCGTTCCAGCGCGCGTTGTGTTCAAAACGTTTGAGGTGCTCTGCGAACGCCTTACGCTGAGTCGCGGGGGCCTTGATGATATTCGAGAGGTCGATGACCCAAGCGACCGGGTACTGGGCGCTGGATGCCCAATCTTCGCGCGCCCGAAAGCACGCGCCAAGGTCTTCGTCGGTGCCCTCTTTCGGAAAGGTCCATCGGTAGATGGGCATGATGTCGTTCGAGATCCACGGATGGTCGATCTCGACGTACACCGGATCAGGCTTACCCACCGTCTGTTCTGATGGCGCGCCGGTAGGCCGGGCGCGCGGTGAGCCGTTGAACCCATTGTTCGACGGCGGAGCCCGGAGCGACTCGATTCGAGCTGTGAGCCCAGACCATCATCACTCCGTTCATCAGGTCGGCCGCGGAGAACGTGTCGCCCAACAGGAACAACCGATTCTTGAGGGCGTCCTCCAAAACAGCCTCGATTGCAGCGAAGTCCTCCTCCGCCTTCTTGAGCTTTTTCGGATCTTCGCCCTCGTCGAACAGGAGCGCGAAGAGCACCGGCTCGAGGGTCGCCATCGAGAAGGCCATCCATTGACAATACTGCGCTCGAAGTGGATCGCCCACCGCCGGCGCCAGCCCCGCTTCGGGAAATCGATCCGCGAGATACAAGCAAATCCCGAGCGACTCGAACATCACGCGATCGCCATGCCGCAGCGCCGGCACCTTTCCCAAGGGATGAATCGCCAAGTAGTCCGGCTTCTTGTGCTCCCCTTCGAACAGCTTGACCAGCCGTAGCTCGTACTCAACGCCGAGCTCTTCGAGCATCCAACGCGCTCGGGTCGAACGCGTTTTCGGGTGGTAGTACAGCGTCAACGCTTCGACCGTCACGATCCTCCTAGTACCTCGGGCGACCCAGCCACTCGTTACAGACCAGTCAGTTTTTCGAGTGCGCTACTACTTTCCAGACTGGGCTTAGCGGTCGTTTCCCGGCCGGCCCGTGCTAAGCGCGCTGAGCTTTTGAGAAGGGACCTGAAGCCAGCACTCATGCGACGGACGAACGCACGCTCAAGGAAGCGCCCCAGCACCGGAATCGGAATCGTGAACTCGGATTGCCAAAGTGCGCGTGTTTTATTCCCCTCAGCGAATAGCTCGATGCGACCCCAGCGGTGGTCGATAGGCAGCGGCGACGACCGAATGATCCGATACTCGAACAAGGTCGGACGCTCGAACGTCACGACTTCCTCGTGGAGCCTTCCCAAAGGCTCGAGATCGACGCGACGCACTGCCCCTACGCCGTTACGGTCCGGGGCGCCCACCTGGGTGAGGACGCAGTCCTTCACGCCTCGAAAACGACCGTAGCCCTCGTGGTCCGTAAGGACGTCGAACAACGCGTCGATCGGTACATCAAACGTTTCTTCTATGGAAATCAGAGCCGTGGTGTGCCTCCCGGGCAACGGTAGCATGAGAGCCCCGGCCAACCAGTACCGGTAGCGCGATGGCTGTGGCCTTTCGTTTTAGCGGCGGCGACGCCGAAGAAGCTAGATCTCGTCCCCAGTGGACTCGACGTGGCTCTTCGCGCGTGAGGGGTGGCACTTGGCGAGGGCTTTCACGGACGCTAAAACCGAGACTCGATGACCCCGATGGCGACAGGGTTTGGGAACAGCACCAATTGGGCCCTTGAAAGCAGGTGGGTCGTTCTGGCCATCTTCACGCATGCGGCGCTCATCGGAGGCATGCCGAAGCCGCCCGACCGGTCGAGTGTGGTGGCGCTAGGCAACTCCGTCGACATGTCGTTCATCGAAGAGGAGCCGGAGCCTGAAGAGGTCGAGGAACCCGAACCGGTGAAGCCTCCTCCTAAGCGCAAGACGTTCAGAGCCGCCAAGAAACCTTCACCTCCAAAGGAGCCGCCGGCCGCCGCGCAAGAGACGCCGGCCGCCTTCGACAACGTGGTGCTCACCGATGAAGGGGATGGTGACTCTTCATGGAGCACGGAGCAGGCGTCGGGCAAGAGCGTCGAAGGCCCGATCGGAAGCCCAAACGCCGCGGTCACCGGACAGAGCAAGATGGGCGTTGTCGGGGGTGTGATCGGAGGCACAGGCATGGGGGTCGTCATCGACGTGGGCGACCTCTCGAGAGAGCTAGTTGCGCCTCCTTTGAATCGAACGCTCGAACGTCTGGAGCCGAAGAAAGCCGGTGCCGAGAGCGTGGAGGGCGAAGCGTTCATCCGACTCCAGATCAGGGCGGATGGCGTGGTCAGTAACTGGCACGTGATGTTGGAATACCCGACGGGCTACGAGCTCGGACAAGCCTGCATCGAGACGCTCAAGCGCGAGGCCTGGCAGGCCCAGGTCGACAAGAACGGCAAACCGTTCACCACACGCATCATCTACCGTTGTGGCTACGAGATTCGGTACTGATTCGTTTGTAGGAGTGGGTAGAGGGCTGTAGCGCAACTACGCTGAACCTCGAGCTCCCTGGGGCCGAGATCTGCGGTATCAAAACCGATGAGGCCGCGCAGCCTGTGCTTTCGCCCCTCCCCGCGCGCTGCCGGCGTGGACGTCACCTCGCATGTGGTCGACGTTGCCGATCGCAGCGCGCTCAGGCTTGCCGGGGTGCGCCGGACATCGCCCGCAGATGGGTCCAGGCCGCGCTCAGCAGTTAGCTGACGTCGAGCGGCGCCCATGTTAGGGCATCGCGAGGACCGATCGATGAACGTGGATACCTGCGAGACGCCTTCATGAGGCCTTCGAGTGGCGCCAACGTCGGTCGGATCTTTTTACCGAC
>CAXMND010000220.1:0-5904 GCA_964194675.1 uncultured Coxiellaceae bacterium | reverse complement strand
CGAGCCCGACCATGTTGTCGGTGAGCACCACCGTTAGGACCATTCCGAGCAATGTGAATGCCAAGAAAATCGAGTACACGACGCGCGCGCCCCAGGGTAGGGCGCGCAGCCTGCCGGATGGTTGGGTGAAGTCTTGCATCTACGCGGCTATGACGAGGGGAGCACCACATCGTGCAACAACACGGAGGCGCGCTTGACGGCCTTGGCCATTGCCCGCGTGGACAACGTCGCCCCAGAGATGACGTCGATGTCGTATCCCGGTTTCAGCTTGCTGCTCGATTCTTTGCCGACGAACTGCCTGCGGAAGCGCTCGGAGCGAATCCCTGCACCGTACGGTTCGCGATAGGCGACCACCTCCACGCGCGTGATCCGGCCTTCGCTGTCGAAGAACGTCGCGAGATCGATGTACTCGTGTTGCCCAATCTCCCGATCGAAGAGGGCGTAACCGTCGATGTGGGTCGCGGAGTGCGCGACGTAAAAGATGTATTCGCCTTTTTCGAGCTTGGTGCCGAGGCGGGTTTGGATCTGGTTGCGCTGCTCGTCCGACAGTCGGACACGCCTATAGTCGACGCGTTCGGACTCTTGAAATTGTTCGGCGAGTAGGCCGCGCACGCTGTAGTAGACCCGCGCATGCCCGCTTGCTGCCGTGCTCACGCTGACCAGGGTCAGGAGAAACAGCGCGGTCTTGTTGAAAACGCATTTCATCTTCGTTTTCAACAATACGGGCAGGCCTAGGGAGCTGCAAGCCAAAATTGACGCAGAATTTGCGGCTAGAACATCCAGCCCATGCCCACATTCCAACGATTTTCGTTCGGCCCGAAGGAGGCGAGAAGCGCCTGATAGTCGAACTTGAGCGCAATTTGCGGAATGGGCCGGTAGCTGAACCCGACGGTGGGGACGAGGAAGGCCGGCAGATCGAAGAAGGGATTCGATTCTTCGAAAGTCGTGTCGTAGTAGTCGAGCCGGACGAACGGAACCAGCTCCATCTCAGTGTCCACCGAACGGATCACGTTGTAACCGAGCTCCCCGTAAACGCCGAAGAGGTCGGAGCCGACGGTGCTGACCGGAACGGTCTCCCCGGGAAGGATCGTGCGCAGAGCGTCGGTGTCGCTGACGTGGAAGTACGCCAAGAGGGCACGCGACTCGAAGCCCTTGCGACGAATGCGCCAGTCGGCCGCGATGCCGCTGACCTTCACATTGACGTCGAGCGACTTCGGGCCGGCGAGGCCGAAGTACGGCGCGAGGCCGAGGACCATGCCTAGCCTGGGCTCCCACTCGATGCGGCCTGTAAATGCTGGACCATTGAGAACCGCTTGAGTGACCTGGAGCCGTCCCCCGCGGAGGCCGCTCGAGCCCGAGAAGCCGCTCGCGTCCAGCCCGCCGACTACGTAGAACTCGTAGCGTAGACCTTCGATTGGCTCTCCCCAGATTCCGGCGCCTCCTTCACGCCAGGTGGTCGGGATGATCACACGATCGACGAACGGGCGTTCGACGCCGTTGAAAATCGGAGGCTCGTGCCACTGGTTGATGATTCCCATGGGCACGAGAACGACGCCTGCGCGCAGGTAGAGGGCCTCACTGTCGCCCTTGAGGATGCGCCAGTCGATGAAGGCCTGCTCGACTTGAAACGAACCGGGGATCGCGACTCCGTCGCTGTCCGCAACGAACGCATGCTCGAGCTCGAGCTCCGAGTAGAAGCGAAAACGGTCGTTGAAATTGTGCGCAATGAACAGGACAAAACGGTGCAGATCGAGTCGTCCAGCGGCGACCTCTCCCTCGGGCTTGATCAAGTTCAAGTGCAGCTCGCCGTAGCCGCCGACGCTGGTTTTCGCGGCTCGATCGAATCGTCCCTGCTGCATGCCTCGCAGGGGATCGATCTGGACGCCGTACTCTCCGGCCTCGGGTTCTTTGGGGGCGACTTCACCGGGCGGCATGAGGATGGTCGGTCCGCTCTCGCCCTCGGTGACGGGCGCGCCGGGCGGTGGCTCCTCGGTCGGTTCGACGGTTTCCGGGACGGTTTCTGCAGGGGTCGTTGCGGGGGGCGAGTCCTGGGCATGTGTCCGCATCGGAGCCGTCAGCACCACGCCCGCGGCCAAGCATGCAAAAAACCCAATGATTACAAGGATACTTTGAGATTTGACCATTTTCGGCTCGCTCCTAGTTGCAAATGAAAATGATTTTCATCTTCGGTAGCACAAGGAACGAAGCCCGCAACGCCATTTCGGGCGAGCCGTGGATCTCAGACGAGCTGACGGAAGGAGCGCCGGTCCTTGCGCAGTGGGTGGTCAGAGGGGACCTCGACGAAGATCAGCGTCAGGCCGTCCGGGTCTTTGACCCTCATTTCAATCAGACCCCATGGCTTTTTCGAGGGCGTCTCGGCGATCGACACTTCGGCCTGTCGCAAGCGCTGATGTGCCTGCTCGACATCGCGCACCTGGAGCCAAAGCTCGGTGGCCTGCGTCGGAGGTTCTGCGGCGCTTTCAGTGAGCTCGAGATAGCCGCCGCCCAAGAAGAAGACGATGCCGCTCGCATCCCCCGAGCCGAACTCGCGCATCGGGTGAAGACCGACGGTATCTCGGTAGAACCCAACGCTCCGAGCGTAGTCTGTCGGATGCAACAGGAAGCGGCTCGAAAGGATCTCCATGATGCGATGCGTTCACATTCCCATCATGGACGGATGTTCTGATTCAAACGGAAGAGATTGTTCGGATCGTACTTGCGCTTGAGCTCGACGAGCCGATCCTGATTCGGGCCATACGCCGATTCGATGGGATCATCTCCATCGGGGACAAAGTTCACGTACACGCCACCGGTTGCATACGGTGCCGTCGCGTCGAAGTACTCGCGGGCCCAAGCCACGCACTTTGCATCCTCGCTTGGCTCCTCCCAGCGCGCATGCACATTCATCACGTACTCTGCGTCTCGATGCGGGTACGAGGTGGCGTCGACGGGAACTTGGTTGATCGCCCCGCCAAGTCGACCAAAGAAAACCTCGGTCTGATCAGAGGGCAGCCGCGCCGTGTAGTCGAGCGCGACATCGATCAAGCCATCTTCGATCTCGATGAAGTTGTGAGACTTCCAATAGTTTCGTGATCCAGGCGTGAGTAGTGGATCAAACGCCGCTTGCCAACCCACGAACGGATGAGGGCCAAGGCCGGTTCCGAGGACAGGGCCGAAGTCGTCGAGAGGTTTCAGCGCCTGTTGGCCGGCATCCATGTCTCCGAACCAGGCGCACGCGAGGATGACGACCTCCTGGCCGTGCGCGCTTTCGGGGAGGAAGGGGAAGGGCGGCGCTTTACGAAGGACGGCCCACACGTTGAGGTCCTCAGGCATGTCCCGAGCGAACTCGCGGTATCGCTGCAGGACCTCTCGTCCAGCCGATAGTGGATAGATCACCGGCCCCGAAAGGATCTCGGTATTCACTTCATGCAGATCGAACTCAAACGCCGTGACGATGCCAAAGTTACCGCCGCCACCACGGACTCCCCAAAAGAGGTCTGCGTTGTCGTCTTCGCCTGCACGGAGCAGCTGACCATCGGCGGTGACTACATTCACGGAACGAAGGTTGTCGATCGTGAGCCCGTATTTCCGACTCAGCCAGCCGAAGCCACCGCCCAGCGTCAGCCCCGCGATGCCGGTCGTCGAGTTGATCCCTACCGGCGTCGCAAGACCAAACGCCTGGGCCTCGTCATCCAAGTCGCCGAGCGTGGCACCAGGCTCGACCCATGCGATCTTGCGTTGCGGGTCGACGTGAACCGAGCGCAGCTGAGAAAGATCGATCAAGAACGCATCGTCATGCACGCCTTTGCCGGCGATGTTGTGTCCCGCCCCTCGAACCGCGAGCAAGAGGTCGTTCTCGGCCGCAAAGCGGACCGAGCGAATGACATCCGCCGCGCCAGTGCATCGCGCGATCAACGCGGGTCGCCGATCGATCATCGCGTTCCAAATCGTCCGTGCTTCTTCATAGCCATCAGATTCGGGCGTTAGCAGGCTTCCGCGCAGCGATGCTTCCAAGTTCGCGACCGCCTCGTCAGAAAGGGTCGTGGTGTCTCCGTTCAAGGTGGCGATCGACGTACTCATGGTGCAACTCCGATTCGGTTTAGGGCGAAAAGGCGAGACTACCGCTGCCCGCTATAAATAAAAAGACCTAAGGCATGCCTTCGTTGCTTTGCCGACGACGACCTTCAGGTTAGAACGGTGCTCGTCGTCATGGCATGGATCTACCTGACCGTCGCCGGCATCCTCGGCCTCAAGTTCTCGACGGGGTGATCACGCCAGTTCGGGCGGCGGGATCAGGCCCTTCGATCCCTTCTCGAGCTGCGCATTGATGAAGCTTGGCGCGATGCGTGACATCCAATGAAGCTGATTGGCTTGCCCGGGACGGATCTCGGACTGGCCTGCTCGGAGCCCCTTGATCGTAGCGTTCACTAACTCGCCCGTGTCTATGACCTTGAATCCGCCGTCATCTGACATATCTCCCAGCATCTCGGTCCGGACAGCAGGCGGCATGAGTTCGATGACCTCGACACCCTCGACTGCCAGCTGTTGCCGAAGGGACACGGAATACGAATGCATCGCCGCCTTCGTCGCACAATAGATCGGTGCAGAATGAAGCGGAACAAATGCCAACCCCGACGAAACGTTGATAATGGTGCCGTGGTTAGCCTTGAGCATCGCGACGAAGGCCGACACGAGGCGGATCGGCCCGGCCAGGTTGATGTCCAGCTCCATGGTCATTTCCGTCAGGTCTCGGGCGGGCGCGGTTAGGTTCCGGTGTGCCATCACACCAGCATTGTTGACCAGGACGTTGAACTCCGGGTGCTGCTCCGCAATCTGGCTCGCCAGTGCCTGGATCGCTTTGGGGTCTGCCGCATCGCTCTGCACGGTTTCGATGGAGGGCAGGGACGCCTTTGCAGCCGCAAGCTTGTTCGGATTCCTGCCGGTAATGATCACCCGGTTGTCCAGCTCGACGAACTTCTGCGCGAGCGCCAGGCCGATGCCTGAACTGCCTCCGGTGATGAGAATGGTGTTTCCGCTTAGCTCCATGGTGCCGTGCCTCCGTGTTGGAAGTTCTCTAGGGCCGGTCGCGGGTGGCGCCAGCCCCGAGCGCAAAGTCGGGAACGCAGGCCGCTGACACTGGCGCGCACGCTGGCGCTGGCGCTGGCACGGACGTTGGCACTGGCAAAAGCGGGCTCTCTTCGCGTGTCCCCGTTACGGGATCGGGTCGGCCTCGGATTGTTCGAAGCAGTAGATGCGGAGGTTGTCGATCGCGCAGGTGAAGTTTTTGTCTGCTGTCCACCCGGTGAAGATGTTCCACAGCTGCCCCGCATTGGACTCCAAGCAAAAACCTGAGCCCGCGTTGCTCGTGAGGCCGCAGCAGCTGTTGTTCAACTGAACATTCCCCGCGATCGTGGTGTTCGTCCACGCATGGCAACCTGGGGGGTTCGCGGCGGAGGAGTTGCAGTCCTGGCTGGAACTCAGAATGATGCCGTTCTCGTCGAGATTCAGGACGCTCTCGAGGTTCGCTTCGTCCGGAGGCCGATTGGTGAGGCGGTCCCAACTTGACGCAACAGTCACTCCGTCCAGCTGGCGGTAGGGCAGGGTCGTCTTTTCGAATCGCTTCCGCGGAGACGTGCATAGATCCGAGGTCCACGAGAACCAGTAGCCTCCAAGGCCCGCAGCGCTTGCCAAATCGGCGCAGATCTGGTCGGCGCCCCGTGGCCCACCGAGCGCGGCGTCGGACTGCCTGCTGCTCACGAAGACGAGCGATGACGCCTCACACGCTCCCTGGACGCAGACCTCCATCTCAGCGCACATCGTCTCGCCGCACGGACGGTTCATCACAGGACCGGCCCACCGAGCATTGCCGTCGGGGATACAGGCCGCCGAACCGCCCATGCCGCC
>CAXMND010000219.1:0-5022 GCA_964194675.1 uncultured Coxiellaceae bacterium | reverse complement strand
CTTGGAGATCAGTCGAACCGTGCGACGGGTGGAGCATGAACCGTAGTGGAACTTCGTGTCCTGCTTCAGCGTGATCGTGTCTTTGGAGACCTCGTGGTCGTATATCTTTGAGTAATCCCAGAGATGGACCGCTTTGAAATGGGTCATGAGACGCCGGTGACGCTAACACGTCTCAAACCATGGGGAGTAGCTCAGGACGGCCAGATGCGCTCGACCAACCAGGCGACCGCGACCAAATCGAAGGCCGTCAGGACCACGAATAGCGCCAACCAAGAGAAGCCGTTCGGGACGACGCGAAGCATCGCCTGGATCAGCCCGCGGCTATGCCCGCTGAGCACGGGAAACGCTCGGTCATAGTGCGTGTGGTGAATGTGGTGAACGGCGGGCGGAAGCAAGACGTGGTGCTCCTGCAGCCACACTGCGACCTTCGGACGACGACCAGGGGCTGTATGCGTGAGCCGATGCGAGAACTGGTTCATGTACCCCCAGAAGTACCCGACGCCGGCCACCATGAACGCCGTACTGCTGAACCCGAAGATGCCGAAGAGGAAGATCGACTTGATGAGCAGCAACACGTTGAGGTCACCCCACACATCCAAGAGCCGCCGAGTCGAGATGTCGTAGGCGAAAGTGTGGTGCCACTGAAACTCCACGCAGGGCACGCCTATCAACGGAAGGCGGACGAAGCGTGGGTTGTCGAGGACCACGTGCAGGACGCCGCTGTAGAAGTCGATGTAGAAATACATCGCTACGAACGTCACGAGCAGGGCGAGGGGGTTCGAGGTCTGCGCGATGCCATAGACGCAGGTGGCGAGGATGAGCAGCACGAAGGGCTTGAACCGCCGCTGGTAGACGGGGTGGTCGTTCTCGGCCACCCAGGCCATCTCCTCTGGGAGCGTCTCACCGTCTTCCGCCGCCTGAGCGATACGTTTACGAACGAGGGTGTTCAGCCAATCGTTCATGTTGGCGTACGACTCCTTGCGGATGTCGAGCTTCGAAGCGGCTACTGCGTCCACGGTGGTGATCTTGGTCTCGAGCCGGCGCGGACCGGGTCGGTTGAATTCGAGGGGCTAGGCGCCCACTCCTCGAAGTGCAACGCTACGTGCCGCCGAGGTCCGCGCGGGACGCGCGGAAGCAATGTCCAACAGAAGGGCCATTTTGGCAAGACGCGGGGGTAGGCGAGCGGCTCATTTCGCCGGAAAGGGCCTTTACGACGTCCGAGGCGCAGCCCACGCGATGACCGGGACGAAGCCCCCGTAGTAAGAAACCTCGACAGAAACCTTCCCAGGGACGATTTCAGGAAACCTCGGCCAAGATCGTCACCACCGGACCAAAGCACCCGCCCACCACCGAAAAATGCAGCTTGTGCTCGGTCGTGGGCTCCCCATCGAGGTTGAAGTGCACTTCGCGTTCGGCCTCGATCGCGAACTCGGGAAGCTGCCAGTATCGCAGAACGTGGTCTTGGGCTTCTTCTTTTCTTTGCCCACGAGTGCGTTCACGACGGCATTGATCGTGCCGTCACCGCCGCCCGCGATGACCCCGCGCCAGCGGCGATGGCTTCTTTGACCACCTTCGGTTTGGCCTTCTTGTACAGGCGACCCGCGATCTCCGTGGAGCTGTGCCCGCCCAGCGTGAGCTAAGCGGCGCTCTCTTCGCTCACGTCCCACCCCGGGAAGAGCAACACCGCTGGATGAACACGAAGAGCCCGCGCCAAGGTCTTGGCTCGTTCCGCGCCGAGCTGCGTCCGTCCGTTCTCGATGTTCGAGATAGTCGATTGCGTGAGGCCGGTACGCTCGGCCAACTCTGACTGTGTGAGCTCGTTCTTGTCCCTGAGGATACGAGCCATCTCGGCGGGCGTGAGCTTGACTCGAACGACAGACTTCGTGAACCGCCCTCCCCGAAGTGCCTCTTGAACCTTCTTTCCGCGCTTAGTACTCATGGGGATTCACCTCCAACACGAGGACCTCGAAGCGGTCTCCTTCGACCACGTAGAGAACCCGCCACTTTTTGGTCAGATAGCTCGAGCGTGCACCTTTCCACTCGCTCTTGAGTGCATGGTCGCGATAGCCGGGAATCAACCGGAGCGATCGTGGTCCAGATGCTTGGACGACCTCTTTCCATGCCTCGTATTGTTTGACGACCTCTTTGGGCGCCCTCTTGAGTTGCCTCTTGCAAGGCCTGCTCTCGAAGACCTCCCACATTTCGTATGTGTAATATAGTTAATAGGAAATGTCAAAAGCGCCCAACACCCCGCGGTGCTTCCGAACTTGACTCGGCTTGATGGCGCCGTTACCCAGAAAGTATGGACATACGTTCGATTTGCGTGTTGGTCTCGTTATTGGCTGTGCTTTCGATCGGTTGCTCGAAGAAGACTGAGCAAGTTCCCGATGTCCTACCCGTCACCGCTCCGGCGGCGGCTCCCGCGGAGGCTCCGCCCCCGATTCCTACCGAGCGTTTCTCGCCGCAGGAAATCGACGGTGATCCCGTGCACGCGCAAGAAATGCTGACGCCGGAGGAGCTCAGGGAGCTCATGGATCCGACCGAGGCTCCGCCCCCGGCGCCCACGGACCATCGACTGCACCTCGGGATCGACGGTGACCCCGGGTACACGCAAGACGAGCTAACGCCGGAAGAGCTCGCCGAAGCGAGGGCAGCCGGCGCCGCAATGCCCCAGCCTTCGTACGCTCAGCAGCCGAGCGAACCCTCGCACGCCGACCAGCCGAGTCAGCCTTCCGGCGAGGTGGACGAGTCGGGCAACACCGTCTACGTCGGCGGGACGCGCGCGCCAGTCTACCGGCACCATGTCCGCGAGGAGGCGCAGGCGAACAACCCACGCGAGCCTAGGCCAGCGGCTCAGCCGCACCACGGCCGACACCGGTAGGCAGCCGCAGTTCGCCTTTCGCGGGTGTTCAAGAACTCACCTCAGTTCTGGCTTGGTCTGCAAATGGACTGGGACCTCTGGCACGCCGAACGCGACCTCGCTGACGTGGGGTGACTGGAGGTCCCTCAATCGCGACCAGCTCGAGAAGTGAGCCGCACGTCGACCGTCAGCATCCCTTCGCCCTCGGGCGGAGGGGTCAGTCTCGACGTGTCACCGTATTCGTCCCACCAACGTTGGGCGTCCTCGCGAGTCCACTCCGGAATCCCATGGCACTGCGACAACCGACTCTCGACTTCGAGTGCACTCTGTGGCCGGTCGGACGGGTCTTTCGCGAGGCAGTCCAAGACCAGTTGCTCGAGGTCCGGCGCAATCGGTTTGCCGAGCCTCGACGACAAAGGCTCCGGGGTACTGTGCAGATGGTGGCTGCACACCTCAACGATGCTTTTCCCCGAGAACACGTGTGTGCCCGTCAGCAGGTAGTACGCGACGGCCCCGAGCGCGTAGAGGTCGGCTCTTGCGTCGACGGTGATGGGCGTGGTGATCGACTCGGGTGCCATGTACTGCGGGGTCCCGAACAGGTTCGCCTCATTGGTGACCTCGATCCCGCCGTCCTGCCGGACCTCTTTGACGAGACCGAAGTCGAGCACTTTGACGCAATCACCAGCCCCGCCGCGCGGGCGCAACAGATGCACCATGATGTTACCGGGCTTGATGTCGCGGTGAACCAAGCCGATGCTGTGCGCCTCGGCCAAGGCTGACGCAGCTTGTCGCATGATATTGACGACACGGCCTTGGTGTGGCGCGCCCGATCGTGTGACGAGGTCCGAGAGGGTCAGCCCATCGACGTACTCCATCGCATAGTAGAAGAGCCCATCGGACGTGTGCCCATAATCGAAAATCGTGATCGTGTTCGGGTGCGTGAGGCTCGCAGTGAGCTGCACCTCTTGCTCGAAGCGGCGCAGGTTGTCGACGCCCGCCTTCTCGGGAGGCAGGAGCTTCACGGCTGTGGGCCTACGAAGGAACGCATGGCTCGCCCGGTAAACGGCGCCCATGCCGCCCTCCCCGATCTTCTCTTCAAGCCGGTACTGCCCCAGTTGCTCTGCGTCACGGACTCGGCGTCGAAGCCCGTAGATGACGACCGAAGCCGCGGTGCTGAGCGCGATTGTGATCACCCACCACACCCACACCGCGACCCCGGGCTCCGGGTAGATCGTGGACCACTTCTGCCAGTCTAGGCCCAGAGAGCGAACGTAGATGGAAGTGAGGATGACCGCCCCGACGATGATTCCTAGAGTCAGGGTCCAGCGGCCGGAGCTCGGCACGAAGATCGACCGTCCCAACATCACATTGGAGAGCGCAAGAAGGATGATGAAATCCGGCCGAGCCTCGGACGAGATGTGCGTCGCCATCACGCTCGTTGCGAGCACGCCCAAGCTGAGCGCGACGAGCTCCGCGGTTCGGATGAAGCGTGCGCTGCGCTTGCCGCTCCGGCACAGGAGCCACAACAGCAGAAAGAACCCAGCGGCCGCCAGATGCCACCAAACCGAGGGATGCGCGAAATCGTCCGGGCGCTCGAAGAAAAGCCTGCCGATCATGCGGTAGAGCCAGATGAAAAGGTACGCGCCGCCCGTGAAGAGGCCGAAGAGTGCGACGCGCCGTTGCAGGAACGCCCGGTCTTCCTCGCCTTCGGACAAGCCTCTGACGCTCGTGAACGACATAGGGTCTCCTGATACCACGGACTCTCTTAGCCCATGGGGACCACTCTGAGAACTGAATTGCGCGGTACTAGATGTTATGTCACCGGCATCAATGTGCAGGTCACCTCGCCGGTCAATCTGATCGGCAGGTCGATCCCATCCCAGAATCCGGTCTCCTGTTCAGCTCGACTTCACTTGGGAGCCCGGCCACCTGACGTTCGAGCGCCTCGACATCGGCCTCGCTCCTGTCTGGTTTCAGGGAGTTGCGAGTCACACCGCGCAAACCGCCGCGGTCGCTCATCAGCGCGCGATCTTGAACTCTTCCTGTTCGGTCTTGAGGACGATCCAGGTCGCGCTGCCCATCGCACAGGGGTTCCCGTCTTCGTCGAAGACAGCGCTTCCGGACCAGAGCTTGCGCCCTTCGCCGCCGATCTTCCAGCCGAT
>CAXMND010000218.1:0-3807 GCA_964194675.1 uncultured Coxiellaceae bacterium | reverse complement strand
GGAACGGGATATTGGATCGTGACGGGCTGATTCCCTGCGGGCGTGGCCATCGTGACCGTGTCGATGTCGGGCATCACCCGCCGCGCTTCGTCGATGAACAGCGCAACGTCGGGGTGGTCGAACTCCCCTAGCCCGACGACGTCGCGGCGTGGGGGATAGAGTGAATCCATGGCTAAGGCGCGCAGTATTTCGCCTTCCAACGACGGGACAAATGGTTCTGCGTAGCCGTTGGTGATGTCTTGTTCGCGCATGAAGCGGCCCTTGTCGCTGTTGAACACACTGGCGCAGGTCACCGCATCGAGAGCCTCACGGGTCGTCGTCGTCTGATCAAACGACAGGCAGAAGTAGCTGTCGGGGGACGCGTCGACGGTAGTGCGCGATGCAAAACCTTCCGATGCTCGATCCTGAAAGATCACCATGGGAAAGAACTCTGCGCCGGGGGCCGTCGCGCGTCGCCAACCCCACACCGGAAGGATTCCTTCCCGGCGCCCCATGGGCCAGCGGAAGCCACTGTTCATCTGCGTTGCACCTGGGCGGTTGCCGACGCCGCGCAGCGCGACCGACGACGTGAGTCGCACGGTACCCATGAACGTGCCGTCGTCCCGTTCGACCCAGACGGCGATTTGCGCGCGCTCGGTGGGTGTGAAACCGATCTCGAGGAGACGGTCTTGAGCCCCACCGATCCCGGCGCTCGCCAACCAAATCGCGGCAACCCACGGGCTAAGCGATCCGCAACGCATGACCTGAACACCCTAGCGGGGTGTCTCTTGCCGCTCAAGGAAACCATCGCCGCGACAAAAACCCGTTTCCTTTCAGACAGTTAAGCGGGGCTCACCTTCGAGGACGTCAAGCCCCACGGTCGCGGTTGTCTCGATCGGGTTTGCCTGGGCCGAGCGTCGCTCGCAATTGTTCGACTCGGTCGCGAAACCTTGCGGCCTTCTCGAACTCGAGCTCCTCCGCAGCGAGAAGCATTTCGCTCTTCAACTCTTCGATGCGCGCCCGAATGTCGGTGGGGTCCGAAGGTTCCTCGCCCGGCCTTAGGATCGGGATGACGACGTAGTCGCCCGCGCCCGTCGAGGGATCCATTTCGAGGACCGCCTTCTTCACAGTTTGTGGAGTGATGCCGTGTTCTTCGTTGTACTCCGTTTGGCGCGTGCGACGGCGTTCGGTTTCCTCGATCGCGCGTTGCATCGCATCGGTGATCCGGTCTGCGTACATGATCACCTCACCGCCTGCATTTCGCGCGGCGCGGCCGGTGGTTTGGATGAGCGAGCGGAACGAGCGAAGGAAGCCTTCCTTGTCTGCGTCCAGAATCCCCACGAGCGACACCTCTGGGAGATCGAGACCCTCTCGCAGGAGGTTGATCCCGACGAGGACGTCGAACTCTCCCCTCCGTAAATCTCTAAGAATATCAACACGTTCCAGCGTGTTTATATCACTGTGGAGGTAGCGGACCGAGACACCGAGCTCGTTGTAGTACTCGGTGAGATCCTCGGCCATACGTTTGGTCAAAGTCGTGATCAACACGCGCTCGTTGCGTGCTACGCGCGTACGAATCTCGCTCAACAGATCGTCGACTTGATGTTTGATAGGCCGCACGTGCACGCGAGGGTCGAGGAGGCCGGTCGGACGGATCACCTGCTCGACGATCACGCCCCGAGTTTGTTCGATTTCCCAGCTGCCCGGAGTCGCACTGACGTGGATCACTTCGCCGACCCGCTCTTCCCATTCGGTGAACTGAAGTGGTCGATTGTCGAGCGCGCTTGGCAACCGAAAGCCGTGCTCAACCAACGTTTCCTTGCGTGAGCGGTCGCCGCGGAACATCGCTCCGAGTTGCGGCACAGTAATGTGCGATTCGTCGAGGATGACCAGAAAGTCGTCGGGAAAATAGTCGAGCAGGGTGGGCGGGGGTTCGCCTTCCTTTCGACCCGAGAGGTGCCGGCTGTAGTTCTCGATACCATGGCAGAATCCCATCTGCTCCAGCATCTCGAGGTCGTAGATCGTCCGTTGCTCGAGACGCTGTTTTTCGAGTGATTTCCCTTGCGATTCAAGCTCTGGAAGCCATGCGAGAAGCTCTTCGCGAATCGACTCGATCGCGCGTTCTCGGTGCTCGTCAGGGGTGACGTAGTGGCTTCCAGGATAGACGCCATATTGGTCGAGCTCCTCGAGGATCTTGCCTCTGGTCGGGTCGATCTCCACGATGCGCTCGATCTCGTCGCCCCAGTACTCGATGCGGACCGCCAGGTTTTCAGAGTGCGCCGGGAAGATCTCGACGACGTCTCCCCGAACGCGAAACGTGCCTCGATGAAAGTCGATGTCGTTGCGCTGGTATTGGATGTCGACGAGACGGCGGAGTAGCCGATCGCGGCGATACTCCTTGCCGACCTCCAAGTTGATGAGCATTTCTTGGTACCACTCGGAAGAGCCAATGCCGTAGATGCACGACACGCTAGCGACGATAATCACGTCGCGACGTGATAGTAGCGAACGCGTCGCGCTGTGGCGCATACGGTCGACCTTGTCGTTCACGATCGCATCCTTCTCGATGTACGTATCGGACGACGGGATGTACGCCTCGGGCTGGTAGTAGTCGTAGTAGCTGACGAAGTACTCGACCGCGTTTTGCGGAAAGAGCTCCCGCATCTCACTGTAAAGCTGAGCGGCCAGAGTCTTGTTTGGGGCGATGATCAGGGTGGGCCGCTTCGTCGCAGCGATGACGTTTGCCACGGTGAAGGTCTTGCCGCTTCCGGTGATCCCGAGCAGGACCTGGTGCGGATCGTTCCGCTCGAGTCCTTCCAAGAGATCGGAAATGGCCGCACTTTGGTCGCCTTTCGGCGTCAATTCCGTGATGAGCTCGAGTTCCCGCGTCATGCGGGAAGGCTATCACCGCTTGAAAAAGGGAAAAGTCGCCGTACATGAGCCCCTATGGATTTCACCCGCTTTTGGGATTTGACCACCGCGACCGCGGCGAGCGCGGCCCGTCCCAACTTTGGCAACGTCCACTACGAGCGCACGAAGACTCCCGAGCGGCCCCTCGAGCTCTACGAGTTCGAGGTCTGCCCGTATTGCCGCATCGCCCGGGAAGCGCTCTCGGCCCTGAGCCTCGATCCGATCATCTATCCCTGCCCGAAGGGCGGTAGACGGTTTCGCGAGAAGATGAAGAAGCAGGGGGGCCGCTATCAGTTCCCGTACCTCGTCGACCCAAACACGGGGGTTTCGATGTACGAGTCGGCCGACATCGTGGACTATCTCTTTCGCGAGTATGGCGACGGCAAGACGCCTTGGTTCCTCCGGCAACGTGCTTTCGCCGTGTCGACCTCGATGCTCGCGTCCGGCTTCCGAGTTCGCAAAGGTCACCGCGTCGTATCTTCACGCAAACCGGAGAAGCTTCTCGAGCTCTACTCATACGAAGGTTCGCCCTATTGCCGCATCGCTCGCGAGGCACTGTGCGAGCTCGAGCTCCCGCATCAGCTCCGGAACGTGCCCCGACAGAGCCCGGGGCGCGACGGGTTCGTCTCCGTCTCCGGCAAGATGCAGGTCCCCTACCTGCTCGACCCCAATATGGGCACACAGATGTTCGAATCCGAGGCAATTCGCGGGTATTTGTACGAGACCTACGCGACAAACGGCCACTAGTGTGCGGATCTTTTTCCTTGTGGTCGGCTTTCGTCCTCGTCGCTCCGTTGCGAGGCACATGAGTGCCTCTCACTACGCTTCTGCGGGCGCGCTCGACCACAAGAAAAAATCTCTCGCACACTAAGTTTCTGGATCACACACTAGTGGTTTTTTGCGAACACCTTGGCGAAG
>CAXMND010000217.1:0-25580 GCA_964194675.1 uncultured Coxiellaceae bacterium | reverse complement strand
AGCTCGACCTTCTTCAACAACCTGACGGTGCAGTTCGGCTTCACCCTCTTCCTACCGATTAAGTTCGAGTACCGGTTACCGAAATGATCAAGCTCGCACAACAGACGCTTTTGCGAATCAGCATCATGGTGGCGGTCGCTTCGTGCCTGGTGGTCGGCGACGGCCTGCGGTCGGGAACGCATTCGGCGAGCGCCCAAGAGGTTCAAGTCTCCGGTCCGCTTGCGGACGCACCCGCGGTGATGAGGCTTCGATTGTGGCGCCAGAACAGGCTCCAACTCGAGCCGTTCTTTGCGTTCACGTTCGGCGACGACTACTCGCGCGCTTTGATCCTCGGCGGAGAGCTGCGATTCAGTTTCCTGGACTGGCTCGGCATCGGCGGATGGGGCGGCGGGTCGGTCGCCAACCTCAACACCGATCTCACGCGGCAGGTACGCGACAAGGGCGTCACCACCAACCGCAACCGTCTGAGCCTTCCGAGCCGGGAAAACTTCCCGGAGCAGATCGGCAGGATGAACTGGTTGGCCGGTGTCGATCTCCATTTCACGCCTTTCCGAGGCAAGCTCGCGATGTTCCAGAAAGTCTTCTTCGACGCGGACTTGGACTTCTTCGTGGGCGCTGCCTTTGTTGGGATCACCGAGCGATCGGACACCACGATCGAACCTGGCCCACCCCAGTTCTGCAATCCGCCGGCCGACGACGTCGGCTGTCTAGAGAGCCAACTGGCTCGCTCCAAGCGGACGGTGGTCGCGCCTTCATTCGGCATCGCCTTCCAGGCTTACTTCAAGGAGTTCATGGGCATCGCCATTCGATGGCGAGCGTTTCCGTTCAAGTGGAACACCGGCGGCACCGACGAAGCCGGCCCGAATGGTGACTTCCCCGACGGGTCAATCGACAGCAGCGATCGCCAAAGGCAGTTCAACCAGATGATGAGCATCGGCTTCATCTTCATCCTGCCACCGAAGATCAAGACGACCGACTGACGCTGACACTGGCGCTGGCACTGGCGCTGACACTGGCACTGGCACTGACACCGTCCCCTCAGCGCTTCTTCCTGACCTCGCCCTTCTTCCCCAGCGTGTAGCCCGTCGGCAGCTTCTTTTGTGCCTCGTCTTTCGACTCGGTGATCTTCCAACTCCGCTCGATGAAGCCGTCTAGGATCATCATGCGCACGCGGACGCTCTCTTCGACAAGGAGGGTTTTGGTGAGGGCGTCGGTGGCTTCCGCGGGGTCGTCTTGCGCGAAGATGGCGCAGACGGCCTGGAAGCGAACGGTCTCATTCATGTCGTCGAGGAATCGGGTCACCGCCTGGACGATACGCGCGTCCTTGCGTTCTTCGAGGGTGGCGATGACGTCGATCTTTTTTTGTGGATCCCGCTCGTACCCGGTGTCCATCTTCGAGAGGAGGTCGAGGAGCGTCCCGGTGACCTCTTCTTCGCTTTGAAGCTCCTTGAGGATTTTGATGGGCCACGCGAGCGTGTCGCTGGCCTCGAGGAAATCGCGAACGGGCCCGATCGCCGCGACGCCGTTTTTCACGATCCCCTGAAACGCCGAGTTCTTTTCCTCGCCATCGGTGATGCTCGGATCGACCCGGATCGTGAAGCGCGTCATCAGCGCGCGCAGGGCCTCCTCGGAGCCGTCGTTGGCCAGAGCTTGGATCGATTCCCAACGCTCGTGCTGCTGAGCCCGTCTGTTGGCGACCCGCGCGACGTGCTTTTTGAGCCCGCCACCGCCCTTGAAGACATCGAACAACCCCATGACGCGACAAGGACTAGGCCGAACGGACCGTAGACGCAACGAGATGCGTCCGCCGAACTCACAATCCCCGGGTTAGTGGATGACCACCGGTTTGAGATTCACCTGCCCACCGATCGTTTCGACCTTGAAGCGCACCATGCGGGCCCCGTGCTTGTTGAGGAGGTGATCCGCATTTCCCCGAATCCGTTGGATGAAGCGGTCCTCGGGAATGTTCGAGACGTCTTCTCCGACCGATTGCTTCGCCGCGACGTAGTCCCGAAAGAGCTGCGCGTAGTATTGGCGTTCGGGTTGTGCGGCGAGCGCGTCTGCGTCCGGGTCGTCGCCTTCAGCCGAAGTGCTGACGGAACTCGTGGCGGGGAGCTCCTGGCTATTCGTGCTGACCGCCTCCCAGCCGCCGCTGCTGGTCACGGCCCGCCCCTCTTCATCTTCCTCGGCGACGCCCATGAACAGATTGATGAGCTGGTTGACTCGGTATGACAGGCCACCGAGCTCGACAGTCTCGACCTCGAGCCGGACGTCGCCGCGCCCGTTGATCACCGCCAAGATGTCGTCCTCCATCCGCTCGATGGGCTCCATGATGTTGTTCGCGACGATGAACCCGTAGATCGCCACCCCGATGAGCCCGAGCAGGGTCAGCCAGAGAATCATCGTGGCCACGCCAGCAAGCTCCGTGCTTTTACCGTGATGGGCGAGGATCACGTAGCCCGCCTCTACACCGGTCACGTAGGGCAAGGACGCTGTCACTCCCACGTAGTCTTCACCTCGCAGCGTGGTCTTCCACGGCATGGTTGGTTTACCCTGAAGTGCCGCGTTGGTGCCCTTGTCAAGGGGTGCAGAGTAGAGCGCCTGCTGCAACGCATCTCGCACGCTGACGGAAGTCGAGGTGCTGTAGATCTTGTCGGACGTGATGAAGAGCAGGTCGTGCCCGATGAGCTTCGCATCACGTTGCGCAAATCCGTTCGAAAGGTCGTAACCCACCAGTAGCGCTCCGACGACGCCGCCATCGTCGTTTCGGACCGCGGCGACCGCGACCTGCACGAGCTTGTCCTGATCGAGCCAGACGCCGTAACGGGCCGCCCCACTCTTCAAGACCTTGCGAACGACTGGCACGGTGCGGAGCAGCGACTGTCCAACCATGCGATTCGGGTCGGTGTCACGCGCGATGACCCGACCGGTCTCGTCGATGACCGCCACGATGTGGGGGCGCCCTCGACGCCCGCGCGCCGGGTCCTGGAACCACCTGGAAACCGCCTGGGCGGCCGAGAACGCACGGCCGCGTCGCTTCTGTTCCCCGGAGGCCGTGAAGACGCCCCGAGCCTGACTACTCGACGCGCGGTCCGAAACACCTTCGATGAGGCGAGCACCGTCCGCCCGCCACGACCGTGCGAACAGCTCGGAGTCCTCGTCGATCCGCTCGTCGAGAACCCTCGAGAGCCCGGTTTGGAGCTGGGTTCGCACCACCAGGTACGATCCCAACCCCACGAGCAGCACCACGATGAGGTTGCCCGCAATAAGCTTCAGGCGCATGCCGCGTCTCTCCTCAGGATGAGCCCCCCAGGGCCAATTCCCCCTGTTGATCGGGGAAGTTACACCGACCGAGCCCGGATTATCACCGCGCTGTCGAAGGCGTCAAGCACGTGACGCGTCAAACTTCGAAACGCTACGATATTCGAGATCCAGCTATCCGTGCTGACTGCTGAATTCCTGTCGCGATCGGGGTAGAGGAAGTGGGCGCGAGCGCCGGAAGAGGGGTATCCTTCGCGCACGGCGATGCGAAAGGCGTGGAGCATTTTGTGTGACTGCCCGGAGCTAGCGGTCGATGTGGCGCGCGACGCCGAGCGAATCGGTCTGTCGATCGCGCCGATCGTGGTCGACAAGCCCGTGGAAACGGCGATCGAGGGGCTGGCGGCCGGCAAACCCACGGCCCTCGCGCTGGAAAGCAGGATTGGAGCCGATCAGATCGTCCAGCTGGCCGAAGCGATGCGAACCGAGGGAGCCAAGGTCCCGCTCGCGATCATCGGCCCGCAACCGCTGGGGCTCTTTCACGACCTAGGCCTGCCAGCGGTCCACGAGACGGGCCCGATGGTGGCGATCGCTGCACTCCTCGAGCTCCCGACGGAACACCCCTGGGCGGCGACCACCAAAGGGCTCCCCGCGGTAGACCGGGTGCGGCTCGGCGACAGCATGAGTCACCGAGCGGACGGTCGGTTCTTGCGGATCGACGACGGGCTGATCGCGCACCAGGACGAGGGGGGCGCGAGCCGACCGATCGGTACGCCCCGAGACGTGGCGACGGCGCTGCGGGCAATGCGAGCATCCCACGAGGCGTCCAGGCCCAAGGTTCCTGTGGTGCAAGGGGTCGAAGCCGATGCGGTGCTCGATACGATCTTGGGGCCTCGACGGGCCCTTTCCGATCCCGCTAGCAAGGCAGCCCTCGGTCCCTACGACGTGCCTCTGCCGCTGGAGGAGCTCTGCGCGACGCCCTCGAGGGCCGCGTCCGAAGCCTCGCGGATAGGTTTCCCGGTACGGGTCGCGCTTGCATCGCCCGATCTCCGGCTGTGGGATCATCCCGACCTCGTCGCGGAGGTCTTCTCTGCAGCCCAGGCTCGAGACGCTTACCGGCAGATGATGGCCCTCGCCAGAAGCCGTTCCGCAGACGCGCGACTGCTCGGGGTCACCGTGAGTGCGTCGACGATGGCACGAACGCTGTTGCGCGTCCGGATGGAACCCCTCCCAAGCGGCCCCGTGCTCGCTGAGATCGGCTTCGCCGACCCGCACGGCCGCGCGTCAGGCGATACGACACAGACGGTTTTGCCGGCCACTGCTCGAGCACTCGAACGGGTCCTGCACAGGCTCCAGGGCAGCTCCCTCTTGCTCGAAGGCAACGCTCAAGAACGCAAACAAGCCGTCAGCGCAATAGGCGAGGTCCTGATGCGGCTCGCAGCCTTCGTGCACCAATGGCGGGATCAAATCGAAGCTGTCGAGGTCAACCCCCTGGCGATCCTCGTCGGTGGCGAGCTCGAAATTCGCCAGGCGTGCGTCACCGTGGGCGACGCCTTCAGCCGCTCTTTACACGCGGGGTAGCTCGGCATCAGCGTCAGCGTCAATGCCAGCGTCAGCACCAGCGTCAGTGCCAGCGCCAGTGTCAGTGTCAGCGTCCCGAATTCAAGAACCGTCCGGTGGCGGATCCTGGTGCCCGGGCTATCTCCGCGGGCGGCCCTGACGCAATGACTTGCCCGCCGGCCGGGCCGGAGCCCGGGCCCAAATCGAGGATGAAGTCTGCGTTTCGGATCACGTCGAGCTGGTGCTCGACGGCGATCACGGTGTGGCCATCGTCAACGAGTTGCTGGAAAACGGAGATCAGTTGCTCGACATCGATAAAGTGCAAACCGCGTGTGGGCTCATCGAAGACATAGAGAGTGGGCTTTCGCGCGGGCTGGGCGAGGTCCCGGGCGAGCTTGATTCGTTGCGCCTCGCCGCTGCTCAGCGTTGTCGACCGGCGTCCGAGCTCGAGGTAGCCGAGGCCTACGCGAAGCAAGGCGTCGAGCCGGGACCGAATCGCGGGCACGGCTTCGAAGAGCGCGCGCGCCTCCTCGACTGGAAGGTCCAACGTATCGGCGATGTTGAGGCCGCGATAGCGAATCTGGAGTGTTTCATCGTTGTACCGTCGGCCACTGCAGACGTCGCATTCGACCTCGGCGTCCGGCAGCAACTGCATCTCGATTCGCTGGACGCCCTCACCTTTGCAGGCCTCGCAGCGCCCTCCTTTCGTGTTGAAGCTGAAACGGCCGGGTCGATAGCCCCGCGCCCGCGCCTCCGGAACCCCTGCGAACAGCTCCCGCAGCGGCCCGAGGACACCCAGATATGTCGCCAGGTTGGAACGCGCGCTTCGCCCGATCGGCGTCGCATCGACGTACGACACGCGCGCGAGGCCCAGGCCCCCTTCAATCGACACGCCAGGGGGAACTTCCGCCGACAACCCCAGCTTCGCCCGAACCGCTGGAAGCAACGCCTCGACGACGAGTGTACTTTTCCCACTTCCGCTCACCCCCGTCACGCAAGATAGCGTGTGGAGGGGAAACTCGGCGCGTAGTCCCCGAATGTTGTGAAGCTCATCGACGTGAATGCTGAGTGTCCCCGACGACGGCGCACGCGGCTGCTCCGGGACAGGAACCCGACGGCGCCCGGAAAGATAGGCCCCGGTGAGCGAGGCTTCGTTGGCCATGACGGCCTCGACGTTCCCCTCGGCCACGATCTCGCCCCCACGTTCCCCGGCGCCAGGTCCCATGTCGACCAGATGGTCTGCCGCACGTGTGGTCTGCGGATCGTGCTCGACGACCACGAGGGTGTTCCCGCTGTCGCGAAGCTCGCGGATGGTCGTGAGAAGACGCTCGGCATCGGCGGCGTGGAGACCGGCTGTCGGCTCGTCGAGCACATACAACACCCCCGACAGATGGGCACCGAGTTGAGTCGCGAGATGCACCCGCTGAGCCTCGCCAGCCGACAGCGAGCTCGCCCCACGATCGAGACTCAGGTAGTCGAGACCGACCCGTTCGAGAAAAGAGGCGCGGTCCTCGATCGATTGCACCAACGGCCGCGCCGCGGGTTCCAGTTGAGCCGGCCACTTGAGCTCCCGCACCCACTGCCGGAAGCGAAGGATGCCGAACGCGCTGACCCGATCGATCGTCAGGTCGCCGACGCGCACCGAGCGGGAATTCAAATTGAGGCGAGACCCGTGACAAACAGGGCACACCTCCATGCGCGCAAATTGTCCGAGTTCTTCGTCGAGAAACTCGAGCACCCGTTCTTCGTCTCCTCCCTCGGCGAGCTTTCGACGTGTGTACTCGCGAGCGCGGCGTTCAAGGCCAGGTAAGACACCTTCGAACCCCCCGCCCCCCTCGAGGACGATGTGTCGTTGCTTCGCCGGCAGTTCCCCAAACGGCGCATCGAGGTCGACACCGGCCTCTCTCACCTTCTCGAACATCGATCGGTGGTACGCAAGCCCTGGCTTGCCCCAAGCCGCGACGGTGCCGCGGCGCATCGAGCGACTCGGATCTGGGATCACCAACTCTTCCTTGAACACACGGGTTCGTCCCAATCCATCGCAGGTCGGGCACGCGCCGAGCGGCGTGTTGAAGGAGAAGAGCTGCGGGGTGACCCGCGGAATCGAAGCGTGCCCGTCGAAGCACGCATGGCGTTCGGAGTATCGGTGCCGCTCGCCCTTGTGTTCGCGCACCACCGCGAATCCATCGCTGATCTGGTAGGCAAGCTCAACTGCTTCCGCGAGGCGCGACTCGATCCCGTCCCGAACCGACAACCGGTCGATTACGACGTCCACAGCGGCGTCCTGAGGGAGCGTCGACAGGTCTTCGAGATCGACCGCCGCGTCGGCCACGCGCAGTCGGACAAAGCCCTTCGCTCGCAGGTTCGCCAAGAGACCGCCCGGAACGCCCTTCCCGGCACGGACGAGCGGAGCCAATACCGAAAACCGGCTTCCTTCGGGGAGGCGCAATGTCTCTTGCACCACCCGAGCGGCTGAATGCGCTGCGAGTCGCTCCCCGCACTCCGGACAGTGGACCTCGCCGAGCGTCGCGAACAGAACTCGAAGGTAATCCCCAATCTCCGTCAAGGTGCCCACCGTGGAGCGCGGACTTCGCGAGGGGGCCCGCTCGCGCACCGCGATCGCTGGACAGAGCCCCTCGATGACGTCGACGTTCGGACGCGGAAGCTTCGTCAAGATTCGCCGCGCATGTCCGCTTAATGACTCGACATATCGGCGCTGCCCCTCTGCGTAGAGGGTGTCGAATACCAGACTCGATTTACCGCTCCCACTGGGCCCGGTGACGACCGTGAGCCGGCCACGCGGCAGGCTGAGGTTCACGTTCTTGAGGTTGTGCTCCCGAGCGCCACGAATGACGATGTCTGCGCTCATTCGGGGGTCCCACCCGTGAGGCGTTGCGCCGCGCGGATGGCAGCGATCATTCCGCTCTCGGATGCCGTCCCCGAAGCCGCCGCGTCGTAAGCGACCCCGTGATCGACGCTCGTCCGGACAAACGGAAGCCCCCAGGTGACGTTTACCGCCTGACCCCAATCGAGGAGCTTCGACGGGATCGTAGCTTGGTCGTGGAACATCGCAACGACGCCGTGCGCACGGCCATCGGCTGCATACCGGAACGCCGCCTCGGCCGGGGTCGGTCCAAGGAGCTCCACCTCGTCGCCCGAGAACTGCGGTTCGTCACGGAGGCCATCGAGCGCGGGGCCGATGATCGTTTCTTCCTCGGTCCCGAGGATGCCGCCCTCCCCCGCGTGAGGGTTCAGCCCAGAAACCTCGATTCGAAGCGGCCGCTCTTCGGGAATCCAACGTTTCAAGGCTTCGGTCAAATGCCGCACGGTGCGCTCGATGTGCTCGGTCGTGATCGTCGATGGCACGCGCTTGATCGCCCAGTGCGTAGCAACCAGGGCTACTTTGAGTCGTGGCCCAAGGAACAGCATCGTGACCCTCTCGACGTGGACACCGGCCCGCCGGGCGACGTGCTCGGTTTGGCCGCGGAACGAAACCCCTGAAAGGTGCACCGCTTCTTTGCTGACCGGCCCGGTAACCAGTGCGCGAGTGTGCCGGGCAATGGTGGCGTCGCACGCCGCCTCAAGGGCGCTGCACTGCACGGCGCCACCGTCGATGGTGGCCGCTCTGGCCTGCACCATGGTCAATGGCCAATCCGCCACGTGAACCAGGCCGACCTCTCCCGGTTTGAGAGTCGCAGCATCCGACGACTCGATGCGCTTCACCGACTCCATCCCAAGTGTTCGAAGCGCCTCCTCCATCCAGGCTGCGTCCCCGTAAACGACGGCGCGGTCGGTGCCGATACACTGAGCCAACGCCGCCGCTGTCACTACAGGGCCGACTCCTGCCGGATCGCCTGTCGAAATCGCGAGCGGTGGAAGCATCACGGTTCTTTCATTTTGTAGCCGACGCCGCGCACTGTCTCGAGGTTGTTGACCGAGTGACCTAGCTTCATGCGTAAACGCCGAACGTGGATATCGACGGTCCTGCTGCTGCCATAGTAGTCCACTCCCCACACCCGCTCGAGGAGCTGTCGCCGAGAAAAGACGCGTCCCCGGTTTTGGCAAAGAAAGCTGAGGAGCGCGAACTCCTGATGGGTGAGTTGATGTAGACGTCCTTCGATGGTGACTTCGTGGGCCGCCAAGTCGATGCAGAGCGGGCCCATTTTGATGCGCTCCTGCTGCGCGAACTCGCTGCGGTCCCACTCGGCTCTCCGAATGCGCATGTAGAGCTCGGCGGGGACGTAGGGCATCAGGGCGAAGTCGTCGAAGCCGTCGCCAGTATCGAGGCGAGAAAGAGCGCTCAATGTCACGCCGATGATGACTGGAACCTCTTGAAGTGGCTTCGCAGCTCTCACTCGGACCAAGGCAGCGCGGCCCGCGTCAGCCTCGTCCTCGGCCTCGATCAGCACCGCCGCCGGCGGATTCTCGGACAGCTCGTCCTCGTCGAGACGGTCCCAGAGCGCCGCGGTTTGGACTTCGCAACCGAGCTCATGGAGGCATGCAACGGCGCTTTCCTGGCGCTCTTCGATGCCCTCTCGGCCCACAACCAGGATCCACATCGCGGATTCCTACGCTGTCGCCGCTCGGGACGCCAGCCGGAGATGCGACTTCAGGGCTAATCCCCGCTATCATGACGCGGCTGTTCGCACAGAAACAAGTGGCTACGAAGTACTGGAAAGTCGTGATCAGTAGACTCGACACATCGGACTCGCTGTACGAAGGTACAGTCGACGCCCCGACGTGGCCCGCTGCGCTCCAAGCCACCCGCAAGGCATTCGGCGAGGAAGGTGGCGTACCCGCCGGAGCTAGTTGCAAAGTCAGCCCCAACGGCGTCGTCACCATTCAAGACGCGCGCGAACGGCGTCGCTATGTGCTCGCGCCTGCTGCTGCGCCGAAGGCGCCACCGGGCACCAAGCGGCCGGTTCCGAGCCGGCCAGAAGTCGAGCTCCCCAACCCCGCACAAGCTCGGCGAGCCGCGTTGGTCGATCCGATCCCGAGTAGCCCGCCACCCGCCGCGATCGAAAACAAGCTCATCCTGTTGGCGACACGGGAGGAACAGCCCACGGGGTCGAGCCCCCTTCACTTCCGCGAACGAATGTACGCCGTACCGGTTCCCGTCGAGGCGGGCACAGCCGAGAAGCTGGCTACCAAGCTGCTCCGCGAAGCGCAAGACGAGCTTCAGAAGCAACGAGGTGCAAAGTTCGTTCGAATCGAGCTCTTCGACCACGTTTGGCGATCGCGTCCTGAGCGGCCGGCCGTGGTTCGCGTCGAATGGAAGGACTGGAACAAGAGCATCGACATCGAGTTCCCGCTGCAAGACGACACGCGCGAGGAGCCGAAGCTCAGCAGCGTGCCCCCTCCCGCAACCGAGGACCGCCTTTCCGTTGCTTTCGAGGCCTGCCAGGACCTGCTCTTCTTGAAGAATCGCGCTGAAGCATTGGAGTTCGCGGTACACCTCATCGGAGAGCTCGTCCCATCCGAAGCGACGGCTGCGTTTCTTCTCGACATCAACACGGACGAGTTCCGGGTGGTCGCCGCGCGAGGAGCCGGGGCGCACTCGCGCAAGGGGAACGGCTTCCCGTCCTCCGCTGGGCTGCTCGGTGCGGCCAGCGGGCTCGCCGAACATGCGGTATTGGTCCTCGCGCATGCGCAGAAGGACCCTCGCTTTCGCGAAGACGTGGACGGCATTCCGGGGCTCGACGTACGAGCACTCCTCTATCGGCCGTTGGTTCACAGGAGTCGACTATTCGGCTTGCTTCAATTGGCGAACGGCGTCGGCCGCGGCATGTTCAGCGAGGCGGACTGCGAAGTCGTCGACTACGTGACGCAGCAACTCAGCGAGTTTGTCGCAAGAGGCGCCACACCACGCGCGGCAAGCTAAAAGGCGATCCAAGGCCTACTTGAAGCTAGTCACCGGGGGATTCGGCTAGCAATTCCTTGACCCACGCCTCGAGCTTCGCGGCGTCATTCTTGCGAAAACCAACGTGAACGTGGCGGATCTTACCGTCGCGGCCGATGAAATACGAGGATGGCATCGTCGAGGGCTCGTACCGGGAAGCCACTTGGAGCTTTCTGTCGCGCACCCGACGAAAGGTCACGGGTGTGGCCTTCAGGAAGTTGTTCATCTTCTTGTCGTTGTTGTCGATGTTGACCCCAACGATCACGAGCCCCTCGGACTCGTACTTTTTGTGGAGTGCCTCGAGAACGGGCATCTCTTGCTTGCAAGGACCGCACCAGGAGGCCCAGAAATCGACCAGGACAACCCTCCCCTCGAGCTTGCTGAGGTCCACGGGGTCGCCCGCTTGGTCCGGGAGGCCGATCGGCGGAGGCTTGTCACCGGGCACCAAGGCTTGCGCGATCGATGCCGCGAACCACATGAGCAGCAAACAGAGGCCGCTCGTTCTATTGGCCCAGCTCTTCATGGATATACTCGGTTAGCTGCTCCGGCGGGAACACGAAGCGCCGGTCGTTCACGTAGATCGAAGGAGTCGAATCGACGCCGGCCTTTTTCCCTTCGGCGCGATCCGCATCGATTTTCGATTCCACCGCCTTCGACTTCACGTCAACCCGAAAACGCTCGAGGTCGAGGCCGAGCTCCTTGGCATAGTCTTCGAAATTGGCCGTCGGCAGCTTGTCCTGATTCTTGAAGATCAGGTCGTGCATCTCCCAGAACTTCCCTTGCCTGTCGGCTGCGATCGCTGCCTTGGCAGCTTCGCGCGCCTTCGGGTGCCCTGGGAGCGGGTACTGTTTGAAGACGAGCTTTACCTTGCCGTCCGAGTCGCCGACGATCTTCTTCAGGTAGGGGACAGCCAAGCGACAATGCGGACACTGAAAATCACTGAACTCGTAGATGGTGACCGGTGCCATCGGAGAGCCTAGAAGAGGGGAGCCCTTATGGCTCAGCTTCACTATGGTGTTCTCGTCATACCGAACCCCGTAGATCTCGCGAATCTCGTCCCGCGAGTAGCCGCCGTCCACCAGCCGGGCGACGTAGCGAGCCGCCGGCACGCAGCGCTTGCACTTGCGGTTCTCGGCCACACATCGGGCGACGCTGACGGGATCGCCGCAGGGCGACAGCAGCTCGTTCACCATGTCGAGCCAGATGCGCTGCGAGAAGCTATCGAGCGCGCTCACGTCGACCTGCGGGAGGCTCTTGATGGGCTCGTTCGACTCGACGGGCGCAGGCGTGGACCCCTCATTCTTGGAGCCGTTATCCGCGTCGGATGAGCGCTCGCAACCGAAGGCCGCGAACGCCAAGGAAAAGGAGAAAGCGAAGAAAACGCGAACCATCCAGCGCATGGGAAAGCCGAGCCTAGCAGAGTTTCCCTGCAATGCCGTGGTGAGCCCAGGAGGGGCTATGACTCGCTGTACGTGATGAGCTGACTCCGAACGATATCCTCGTTGATTCCCGTTCGGATGTATTCCTTCAGGCAATCGGCGATCGTCACCATGAGGTCATCCATCCCGTTGTCCTCGATGAGCCTCGACAGGAGGGCTCTGGACTCGCGGCTGTCCTCGTCTCGCAGAAACTTTCGAACCTCTTCGATGGTAGTTCCACCTTGGAAATCGATGTAAGCGTTTTCCATGAGGTAACGCGCCAACTCGTTCACATAACCCTCCCTGTCGCCAGATTTGGTCATCTATTAGACACCCGAAAGCCCAAACGGCAAGCGATAAAGGCCCTCAACCAGGCCCGTAGCTGCTTTTCTCCGCGCGCGGGTCGTGTAATCGTCCAGACGGTGAACGCCCGAACCCACCTGAACACGGATCAGACCCTGTGCGGCTCACCGCTCGAGCTTGGCGATGGGACCGCTTCGGTGGCCCTCGACACCACGGATCGGATGGAGGTGGACGACCAGGGACTGGTCCACGGAGGTTTTGTGTTTGGTCTGGCTGACTATGCCGCCATGCTCGCCGTCAACGATCCCAACGTCGTGCTCGCGGGAGCGCAGAGTCGGTTTCTCGCGCCTGTGAGACGTGGTGACCGCGCGGTTGCGCACGCTCGCACCGTTGCAACCGAGGGACGGAAGCACGAAGTCCTGGTAGAAGTCACCGTCGGGTCCACCAGGGTTTTCGAAGGAACATTTACGTGTTTCGTGCTCGGGCATCACGTGCTCGACGGAACCGGGAGCAAGTGATGACACAGGACGGCGGCGCAATCATCGGGGAAACACTTTCGGCGCGCGGAGTGAAGCAACTCTTCACTCTTTGCGGTGGGCACATCTCCCCGATCCTGATCGGAGCAAAGGCGAAGGGGATCGACGTGGTCGACGTGCGCGACGAAGTCAGCGCCGTGTTCGCCGCGGACGCGGTGGCACGCATGACCGGAATCCCTGGCGTTGTGGCGGTGACCGCGGGCCCCGGTGTCACGAACACCGTTACTGCCGTGAAGAACGCGCAGCTCGCCCAATCGCCACTCGTGATCTTTGGCGGCGCTGCGGCGACGCTACTCAAGGGGCGCGGCGCGCTCCAGGACATCGATCAGATCTCGTTGATGGAATCGATCACCAAATGGGCGGTATCGTTGAAGACCGTCCACAGCATAGGTCCGATGGTCGAAAAAGCGTTCGACCTTGCGCAGGACGGCGTTCCGGGGCCTGTGTTCATCGAAGTGCCGATCGACCTGCTCTACGCCGAGGACCTCGTGCGGGACATGTTCATGAACGAGAGCGGCGTCAAGGACGCAAAAAACCTCGGATCGAAGGCCCTCGAACTTTATCTGCGCGGTCACCTGTATCGTCAGTTCCATCAGCCGCACGTTAACATCGTCCCGCCGATCCGAGAGTCTCTGCCCCCCAAGCCGAGCCTGAGGGGCCCTCATGTCGACAAAGTCGCGTCGCTGCTCAGAAACGCCGAACGGCCGGCATTAGTCATCGGAAGTCAGGCGTTGGTCAACTGCCGCGATCCCGAACCGTTGGCCGATGCCGTGCGAACGCTCAGAATGCCGACGTGGCTGGGCGGGACCGCGCGGGGGTTGTTGGGGCGGCGCAGCGATATTCAGTTTCGCCATAAGCGAAGCGCCGCGCTCAAAGAGGCGGATTTGGTCATCGTCGCTGGTTTCCCGTTCGATTTTCGACTCGGCTACGGCCGCAGCATCTCGAGCCGAGCCACCCTCGTGGCCGCGAACCTCAGCATTAGCGAGATGAAAAAGAACCGCCGCCCTGAAATCCCCGTTCACATGCACGCCGGCGAGTTCCTGCGGTCCCTGGCGGACCGCGCCGGCCGGGGGCTCGGCCCCTGGAGCGATTGGTACGGCACCCTGCGCGAACGGGAGGCCGAGCGCGACCACGAAATCCAAATCCAATCCAAGGTTCCGTCGGAGCTCGTAAATCCACTCGAGCTATTTCTCAAGATCGAAGAGAGAATGGCGGATGATGCGGTGCTGATCGTCGATGGTGGGGACTTCGTGGCGACCGCGGCGTACATCCTCCGGCCGCGCCAACCCTTGTCATGGCTCGATCCTGGCGTCTTCGGAACTCTGGGGGTCGGCGGCGGCTTTGCCGTGGGAGCCTCGAAGGTGCGTCCAGGCAAGGAAGTTTGGCTGATCTATGGAGATGGTTCCTGCGCCTATAGCCTCGCCGAGATCGACACGTGCGTGCGACACGGGCTAGCGCCCATTGCGGTGATCGGCACCGATGGGTCGTGGGCACAGATTGCACGCGAGCAAGTGCCACTGCTCGGTGATGACGTCGGCACCGTGCTTCGGCGCACCGCCTACCACGAAGCTGCCCAAGGATACGGCGCAGTGGGTTTGCTGCTCGACGATCCGTCGAAGATCGACAGCACGCTCGACCGAGCCAAGGAGTTTGCGGCTTCCGGAAAACCGGTCGTGATCAACGTGCACATCGCAAGCTCGGAGTTCCGCAAGGGCTCGATTTCGATGTAATGGCCACATGGCTCCAGATGCGCCGGGCGCGACGACGCCTGCGGGACACACTGGGCCTTTGGTACCATCCTCAATACAAGGCTAAAGCGCTCGCCGAGAGCGCGCGTGTACCGGGGATCGAAGTGGCTCGGGGAGAAAAGATCCTCGGCTCACTCGCTGGCGAAGGTCTGATTCGCCCCGAACAAGTTCGATCTGCGTCGCTCGGAAAGCTCACCAGCCTCGCCAAAGTCCATTCCGACGTCTATCTCGACAAGACCGCACGACCGGAGCACTTGGGGCAGATCTTCGGCCTCGAAGCTGCGTTCATCGACGTCGACCCCATCCTGATCGCGCAGCGTCGACAGGTGGGAGGAACCGTCGATGCCGCGCGGTGGGCCGCTCTCAAACCTGGCCGTGTGGCATTCAATATCGGGGGTGGCTTTCATCACGCCGAGCCCGACCAAGGGAGCGGCTTTTGCGTCTACAACGACGTCGCCGTCGCCATCGCATTGCTACGCGCGGAGGGCTTCGAAGCGCCGATCGCAATCATCGACCTCGACTACCATCAAGGGAACGGAAACATCGCGACGTTCGAGGACGATGAAACGGTGTTCACGTACTCGATCCACGGCTCGGTCTGGAGCCACGTCGAAGGGGCCGCTGACCAACAATTCTTGCTGCCATCGAAAACGGATGACGCCGCGTACCTCGGCAAGCTCGGCGAAACGCTGCCCACCGCGCTCGATGCGCTCGAGCCCGGGCTCTGCTTCTACATCGCCGGCAACGATGTGCTGCAGGGTGATCGCCTCGGAGAGTTCTCCATGACGCGAGAAGGCGTCCTCGAGCGAGATCGATTCGTCATCGAGCTGGCGCAGGCACGTGGGTGCAGCGTCGTGGTGACACTTGGCGGTGGCTATAGCGAGGATGCCTGGCGTTCGTCGAAGGACTTCATCCGGTGGCTCCTGACCGACGACATCCGGGTCTCAGGGGAGCCCGAGACGAGTCTGTTCGAGCGATACGCAGAAATCGCCCAGGAGCTCGATCCCTACGAGCTTCAGCGGCCGAGCGGCGACTGGGAGATCACCGAAGCCGACTTGCTCGGCGACCTCGCGGGACCCCGTTCCATGTCGACCCGGATCCTCGACTACTATTCGGAGCACGGCGTCGAATTCGCGCTCGAGAAGTATGGCCTGATGAACGAGGTGCGCGAACGCGGTTTCGTCGAGCCACGACTCACCGTGGACCCCGCCGACCCCGAGCGGCAGCACGCCACCCTTCACGCCAAGAAGGATGGCGAGGAACAGCTGCTCGTGGACCTCGTCCTTCGGCGTATCCATTTGGCGGCGCCCGAAGGGCTCGAGCCTCCCGATGATCTCGGGCTTCTATCGATCGAATGGATGATGCTTCAGAACCCAACCGTGGAGTTTTCGCTCCGACAGCCGCCCTTGCCTGGTCAAGATCACCCGGGTCTCGGTGTCGGTGAGCAAATGATGCTCATGTTGTTTCAAGGGGCAAAGCGGCTCGAGCTCGATGGCCTAGCCCACCATCCGTCGCGCTATCACATCGCGTTCATCGGCCGCGGGCAGTTCTTTTTCTTGGACCCCAAAGTCCAGGGACGGTTCGAAGCCATGCGTGAAACGTTGGCACCCCTCGATCTCGCCGAAGCCGCTTGGATGATGGAGCGAAGCGAAGTCCACTGGGCTGACGACGGCACCCCGGTACAATGGCACCCCGAAGACTTCGTCCTTCCCGCGAGCGACCGCCTCTTCGCGTACCTCGGCTCGCGCAACTACCAAGAACCTCGCGCACAAGCCCAAGCTGCCGCCAAAGCGCGAGGGATCGTCTTCGAACCTACTCGCAAGTCGTCGTAACGGGCTCGCCGGCGAAACGCGCGACGGTCCACCAAACAGCGCGGCGCCCTGCCGAAACAGGGCGCCGTGGTTAGAGGGTTCGTAAGCCGAGTTTTGTTCCCGTGCTCGTCGCCGAGACACGGGTAGCGATCATTCTTCTGGGACCGATGTCGCCATCGGCCTCAAGCAACGTCACCCGGAGACTCGGGCGGAACCACCCTCGACGCCTCCCTATTTCGTCTTGCTTCGGATGGGGTTTGCCGTGCGACCGACGTTACCGCCAGCCCGGTGAGCTCTTACCTCACCCTTTCACCCTTACCGCGCAGCCTCACGGCGGCGAGGCGGTTTGCTTTCTGTGGCACTTTCCTCGGGGTCACCCCCACCAGGCGTTACCTGGCATCCTGTCCTGTGAAGCTCGGACTTTCCTCCCGTGTGCAAAAGCACACCAGCGATCGCTTGAACCTGTCTAACCGATAGAGAGTAAGGCCGCTAGGACGTCCCTGCAACTACGCACCACCAGCGCCGCCAGCACCACCTGCGCCACCCACGCCTCCGGCACCGGCCGCACCACCAGCACCGCCTGCGCCTCCGACACCGCCTACGCCACCTGCGCCTCCGGCACCGCCCATGCCGCCTACTCCGCCGACGCCTCCGGCACCGCCGACACCACCGGTGCCTCCGGATCCGCCGGTCCCGACGTTGCCATCAGGCACGTCCGCGTCAGGCAGCCCCGCGTCGAACACGATGACGCGCTCACACACCTGAACTTGGCACTCCGCACGGGCGAGGCTGCTGCACGGCACGATACGGCCGTCCGCACACTTGAACTCCTGACAGCACGATAAGAGGTCGGTTGGATCCGAGCACAAGGCAACCCTGCCGCTTGGGCAAACCGTCTCGATTCCGGCATTCGAACAGCCGATCAGGAGCAGAGCGATCCCCAACAACCTGCGTACGTACAAACCCATCCCCCCAGCAATTCTAGGCCATCCAGCCCCCACGCCCAAACGCCCCCAAAAACCAATCAAAACCTCACTGCCCGGGGGCGAAGGCCCGTGGGCGACGCTTCGCGTCGGTTTTACGGGGCGGCAGGAGACGACTCGGGTAACGGGTGCCAGATCACATCGGCGATGATGTAGACAAACGCGATCAGGCAAGCTGCGGTCTCCCAGAGGTACTGCTCGTCGTACCACCCGATGAAGAATTGGAGGATCAGCCCCACCATGACCATGCCGATCAGCGCCGCCGTGTAGCGTAGCCGCTCGATCGCCAGCGGCGCCATCAGGACCACGAAGCTGTAGTAATAACAGGTCAGCTCGAAGAAACCGACGATGAGTATCGCGCTGCTCGCCAAGACGGCCCACCCCGCCAACCGTCGCCCCGCCAACGCCAACAACACGAACATGCCTAGCAGGATCAATCCGTGCAGCCACCGTCGGTCATGCTTGGTGTCCTTGCGGAACTGCTTCCAATTGGCCCATGGATCTTCGAGGCTCGAATCTTTGGAATGACGCCCGACTTTGCTCGGCCGGTATGAGAGAAGGGTCGGGAGCCCCATGTGGTTGGTCAGTGGGGTCTCGGCGTGTTTTAGCGTGTTGCCCAAGAAACGGGTGTGTGCGTCTACCCCGTTGATCGCCACGCTCGCCGAACACAACACCAGCAACCCGATCAACCCGCCCACGATGAAACGCTTGTCTTCGGTGCGCAGCCACGGCCCCTCGACCGTCTTGCGGCGGATGAAACGGTCGACGATGGCGGCGCCAGGGCCGCCCGCAAGCACCGCAGGGAACAATCGCAAGAGGGCGCTCCAGGACAACGCGAACCCGGAGAGCAAGGGGAAACCCTTCTTCAAGAGAGAGACCGCTGCGACCGCCATGAAGAACCACGGGACCCGGGCGAAGCTCCCCCCCGTCCAAAAGTACGCCCATGGATAGCCAGTGCCCCACACCAGCACCGAAAGGGCACACGCGCGCAGGCCAAACGCCCATAGGATGAGCAAGAAGGCGCCCGCGTAGAGCCCCAAATCGATCATCGCGTACCGCAGGATCCGCGTCCGAAATTTCTTCATCACGTCTTGATCGACGCGGACGGTGGGAGTCTGGGGAAGCTGGCCGCGCCAGCCGATGTTCGTCAGGGCGGCCGCCACCATGTTGGAGATCGGGCTCGCGTTGTAGCCGTGATCCATCAGCATATCCCGCCACCACGACTTGCCCATCACGGTGCGGAAGGATCGGGCATCCTGTTTGAACGCCTCCCAGCGCTCCGGAGGGAAGTGTTCGGCGCACTCCTTCTCGTACCGAATGGCGTCGTCCTCGGTAAGGTAGTGGAGCCGATTGTCGACGAGGTCGCGGATCTTTCGCTTCTTGAGATCGGCGCTTCCTCGGTCCTGGTAGTCGGCCGCGAGGACGCACTGGTACAGCCTTTCGTACCCGTTCTCCTCGAAGTACTTGGAGCCGATGTAGTAGTGAAACGTGTCCCAGTAGTGGACGACTCGAGAGCTGTGGTAGACGCCGAAGTTCACCCACGCCGCACCGCACGCGAGGATCACCCACACCAGCGCCCCTCGCTCCCACCAAAGTGACGCACCCTCGCCCTTCTTGGTGAGCCAGACGCCACGCACCGTCCATGCAGCGACGAGGCCGCCCAGCACGTACACACCCCAACTCGCAAACCAGGGAGCGTGCCTCGCGTCGTAGAACCGATACCCCGCTATGGCCAACATCGCGAGGGCCAGCGCAGCCGCAACCCCAAGCGCGGTCTTGTTCCGTTCTACACGGAACAGCGCGATGAAGAACAAGAGGCCAAGGAAGGCGAGACCGAATCGGTAGCGATGGTCACGCTTCTGCATGATGCTCTTCCACCACCAGCTCGCCGTCGGCTTGATCTCCACCGGCGGGGGCCAAGTTGCGGGCTTCTCGCAGAACAGCTGGAACTCGCTGAGGCTGTAGTAGCCGTCGCCCCCTTGCGCGCGCAGTCGCACGTAACGGCCCTGCCCACCGAGCCCATGAAAGCCGCGTCGGCGCATGCCCTGACCTGAAATCGGGTCCCCTGTCCACAGGGACGTGAAGCTCTGGCCGTCCTCGGACACCTCGACGATGTATTCGTCGTTGTTGTCGCCTTGGAGGTCGACCGCGGTGATTCGGACCGACTCCCCGAGGTCGTACACCACGCGGCCGCTCGTGCCCGAGAACGCCGAAGTGAGCTCGCTCTCCCAGGGGTCGCCCTCGGCAGCCATGATGCCGTCGGTGAGCCGACGGCTATTTTTCACACCCTGAGTGGTAGACGGGGATTTGCCCGCGAGCAGATTACCCGGAGGGCACGACGCTTCGTCCGCGGCTGCAGAGGCCGTTGCCGTCAAGCAAAGCAAGAAGATGATGGCCGCTCGTGCCACAACGGCGCGTACCGTAGGCAACGGATCGCGTGCTGACAAGTCGGGCTCGCTCATTCAAAGGAGTCGAGGTCGATCCGGAAGATCCGGAACGGGGGGTTCAGCGGCTGTCCCACGATGGCCTGGGTGATATCGCTATAGATCGCGTAGAGGAAACCTTCCGCAGGCCGGACCGTCGAAGTTCCCGCCACGGCCGGGGTGGCCGCGATCGTCGCGGTTTCCCAGCCGTCCTCGCTCGTCAGCCGGAAGATCTCTCCCGGATTGACGATCGCCAAATAGAGAGCGCCGTCGAGGAAGCTCATGCCGTCCGCCACGCCCTCGAGCTCCGGCGTCGTCGTGATCCCAGAGATGTTTTCGGGGTCGGCACGCTCGATCCGCAGCAGGCGCGGCGTCATCATCGACGCGAACGTCTTCGAAAGAAGCACGTAGCGATCGTCCTCGGTCACCGCGATGCCGTTGCCGCCAAACGCCCCACCGTCTGGCGCAAGCAGCGGATCGTCCGCCCAGACACTTATGACTCCGTCTTCTGGGTTCGCCCGATAGACCCGCGGATTCGCGGAATCGCTCACGTAGGCGACACCTTCGCTGTCGAGCGCAATGTCATTGCACGAGGAGTCCTCGGCCGCGCTGGCTAAGTCAAAATCGATCTCCCGCTCGCCGGTCGATAGGTCGAACGTCCAAACGCCCACTTCCCCCGATGCCGTGTCCTGTACGCACACCCATAGCCGCCGCGCTTCGGCGTCGATCGTAAGGCCGAGGGTGCGCAAGCTCGAGGATGGCATCGGCTCGAAGAAGATCGTTTCGGTACCGTCCGCATCGACACGGGTGATGCTCCCTTTGGTCGCACTTCCGACGTAGAAGGCACGGCCTACCGGGTCATAGAAGCCGCTCTCGGGCACGAGTTCCGGATCGGACAAGACATATTCGTCTTGAAAGTGGGGCGTTACCGCCGGTCCCGCCGCTACCTGCCGTTCCGCCGCTCCCTCCTGTCCCGGAGCTACTACTTTCACCGCATCCACACAGCGCTCCTACCAGGACCAACACCGCCAAATCACGCACAGCAAGCCTCCCTCATTTGAGTCGGCGGACCCTAGCAGAGTATCGGCCCCACCGCCTTGGCGGCGTGGTTAGTCCCGGTCGGACCTGCGGTCCGGCAGTTTGTCCCGCCCCACCGCCTTGGTCGCGTGGTTAGTCCCGGTCGGACCTGCGGTCCGTCAATTGGTCCCGCCCCACCGCCCCCACACTATCGCCTAGCTCACGTAGTCTTTTAGTCGGTCGACGTCTCGGTATTCTTGGAGGCGTGCGAGGCCGGCGGTCTCGACTTGGCGCACGCGCTCACGGGTGAGGTTCATGATCTCGCCCACCTCTTCGAGGGTGATGCCTCCGCGGTCCGCCACGTCGAGCGCGCAGGTTTCGGTCATCTCCCAGATCTCCAGGTCCGGGAAGTTGAGCTTGATCGACCCCCGCACCGGGTGCACGTCGATGTAGAGGTGGAACTTGCACGACACGAACGGACACGGTCGCTCCATGCCTTTGCACTCCGACCGGTTCCTTGGCCTCCAGTAGTTGGTCTCCGGGTAGAGCTCCCGACCTCGATTGAGCTCCGCTTTACTCAAACGTCGAATCGAGATGGTGCGCGCACGCGCTCTCGATCGACGCTTGCGACGCCCTCGACGTTCTTCCTGGCCCGGCTCCTGTAATGCGTCCGCGAGCGACTCCCGTTCTTCCCCCTCGGAATCCGCCTTTGCGTCCACTGCTTCTGCGCTTGCTGCGTCCTTCATTGGAACCTCCCCCTCAAACCTCTTCAGACAGCTGCCCGAGCCATGCGAGCGCGCATCGTCAGGCGCCGCTCGATGACTTCAAGCTTTTGAACGAGCTCCTTGCCGAGCTCGCGTACTTCGTTGAGCGCGTCGCTGACCCCCGGATCCTCCGCGGCCTCGCGCTGCTGATCATCCACGGCGTTTTCGATCGCCTGGTACACACGGTCGAGCTGCCGGCCGAGCGCATCGATGTCGCCTCGAACGAAGAGGAACTCCTTGTGGATCTCCTCCATCGTGAAGCCCTGACGCATCAGCCGACGGATGTGGTCGATTTGGCGAACGGCCGTGGCCGGATAGAGGCCTTGCGACCCTCTGTGCTTGCCCTTGCGGCCCACTCGCACGCTCCGGGGCAATAGGCCGAGCTGCACGTACTTGCGAAATGTCGACTCGGTGAGGCGAGACCCACGGGCGGTGAAGGCGTCGACGATCTGCTGGACGCTCATCCCGTTGACGTGAGCCTGCTCGATCTCCTCGAGCTCGTGGTCAGACCAGCTCACTTCTAATTCCCGACGTGTCCTCGGTTGTCGTCTTGGTAGAGTCATTTGAATAACTTATAGCGAATGTATTCTATTGAAAATAATCATGTCAACGCAAAAATAAAAAAACGCATAACTAGCTGAAATTACAACTATTTATTGCTAAACCTGATAGCGAAATCGGTTCGATCCGATACGAGAAGCGATCGGATAAACTCATGAGAGATCGCAGCGGCTCTGACACTGGCGCCGACACTGACGCTGGCGCTCTGACACTGACGCTGGCACTGACGCTGATCTTTGACGGGGCCCACCGAACCCGGTACCTCCTGCAAGCGCATGGATTCTCGGGCGTTTCGACGCTTTCGGCGGAACAAGGGAGCTCTCGCCGGGCTGGTGCTCGTCGCGGCGGTGACCGTTCTTGGCATCGTGGGGCCCTGGCTCGCCCCCTACGACCCGGTGGAACAGTTCACCGACACCCTGCTGCTGAAGAACGGACTGCCCGCCGGCCCAGGAGTGGCACCCGGGCATTCGTTGGGCGGAGACCTTTTGGGGCGCGACGAGCTCAGCAGGCTTCTGAGTGGCGCCCGAGTCTCGATGCTTGTCGCCTATATCGCCACCGCCATCGCGGTGCTGATCGGCATCAGTCTCGGACTCGTCTCCGGCTATGTGGGTGGACGAGTCGACTCGGCTCTGATGCGATTCGTCGACGTCGTGTTGTCGATGCCGTTCTTGCTTCTCGCCATCGTCATGCAACGCGTGTGGGACGCCCCCGGCATTTGGACCATCTGCATCGTGCTAGGGGTGCTCTCCTGGACGACGCTGGCCCGCATCACGCGCGCCAAAACGATGGAAGCGAGAGAGCTCGACTACATCCAAGCCGCGCGGGCGCTCGGCTTGCGCCATTCTCGCATACTTGCCCGACACGTGCTCCCAAACGTCATTGGCCCGATCATCGCAATCGCCACGATTCTAGTGGCGCGGATGATCATCGCCGAGAGCGCGCTGTCCTTTCTTGGGCTCGGAGTACGCCCGCCGACGGCGAGTTGGGGCTCGATGCTCAACGACAGCCAGTCACTGCTCCTCGGGGTCCCACGACTGACACTCTATCCAGCCGTCCTCATCAGCATGGCGGTGTTTGGCTTCAATCTCTTTGGAGAAGGGCTGCGAGATGCGTTCGACCCCAAAGACTAGGAGACACCCTACCCGCTGGGTTCCAGTCATCGTCACGAGCGCGGCGTTGGCTGTTCTCGGCGGTTGGATGGTCACGCACTTTCCGAATGCGCCGATCGGACCACGCTTCGTCGGCGCAGGTAATGAGGCGCCTCGGTCAGGGGGAATCTTCGTCTTCTCGGCCGGCAGCAACATCCACACCCTCGATCCGCACTTCGCATACGACACCTTGTCGACCGCTGCGTGCCGGCTCCTCTACGACGGCCTCCTCGACTACGACTACGACGGCAACATGATCCCGAGCCTCGCCGCTTCATTGCCCGAGGTCTCGGATGACGGTCGCGTGTTTCGCTTCACCCTGCGCGACGGGATCAAGTTCCACAACGGCCGCGAAGTAGTGGCCGAAGACGTCTCGTGGTCGATGCACAGGCTCTTGAGCGAGCGAATCGGCTCGCCCGGCTATCCATTTTTCAAATCGATCGAAGGCGCCCCCGACTACCACGTCGGCAAAACCGATGCGATCGAGGGGATCGTCGTCCTAGGCCCGAAGACGATCGAGTTTCGCCTGGACGAGGCGGATCAGACGTTCCTGAACGCCATCGCCATGCCATTCGCCTACCCGATGGCTCGCGAGCACGTCGAGGCCCTCGAAGAGGCCGAGGGGCGAACCGCGGTCGGCCGAAATCCGATCGGCGCGGGCCCATTCTCGCTCCGACGCTGGGAGCGGGGCGTGCAAGTCGAGTTCGAGCGCTTCGACGAATACTGGGACCCGAGAGCGCGCCCCGACCAAATGGTGTTCCTCGAGAACATCTCCGCGGACGTGGCGAGCGCGCGTTTTCGCAATGGCGGAATCGACATCGTCTACCGGCCGAGCAAGGTGAACCGGCTCTTCCTACGCGAGTCGAGGGCGTGGGCGCTGTATCGCGCCGAGGCTCCAAGCCCTTCGGTCTTTGCGCTGGGGCTTAACTGCGAGCTTCCTCCGTTCGACAACATCCACGTGCGACGGGCGATCGCCTTTGCGATCGACCGCTCGAAGCTCGAGCGCCTCGACCCAGGTAAGGTCATCCCCGCAACACAAGTCCTGCCGCCGATGTTGCCCCCCTACGACCCGAACCTTCCCGAAGGCCAGAAGTTCGACCTCGAGCGGGCCAAAGAAGAGATGCGTCTTGCAGGCTACCCGGATGGTCTGCCCGAGCCCGTGCTGGTGTGGGTGCGTGGCGAAGGCGAGGTCCAGCTTGCTCAGTTCTTCCAGCAAGACCTCAAGGCGATCGGGATCGACATCGAGCTCAAGTTGGTGACCTTCGCGACCTATCTCAAAGAAACGGGACGGCCGCGGGTGGCTCAGGCGGCATTCACCGGTTGGCACCAGGACTTCCCAGACCCTTCGAATTTCATGGACATCCTGTTCCACAGTCGGTCGATTCATCCGGAGAATTCCGAGAATCGTTCCTTCTATCGAAACCCCGAGCTCGACGCGATCCTCGACAAGGCGCGCCCAGAGGTCCGACGAGCGGTACGACTCGAGCTCTACGCGCAGGCCAACGCGATCCTCGCCACCGAAGCCCCGTGGGTGTTTCTCTACTACCCCATCGAGATGTTCGTGTGGCAGCCCTACGTGAAGAACTTTCGCCCCCACCCGGTGTGGCTCAACGAGTACCGAAACATCTGGCTCGACCTCCCGAAAATGCGGGTGAGCCAGAGCATCTATGCACAGGAGGCAACCCGATGATTCGGTTCATCGTCCAGCGCGTACTCTGGGGCTTCCTCGTCGTGATGTCGGTCGTCACTCTGGTTTTCTTTCTGATTTTCGTGGCCGGTGACCCGGCCGTCACCGTGCTCGGTACCCAGGCGCGAGCCGAACAAATCGCCGATTTCAATGCGAAAAAGGGCCTCGACCGCCCCGTGGTCGAACAGTTCTTCAGCTATCTCGGCGTTTTACCATGCGTCCGCAAGGACTCGCCGAAGTACGAGCGGGAGGATGGCTCACGAGGGTTCTGTGGGGTTCTTCAGGGCGATTTGGGCGAGTCGTATTCGCACCACGAGTCGGTTGCGAGGGTGATCGGCCACCGGCTGCCGCGGACCTTGCTCCTCGCGTCGATGGCCGTGTTGTTCGAGCTCGTGATCGGGCTCACCGCAGGCGTGATCGCCGCACTCCGAAGAAACCGCTGGTCTGATACCCTCATCATGTTT
>CAXMND010000216.1:0-7395 GCA_964194675.1 uncultured Coxiellaceae bacterium | reverse complement strand
TAAATATTACCATATTGTTTTGTTCATGAACGACCGAATCCACGTGGAAGTGAAGGATGGGATTGCCGAGGTTCGGCTCTGCCGCCCGGAAAAACGAAACGCCCTCGACCAGCCGATGTTCGAAGGCCTAGTCCAAGCCGGCAAGGATCTCAGCGCTGACCCATCGGTTCGCGTTGCTGTTCTTCATGGTGAGGGGCCCGCGTTCTGCCGCGGGCTCGACTTCATGAGCTTCGCCGCGATGATGAGCGGGAATCTGAACGCTGACTCGGAGAAAGTGAAGAAAGCGGTCGAGGACAAGACCGAAGGTGGAGCAAGTTGGTTTCAACTTCCCGCATGGACTTGGTACGAGGCGCCTTTCCCGGTGATCGCGGCGGTCCAAGGCGCAGCGTACGGCGCCGGTCTCCACATCGCACTTGGCGCCGACATGCGCGTGGTCGCGCCGGACGCGAAGCTCGCATTCGTCGAGGTGAACTGGGGGCTCGTGCCCGACATGTCCGGATCGCAAGCGCTTCGTCGTTTGGTACCGCTCGACGTCGCCAAACGAATGGCGATGACTGGGTTACCGATCACGGGCGAGCAAGCAGCGCGCTACGGCCTCGCGACGGAGGTGAGCGAGACTCCATATGAAACCGCCCGGGAGCTCGCAGAGGTCATTGCCACGAAGAGCCCCGATGCGATCCGGAGCATCAAGCGACTGCTCAACCAGAGCGCGTTGGTACCCCTGGCCGAAGGCTTGGCCATGGAGTTCGAGTGTTCAGGCGCGCTGATGGGCAGCTCCAACCAAATGGAGGCCATCGCTGCGAGCTTCGAGAAACGCGAGCCCCGATTTGAGGATCCCACCACTTAGCAGCCCTTTCTAAGGATAAGAGATCAGGCGCGCATAGTTCCCGGCTTCGGCATTGACGCAGGGCTCAGCACCGAAGACAGCATCGTGCTGATGGCGGCCGCCTTCTGGGACTTCTTTGCGCACTCCGCAGACTTTGCTGCGCTGGTCCTTCGCGAATCTTTCGATACGAGCGCGGCAAACCCCGAAGTCGGTGCTCACCGGTGCCGAGCTGATCATGAGCAACGCGCGCGGGCTCATCGAAGAGGCGCAGTGCAAGGGCGAGCTTGCCGCGATGACCGACGAGATAGGAAACATGAAACAGCATGTGTCTCGTCCGGAAGATGTCTAGTTGTAAGTGTGTATACACCTCGTTGTGTGGACGAGTTGTTGGTGCTGTTCGAACGAAGCGAATTCGTCCTGGACCTCCGCAGGCACATTTGGGTATCGTTCATACCCCCCAACTCCACGATACAAAGTTCGCGAATGCGATCAGGAGGAGCTCCCATGTTATCACCAGAACGATCAGGACCGGGCGCGCGGCGCAGACGCACGCTGAAAAGCCTGATCGGTGCCCTATGCATCGCCGCGGCATGCCTAGCCATCGCCGCGTCGGGTGTTCCCCGCGACGCAACAGCCAAGGGCGGCAACGGCCTTCCCGACGACGTCGAGACTATGAAAGAGGCCTTCGAGGCGTACATCCAATCGATCGAGACCATGACGGGCTTGTTCGTCGCGGCCGACGCGTTTACGCTCGACCCCGCGCACTCGGTCGGCGCGTACGACTTGATCACCGCGTTCATTCACTCCGCCAATCGAAGCCACAACAGCTCGAGTGGCACCGGCAGGCGCGGTTATCCGCGATTCGCCGGCTTCGACGATCCGGACACCCGCATCGGCGTCGACAACCCCGACACCCAATACATGGGCACCATCGTCAACAACGCGTCGGGGAACGAGATCTTCCGAGTATTCGGGAACCGGAGCAACTCGGTCGACTTCATCCTCACCCTGTTTGACACGTCTACCGGAACCGGAGGTCTGGGGGTGCTCGAGGACGAGGACATGGTGATCGCCCCGGACGGCTCCTACGAAGTCTTCTTCAGCAGTGCCGCCTTGCGCGATCTGTCCTGGGACAACTGGGTCGAGCTCCCGGCGCTGGACGGCATCCAGATCGCACGGCGTCATAGCCACTGCGACTGGCCCGTGGAGCGTCCGGGAGAGGTGCACATCGAGCGCCTCGGGACGGCGGGCGTGCCCTCGCTGCCTCTTAGTCCAGCCATCATGACGCAGCAGATCAACGACGCCATCTTGCTCAACGAAATCCAGGGACCGTTCTGGCCGGCGTTCATCGACAGCATCCAGAACAACATCCCGGTGAATACCGCGACGCCGTGGCTGCCGACCGGCGGCCTCGGGATCACGACCCAGCTTTCGATGTTGATGTGGTTCGACCTCGAAGACGACGAGGCGATGATCATTCGTCTCACCGACGAAGATCCCCGCCTTGCGGACAAGGCAGCCAAGTACTATGGCCTCCAGCTGGCGAACTTCTGGGGCTCGTCGGCCGACTGGGCGAACCGGCAGGTCAGCGCGAACTGGGGCCTCGATGGCGCCTGTCAGTCCGAGCAGGCCGTCGGACCCGCGCCGCACCCAGCGCAGCAACTCATTACCTCCCAGGGCGGCCCCAACTGCGGTTTTCAGAAGCCCTACTACGTCGTGGTCTCGAAGCAGGACCCAGGCGTGCAGAACTGGGTCGACACGGCGGAGCTGAGTCAGGGCATCCTCGCCGGCCGACTGCAGAGCGTGGACTCCAGCGAGTTCCCGTTCGTTGTCGGGCTCGGCAGCTGTCTGCTGCCGGTCGCATTCCCTCCGATGCCTGTGAACCAGGTGGCGCCCTTCCTGCAGAGCATTGGTGGAGCTAGCCCCGGGTTCACCCCGGCCGACCGAGCCGACCAGCTCGAGGTTCGCCAGAAGTTCGTGCGGGACAAGTACATCTTCTGGTAGTTGGGCGATAGCGTGGGGGTGGTGGGGCGGGACCCACTGCCGCCGAAGGCTCCGGCCTAACCACGCTTCACTGCGACACGGCCCACCGCGATGGGACTCTTTCCTTCGTGTGTGGGCCGCTCGCGTTTGCGTGAGCTAGTCGCCGCGTTCCATCGCAGGCCAGGCTACGATCGTGGCGGAGCACGGTTCGAGCAAGAACACGTCCTTCGGTCCTGGGCGAATGTGGCCGCTCCCAAGCCAGATGCCGAGATACTGTTCCCTCATCGGGAACTGGAGGAATCGCACGCCGATCGTGCCGTCCTCGATGCCCACGACGTGGATCGGAATCTTGAGGCCGGCCGCCAGCTCCGACATTCCGTTCCAACTCAACACTGCGAGCGCGCGCTTTCCGACGAACTTTTCGTATTTCAACGACTCGCCGATGGGCTCACACCCGTCGGCGATGCGCCGCGAGGCTTTGCCGCCGTCGAGCCCCTGGTTGGCGGCCGCGGGTGCAGCCGGACTTTCCTGCGCTCCCGAAGTTTCGGCCGGCTCAGTCTCCTGCTCTGTTTCGTCCGTGCCACTTCGCGGCAAAGTGGCTGCCACGACGACGCCCAGAACCACGAGTCCGAGTAGGATCCAACGACGAGAATCGCCTTTGCTTGCCATGCCGCCGATGGTGGGGGTTTGTCCCTCGACTTGCAAGTTCGAACGGTGCTGTAGCGACTCTCAATCAGTCGCGTCTTCGTAGAACCGCACGTCCGTCGGCATGCCGCGCTCACCTGGATGCATCGACAGCTCGGTGACGAAGTCGGGCTCGAAGTCTTCGGGAATGTTCGGTTCGATCCTCTGAAGAAGCGTCGCGAGGATCATTCGCATCTCCATCATCGCAAACTGCTTGCCGAGACAGACGCGCGGACCAGCAGCGAACGGCGTGTATGCGCCACGCGGGAGACTCCGCTCGAACTCGCGCGTCCAGCGTTCTGGCCGGAAGTCTTTCGGGCTGTCGTAGTACTTGGCATTTCGGCCCGCCGCGATGTGGCTGATGACGACCGTCTGCCCCTTTTTGATGTCATAGCCTTCGACGACGAGGTCTCGCTGTGCCTGTCGGGCATAGGACCACACCGACGGGAGCAACCGCATCGACTCTTTGACGACCATCTCCAGGTAAGGGAGCGACGGTAGATCCTCGACCGCGACCCGCCGGCCGGCGAGCACACGACCGAGCTCTTCACGCATCTTCTCAGCTTTGTCTGGGTTCTTGGCGAGTAGGTACCAGGTCCACGTGAGCGCGTGCGCCGTGGTTTCGTGCCCCGCAAAGAGCAAAGTCATCGCCTCGTCGCGAAGCTGCTTGTCGGACATGCCGCCCTGCTCGTCTTCGACGAAGACCATGTGCGAGAACAGGTCGCCCCGGTCTTTTTGGTTCGTCAGGCGTTCTTGGTGCACCCGACTGATGATCTCCTCGATCTTTGCGATGGCGCGCTTCTTCCGCCGGTTCTCGGCGGTGGGCCACCAATCGGGCCGCGGGATCATCTTGTCGGCATCGGTGACCAAGATCTCGCTGATGTCGGCCAGCGCGTCACGGATGGTCTCGGAGTCACCCTTGCCGATATCGATGTCGAACAGTGTGTCGGCAACGACCTCGAGGGCGAGCGCATTGAGCTCGAGTCGCATGTCTCTTCGCTCGCCTTCTTTCCACCGATCGAGCATTCGCTCGGTGAAGTCGACCATCGTCGACGCGTAGGCATCGACGCGCCTCTTGTGGAAGCCCGGCATGATGAGCTTGTGTTGGCGTTTCCAGGATTCGCCATCATTGGGAACGAGGCCGTTCCCGAGGAACGGCTTCCACATCAGCTTGATATAGTCCGGCTTGTAGAAGTCCGCCCAATAGGTGACGTTGATCGCGTTCACGACCGTCGGGTCGCGCACGAACATGAGCTCGCGGGTCAGCGCGCGCGACACGAAGACATCTCCGTACTCCTCGTGCCCGTCGATCAAGAACTGCGAGCGGTCGCGCGCCAGGTCGAACACGCAACCCCAGAACCAATGTCCCTTCATGCGAGGGATCTCCCGGGTCGTGAGCGAGCTGGGGCTGGTCTGAGCTGCGGCTTCCGCGGTCACGTGACTCGACAGGTTGTAGACGTAACTACCAGGCCTCCGCAACCACCGGAACCATCCCCCGAGAAATCACGCCCCGGACCTTACGCTTGACCGTCCGCAGGATTGGCCCTATCCATCGCCCACCACGGGCGGACGAAGGGCCGCCACCGATAGAAGGAGTAGGAAATCATGAGCACAATTATCAGGTACATCGTGATCGGAACCGCGGCTCTTGCGCTGAGCTTCACCGTAGCGTGCAAGGACGACTCCGGTTCGGCCAAGCAGGAAGTGACCGAAGGCGCAGAGTCGGCAGGCAAGGCCGGTGCTACGGCGGGTGTCGAGGCAGGACAGGAAGGCGGCGTGAAGGAAGGGGCCAAGGAGGGCGGTACAGCCGCCGGCCAAGACGCCATCCAGTAGAGCTCAGCGTCACTGGGCGGTCAGGGTGGCGACGAAACCCCCGTTAGGGGAGAGCGTGATCGTCACCGGATCGCCGGCCTTGACCGATTGCACGGTGCGCTCGAACGAATCCGCGGAGCCGCCCTGCTCGATCAGGGCGAGCTCGTAGGTCCCCGTTGCCAGGAAATCCAGCGAGAACGTGTACTCGACGGGCGCCGGCGCGGTGTGGATGCCAGCCACGTACCAATTCGTCCCCCGACGGCGCGCCAGGATCACGTGGTCATCGAGGTCGCCCTCGATCAACTGCGTATCGTCCCACGCCACCGGGACGGTTGATAGGAAGTCGCCGACATAGGGGTACGCGCCAAAGACGGCGCGGTAGCCCATCGAAGGATCGGAGTCCGCTCGATCGGCGAAGTGCTGGATGCCGGACTCGAACAGGACCGCGAGAGCAAGGGAGTGCGCATAGGGGAGCTCTTTGACGCTCAGGGCCGCTTCGAAGGTGACCGGCGTGTAGTCCATGGACCCGACGACGTTGCGCAAGAGGACGTGGTGCAGATTTGTGAGTGCCGACGGTGCGCGATCGCCAAGCAAGTTGAGCTCGTCTTTGTAGTACTCCGCTCCGTTCACAGCCTCGATGGCCATCAGGTGCCGATACGTACGCTGCCAACCGCGGGGGACGGTGGCGCCGTGGAGGTTGACCAGGAGCTCGTACTCGCTCGCGTCTTCGAGGATGCCGATGTACTGAGCGATGCGGTCTTGCTTGTCGCTCGAAAAGAAGTCGACCTTGATGCCGGCGACCCCCCATCCCGAGATCTTCTCCATCTCGGCGCGCCGAATCGAGGGATCCGACATGCGGTCGACCGGCGTCTCGCTCAGGTTCCAGGCGTGCTCGCCGCCAGAGTTGTACCAGAGGAAAAGTCTCACCCCTGCCGCATCGCCTTCGGCGACTAGCGCCCGAACCGTCGCCTCCGCGTTGTCCCACTGATCCCAGTTGGCATCGATCAAGACATAGTCCCACCCGTACTCCTCGGCGAAGTCGATGTACTCCGATTGAAGCTGCGGGGTCCCCGTCTCCTGGCTGAACCACGACCATGCCGCTCGTCCGGGTCGGACCCAGGAGGTATCCACGGCCACCGAGGGACGGCTGAGATCATCGACGAGCGTCGACTCTACGACAGTGGCGAGGTCGCCGACCATGACCACGCGCCACGGGGTTTCAAATGGCAGCTCAGAGCTCGGAAGGACTTCTCCCACGCCATTGCCTTCACGCTCATCGGGAAACCGGATGCGATAGAGACGGCCCTCCGGCATCTCGCCGAGGCGCGTCGCGCAATAGCGCTGGTCGAGGTCGGCCTCGGTGATCATGACGTAGCGACTGTCCTCCTCGATCTCGAATAGCACCGGAAACGCAAAGCCTGTCGCCTCAGTCGGCTCGCCGACGGGCGCGAGCTCGGGAGACTGCTCGTAGGCCCCGCCGGTGAAGATGAAGGCGAAGTCGCGGCCGTCGTCGTAGGGTCGGACGAGCCCTCTCGCGCCCGCCGGAATTGAAAATCCGGTCACTTCCTCGTTGACCGTCGCAGTACCTTTGCCGAGGAGGCGATATCGAAATGCGGCGCCGTCCGCGTGGGCACGAAGAACGAGCTCGGCGCGCGCTCCGTTGGCATCTTCGAGGGGAACGGTGTTCTCGCTGCCCACCACCTCACGCTCGCTTCGCTTCCCCACGAGCATTTCATAGCTCTCTTCGACTCGACGCTCGGAGCCTCGGAACATCGTTACCGCTTGGGTGAGGTCGTGCGTGGTCGTGCGAAGCCCAAGCGGACTTGGTTCGATGACGGTCGAGCCTTGGTAGCGCACGGTGTAGCTCAACCGGCCTTCGCTGTCGTTACTTACGGCGAGCTCGATTCTCCCATCGGGGGAGACCAAGGCCACGGCCGCGGTCTCGACGTCGCCCCCGCTGTCACAGCCGAGAACCCCACCCAGAGCAACGGAAAAGACCCAGGACCAAGAACCCGCAAAGCCTATCGTCATGCGCCGATGCTATGGCGGACGCATGAGCCGATCAAGCGAGCTATGCGGGCGGCCATGGC
>CAXMND010000215.1:0-7172 GCA_964194675.1 uncultured Coxiellaceae bacterium | reverse complement strand
AAGTTTGCGGCGGCTCAACGCCTGTACGGTTTCCCTTTTATTCAGCCGTTTCCCGATGTCGATCGGACGGAATGTTTGATCATGCTCGGCTCGAACCCAGCCGTTTCACGGTCGAGCTTCATGCAGCTCCCGGATCCAATTCGGAGGCTTCGCGCCATCGAGCAACGGGGAGGGCGCGTCTTCTTCGTGAATCCACGGCGCACCGAAACCGCGAAACAGTTGGGGACGCAGGTTTTCATTCGCCCGGACACCGACATCTATTTCTTGCTGAGCTTCCTCCATGAAGTCGTGAAGCGTGATGCGATCGACCATGCGCGGGTAGACCGAACTATGAAATGCCTCGAGACACTCCAGAAGGTCGCCGAGCCATGGTCCCCAGAGCGGACGGCGGAGATCACCGGCATTTCAGTGGTGGCGCTTCATTCGATGGTCGACGCCTATCTCGAGTCCGATGGCTCGGCGCTTTTCCTTTCGACCGGAGTCAACCAGGGCAGCCACGGGACCCTTGCGTTCTGGATTCAAGAGTCGATCAATGCGATCACGGGGAACCTCGATCGACTGGGCGGGACGCTGGTCGGTCACGGCTTCATCAAGGACTTCCCAAAGCACGCGCGCAAGGGCGGCCACACGCTTCGTAAAGACCTGTCGCGCATCGGGCAGCTCCCTTCGGTTGCCGACACGTTCCCGGCCGGAATCATGGCAGACGAAATTCTCACGCCGGGGGAGGGACAGATTCGTGCGCTATTCGTCGTTTCGGGGAACCCATTGTTGACCGTTCCGAACAGCAACGGGCGCCTCGAGCAGGCCTTGAAGACGCTCGAGCTCATCGTGAGCATCGACATCTTCCGAAACGAGACGGCGAATCTCGCGCATTACATTCTGCCCGGTACGAGCGCCATGCAGCGGGCCGACTTGCCGTTCGTGTTCCACTCGTTGATGGGGATGCAGCCGGTGCCGTACGCCCAGTTCACCGATGCGGTGGTACCCGTCGAAGACGAGCAGCGCGATGAGACGATGATCCTGCTCCAGCTCGCGCGCGCATGTGGTGCGAATCTCTTCGGCTCGCGAATGGTGCAGGGGTTTTTCAGCACGTGGATGGGGCTCGGCAAGCTGCCGCTCGTGGGCAAACATCTCGAGCTCACGCCGGAGCGATTTCTCGGGTTGATGGCGCGCGCGTTTCGTCTCGGTTCTCTCGAGAGCCTCCGGAAGGACCCGCACGGACGATTGCTCGAGCCTCATGAAGGCAACGACTTCCTCGGCAAGCGCGTGGTGACCGACGACGGGCTAGTCGATCTCGCGCCGACGGAGTTCGTCGAGGCCGCGGAGAAACTCGGGCCGTCGTTCGATCGAGAGCTCAGGCAGCGCGACAAACTCAAGCTCATCGGTAAACGTGAGCAGCACAGCCACAACAGTTGGCTTCACAATCACCCGCGTTTCGTCGAGGGCCGGCGTTCGACCAACTATCTGTACATGCACCCGCAAGACGGCCAAAGGGTCGGGGTGCGCTCTGGGGAAATGGTCGAGGTGCGAAGCAGCGTGGCTTCGGTTCGACTTCCAGTGGAGCTTACCGATGAGATGATGGTCGGGGCAGTGGCGCTTCCGCACGGATGGGGTCACCAAGAAGCCGATGGCCTGAGCGTCGCGAGTAAGACCAACGGCGCGAATGTGAATCTATTGACCGCCGATGGCCCCGAAGAGCTAGAGTACTTTTCGGGAATGGCTCAGCTGAACGGCGTCTTGGTAGACGTGGTACCGGTCGCGGAGGACTGACTCAGCGCCAGCGCCCGCGCCAGCGTTCAGCGTCAGCGACTCGGGGGGAGCAGCGTTTGTCCTGACGGGGTGTCGATCAGTGCTTCCCACCATCTGTTCACGTGTTGGAACTCGTCGAGTGGGAGCTCGCAGAGCTGCGCGTAGCCCAAGCCAACGCCGACGGAGAAGTCGGCCAAGGTCAGCGTGTCGCCGGTGATGTGGTGGGTACCGTGTAGGGTACCGTCGAGCACTGCGGCGTACTTGCGGAAGTCTTTGATGCCTCGGTCGATGACCGCTTGATCGGGATTGTCACGGTTGAAGATCTTCTCGCCGATGACCTTGCCGATCGCTTGGCTGAAATGATTCGATTCCCAGAACATCCAGCGCAGGATCTCGTAACGCTTTGGGGACTTCGGCCAGAGATCGGTGTCGGACTTTCCGCCGAGGTAACAGAGGATCGCGTTCGACTCCCAGAGGGTCGTGTCCCCGTCGACGAGCGTGGGCACTTTGCCGTTTGGGTTGAGGGCGAGATACTCGGGTGTCCGCTGTTCGCCAGCCCGGAGATCGACGGTCTGGGTCTCGAGCTCGATGCTTAGCTCCTGGGCCACGGCGTGGACTTTGCGCGCGTTGGGAGAGAACAAATTCGTGTAGAGCTTCATGGCAACCTCCTCGAGCTTCTCAGACCATACCCTGGACTTTCCTGCACGTTACATCACAACCGATTGTAAAACTTCTGTCATTTGAGCCCCTCTTCGGTGCCGTTCCGCCGGAACTAGCCTACAGAGGAAGAAGCCGATTTTCCGGCAGCCGCAATGTTCAAGCGATGGCTAGGCGAGGCGTTCCTTTGGGCCGCCGGTTGGAAGATGGATGGCGAGCGGCCGTCGGAGCCACGGTACGTGATCATCGCTGCGCCGCACACGTCGAACTGGGACATGCCGTTTATGTTGGCGATGGCCTTCGTGTACGACATCCCCGTGCGCTGGATGGGCAAGCACACTCTGTTCGAGGGGCGGTTTGGCGCGTTCTTCCGGCGCATGGGTGGCATCCCGATCGTCCGGCACCGCACTGCCGGCGTGGTCGAGCAGATGGTCGAGTACTTCGAGAACGAGCCGTCGCTGGTTTTGATGGTCCCGGCTGAGGGCACGCGTTCGCACGTCGACTACTGGAAGTCGGGCTTCTATCACATCGCCCGGGGCGCCAACGTGCCGGTATGCCTTTCGTACTTGGACTTCGGCAAGAAGGTCGGTGGCATCGGTCCGATGATCCGGATGACTGGCGACATCAGAGCCGACATGGATAAGATCAGGGCATTCTACGAGGGGAAGCAAGGCTTCCGCCCCCACCGGGTCGGCGAGATCCGTCTCCGCGAAGAAGACATCGAAGGGTACGTCGAAGGCGACGCCGAAGAGCTCGACGTCGTCGAGCGGCTGGCCAATAGCCTGTAACGCTCGGCCGCTTGAGATGTCCTTTACATCTGCGGGTGGAGGATATCCTTTACATCCGCGGGTTGATCGTGAAACGATTCCGCCTTCGCGCCGCCGTGCTCGTTGTCCTCACGTGTGAAAGGCAGTCCGGATGACCACCGAAACCACCTGGCTCAAGGTTCTCGAACCCGACGAACTGCCTGAGGGCCGCGTCAAAGCCGTGACATGCCAGCACCTCACGCTCTGCATGACCCATTTCGAAGGTGAGTTTGCCGCCTTGGACAACAAGTGCCCGCATCAGGGAGGGCCGCTCGGCGAAGGGTCGATCGAAGAAGGTTTGCTGCGTTGTCCGTGGCACGGCTGGGACTTTCATCCGCTCACCGGCAGGCCGCCGGGCGGATTCGACGACGGGGTCGATACCTTCCCGGTCGAGGCACGGGAAGACGGGATCTACGTCGCGTTTGCCGAAGAGCAGACCCACGTGCGTACATCGAGCGACGTGATGGTCGAGACCTTGATCAATTGGGACGTGAAATGGGTTTGGGGGATGGTCGGGCATTCGAATCTAGGCTTCGCGGACGCCATTCGCCGCCAAGTTAGGAGCGGCGCCCTCGGGTACTTCGGGATTCGTCACGAGGGTGCCGGAGCGTTTGCCGCGTCGGCCTACGGAAAGCTCACCGGCCGACCCGCTGCCTGTTTTTCGATCGCGGGACCGGGGGCGACCAACATGCTGACAGGACTCTGGGATGCCCACGTCGATCGGGCCCCAGTGCTCGCGTTGACCGGCCAGGTGCCGACTGATCTCATTGGACGGGGTGCCTTCCAAGAAGTCGATCTCGCCGCCGCGTACGGTGGGGTCGCGACGTACAGTGTCGTCGCGGCGAAGAGCTCAAACTTCCCGGAGATCGCGAGTCTCGCATGCAAGCACGCCATTTTGGAGCGTGGGGTTTCGCACATGGTGTTTCCCGACGACGTGCAGCTCGTCGAAGCCCCCGAAACCAAGCCCGGCTCACCCGAAGGCCGCCTCGCCGCGCAGGAGATCACGCCACCGGGCAGTGCGCTCGACGACGCACTCACCAAGATTCGCGAGGCAAAGCGCCCGGTCATCATCGTGGGCCACGGTGCGCGTTTTGTGATGGACTCGGTGATCGAGCTTGCGGAGCAACTCGGTAGTCCCGTGCTCACGACGTTCAAGGGAAAGGGGCTCATCCCCGATGATCATCCGCTCGGCTGCGGGGTGCTCGGGCGTAGCGGCACACCGGTGGCGAGCTGGTTCATGAACGAAGCCGACCTTCTGATCGTTCTCGGCGCGAGCTTCAGCAACCACACTGGGATCACGTCGTACAAGCCGATCATCCAAGTCGACTACGATCCGATGACGCTTGCTCGCTTCCATTCAGTGACGGTTCCGGTGTGGGGCGAGATCGGCGTGACGGCGCGAATCCTGCGGGAGCGACTAGGGAAGACATCCGCGGTGGACCAGCGAAACCAAGTGGCAGAACGTTGGAAGATCTGGCGCGAAGAGAAAGTGCGCCGCTTGTCCGAGACCGAAGGCAAAGGCGTGCATTCCGCGGCGATTTTCCAAGCACTGACGAAGACCGCCCCTGAAGACGCCATCATCGCGGTCGACGTGGGGAACAACACCTACTCGTTCGGCCGCTATTTCGAGTGCAAGCGTCAGTCCGTGCTGATGAGCGGGTACCTAGGCTCGATCGGGTTTGGCTATCCGGCCGCCATGGGCGCGTGGGCCGCCACCCAAGAAGACGATCCGAAGTTCCGCGGTCGAAAAGTGATCGCGGTGACCGGCGACGGCGGCTTTGGTCAATACATGGCCGAGTACACCACAGCCGTGAAGTACGGCATGGACATCACACATATCCTCTTGAACAACAGCGAGCTCGGCAAGATCAGCAAAGAACAACGCACCGCAGACTACGACGTGTGGGAGACCTCGCTTCACAACCCGAGCTTCGCTGAGTACGCGGAGCTCTGTGGCGCTTGGGGGATCCGCGTGAACGCGGCCGACCAACTCGAAGATGCGTTTTCGCAGGCGCTCGCTCACGATGGCCCAGTGACCGTCGAGATCCTCGCCGATGTGCTTCTCATCTGAGCCATGGACACGACCACGTTCATCCTGATCGCCTGCTTCGTGTTTGGATTCGGGCTTCTCTCGAAGCGCCTGGCGCAATCGCCACTGACGCCGCCGCTGGTGTTCGTACTCCTCGGTGTCGTGTTTGGTCCTTGGGGGCTCGATTGGCTGCAACTCAACATCGAGCACGGGGTGATGCATGTGTTAGCCGAGCTCACCCTGATCCTGGTTCTCTTCGGAGACGCGGCGCGCATTGACTTCTCCGCGCTCCGCCAAGAGCTCGGGCTGCCGGTACGATTGCTGGCGATCGGCTTGCCGCTGACCATCGCGCTTGGAACCGTGGTCGCCAAACTGCTTTTTCCTGAGCTCGAGTGGCTCGAGGCTGCCGTGCTCGGCACAGTCTTGGCGCCAACTGACGCGGCCCTTGGACAAGCGGTGGTCAGCAACACCGGGATTCCCGTGCGGATTCGTCAGGCGCTCAATGTCGAGAGCGGGCTCAACGACGGCATCGCGCTTCCCGCCGTGTTGGTGCTTGCCGCGATGGCAAGCATGGGGATGGGGGGGAGTCGGTCCGCGTCTGCGTGGGCGCAGTTTGCCGCGCTTCAGGTTACGCTCGGCCCGCTTGCCGGCATCGTCGTGGCTTGGATCGGCTTCAAGCTCCTGAAGTGGTCGAGCGACAAGGGGTGGATGCAACCGCCGTTCGAACGGCTTGCGGGCCTCGCGCTCGCGCTCTTGGCTTTTGCTGTTGCCGATCAGGTCGGGGGCAACGGCTTTATCGCGGCTTTCGTGGCGGGGATGATGCTGGGCCAGTGGACGCGAGGCCGCTGCGAGTGGCTGTATGACTTCCTCGAAGCCGAAGGGCAGTTGCTGATGTTGCTCGTGTTTCTCGCCTTCGGGACAAGCTTCGCCGTTCCAGCTCTCGAAACGGCGTCTTGGCAGACCGTAGCGTATGGCGCGCTCAGCTTGACGGCGATTCGGATGGTGCCGGTCGCAATCGCGATGGCAGGCACCGGATTGCGGCGGCCCACAGTGTTGTTTCTGGGATGGTTTGGACCTCGGGGGCTGGCGTCGATCCTCTTCGGAATCCTGGTGCTCGCCCGCGCCGAACTCGCGCATGAGAACCTGGTGTTTCAAGTAGTCATGCTGACCGTGTTGTTCAGCGTGGTGGCCCACGGTCTATCGGCAGCACCGTTGGCGGGATGGTATGCTTCGATGGCGGCTGACCCGGAGCATTGCCCGGAAGAGCACAAGCCCGTGATGAACCACCCATTGCGAGTGCGCAGCTGAAAGGACGACCCTAACGAATGCTGAGCGAGCGCGTACGGCCCTTGCACGACGCACGCAAAGCGTGGTGACATACGTCATGCCCGTAACCCAAGTTCGAAAACAGCATAAAGTCTCGGTTGCCCGCTGGAGCGCCCTCCAAGATCGCCAGCCCACCTACGCTCTGGTCGCCGACGTCGACTTGGTGATCATTCGCTACGACGACCAGGTTTCGGTCTTGTACGGTCGATGTCTCCATCGCGGCGCGCTGATGGCCGACGCCAAGATCGACGGCGGCAACATCGTGTGCGGCGTTCACGGCTGGGACTATCGCGTCGACACCGGGGTGAGCTCGTACAACAACGCGGAGGTCCTCCAGAAGTTTCGCGCGTGGATCGACCACGACGCCGATGCGGTGCTCGTCGACGAAGAAGAGATCGGCGCTTGGGCGGTGGAGCACCCGCAGCCGTATCAGCGCGAAGAATACCTCGGCCTCTATGCCGATGTTCACGGGGCCCCGGCGGAGCCCTTCAACAACTCCATCCAAGAGCTCGCACGCAACGGGCTCAAAAACGTCGGTCACGATGGACCGATGTCGGCGATGGGCGTGCCAAGGCAAGAGTTGCCGGCTTGGGACGACATCTTGC
>CAXMND010000214.1:0-7305 GCA_964194675.1 uncultured Coxiellaceae bacterium | reverse complement strand
GTTCGGAGGCATGTCGGGCGTCGTCTACGGCCTCTTCGCCTTCATCTGGATCCGCGGCCGCCTAGACCCGAGCTTCCCATACCGCATCCCCCAACAACTAGTGACCTTCATGTTGATCTGGTTAGGGCTCGGATTCACGGGATGGGTCGGACCAATCGCGAACTGGGTGCACTCGGGTGGGCTGATCGTAGGCGCAGCGTGGGGCGTGATCTCGTCGGGGTACCTGAGACGCAAGCTCGGACGCTAGAGGGGCAACAAACGTGTTGAGGAGATCTTGACGGGGCCGGGGTCTTGGGGCGCGCCGCGGACTACGAGGGCTACACCGGCCATGACCGGTACTGGGGCAGCCGAGGTTTGGGGCCGGTTAGAATCGTCTTTTATGCCGGGGCTACCGCTGGCTCCGCCCCCATAGTCCGCGGCGCGCCCCAAGACCCCTACGTCTCGAATCCGTGACCGTGCCAGCGTCAGTGCCAGCGTCGGTGCCAGTGTCAGCGGCTGCCCCAAAGGCAATCACGCCAAAAACGCAGGGAAAAGAAGAGGCCGCACGGCAACCCTGAGTAAGCCCGGTTATGCGTGGGCGACAACAGGGGGCTGCCCGAGCCTACGGCTGCACCTCAAACGCCCCCACGTCGCACATCGCCCCCTGCGGGCGCGTCACGCCGCGCTGGTCGGTCGTCACCTCGCACGTGCCGGCATTGAACGCGGCGCTGTCGGTCGTAATCGCGTGTGTCTGCGTCGGTCCACCGTTGTCGGCCAGTGGTTGGAGGTCGAGTTCGATGGCGCTGACGTCAACCTGGTCACCTACCTGGTCGAAGCCGCAGGTGTCGCCGGGGGATTCGATGTTGAAGCCGTCGGAGGTGATGTCGGAAGCCACGTCTCTAATGCAAACGCCTTCAACAATAGTGTTCACAAGTGTCACTGTCGTTCCTTCCGAGGCTTCGATATCGCCGCCGTCGTCGCTGCTATTCCCCGACACCGTGCTGTTCGTCAGCGTCAGCGTCGCCCCCGCCCCGTTTTGTATGCCAGCCATCGTATTCCCCGACACGGTGCTGTTCAAAATGGTCGCCTGTCCCTTGTAGTTTCTTATCCCCAGTCGCCCGCCTGAAATGGTGCTGTTTGTCACCGTTAGGGTTCCGACTAGGGGGGGCTCGTCGAATGTGTTTTCGTTGATTACGTTTATAAAGCCGTTCCCCGAGACCGTGGTGTTCAGCAGGGTCAACGTGCCGCCTTGGTTATAAATGCCATCTCCTTCGTTGTCTGACACCGTGCTGTCCGTCAGAGTAAGCGTAGCGTCGAAAATATAGATAGCTGGGAGAACCTGCATGATTCCGAAGTCGGCGGCGCCGGTTACTCGGAATCCGCGCAGCTCTGCCGTTACTGGGACATCGCGGCTCGCGCACACTAGAACCGGATGGTCATCGTCACCATCCAATGTGAGGTTACCCTCTCCATTGAGGATGACGTCGTTGTCGATGTCGATTGTGCCCGTGGTGACCACCGTTGTTGGTCCGTCGCAGGAGAACGTATAAGGTCCGCCTCCTGCCGCAATCGCGTTAAGAATGCCTTGCTGGGTGCAGGGTAGAACCGACCCGGTTAGCTCACACACGGCAGCTTGGCACGTGCCTCCCGCGCATGTTGTTCCATCAGCCACGAGCGTTGGCGCAACGCACTCCCCATTGGAAGGGTCGCACTCCGCCTCCGTGCAGTCATTTCCGTCGTCACACGCGAGCTTGCTGCTGCAGGTGTCGCCTATGCAGCTGTCCACGGTGCACTCGTCGCCGTCGTCGCAGTCAACGTCTTCTTCGCACAGCTTGGTGCCTCCGGTACCTGCAGAGCCACCACTACCACCGGCAGCGGTGCTCTCGTCGCTGCATCCACCAATGGGAAGCGCGACCAACGCGAAGACACAGACCCAATGCAAAACTGAGCGTCCCATCACAAGCTCCCTTCGCGCCCGAGGGCGGTCACCGGCTTCCCTCACAGACCGCACGGGCGAATGTCATATGCCCAACCCTGACGGGGAATTTGACCCGGTTTGCTGCGTCCCCGGGCCAACCGATGCGCGCAGTGCAATTTGTGACTGTTCCGCCGAACTCGACCTGATGCTCACCCGCGGTAACCTCGAGAAAGCCGCCTTGTCCGCTAGATGTCGTTTCGGTCAGGCCGAGCGTCGGGATCCCTCCCTCATCGATGTAGTACGCCGTGGCCGTCTCACTCAGAAGCTCGTGCGTCACGCCCGCCGTGCCAAAGGGGGTAGCTTGAAGTGTAACCAACCCGCCCTCAAACGGGTATGGGATCTGCAAGTCGTTGGCCAAGTCCTCCATGATTTGGTCGCGGAACAATGGAAAAAAGGTAAACGGCTCATTGGTAAACGTCTCGTCGGTCACGACTGCGTGCAAGCGCGTCATGTAGCCTTCCTTCGACAAGGTGTAGCTGCTCACTTGGTTGGACGGAAGCTCGAGCACCGCCCTGCCATCCGCGTTGGTGGTTTCGCAGTGGGTCGTGTCGGTTTCACAGACCTCCACGCCTACGAGCGCTGGTCCGCGCTCCGTAACGGAGTCGGGCCCGGTAATTTCCAGGAGAATCGATACGGGTCCGGACCCGCCGCTACCGCCATCGCCGACCGCGCCACCGATGCCTGCGGTGCCGCCGGTAGCACCCGCGCCACCGGTTCCACCAGGCCCAACCCCGCCATCCACGTCGCTGCATCCGACGATCGAAAGAACGAGTAATCCGAGCACGCACGCCAAACGCGAAGACAGGCTTGTCACATCATTGATTGTCAGCATGGTACCTTCTCCCTTCTGGAAATGCTCCAGTCGGTCACTGCTAACGCATGCTTCGTGCCAACCGAAAACCTCAATGATTTCTCAATCACATCCTGCCGTGAGCGCCCGATTGTTGTCGGCCGACGACAATCATTGACGACGAGCGTCAATTACATGAGCGCCGAGTGTTCCGAGCCCCGAATAACAGGCTTTACTCCTGGTGGAGCGGCGCTCCCTGTCGCTGACGCTGACGCTGACGCTGGTTCTAGACGTAGGGGTCTTGGGGCGCGCCGCGGACTATGGGGGCGGAGCCAGCGGTAGCCCCGGCGTAAAAGACAATTCTAACCGGCCCCAAACCTCGGCTGCCCCAGTACCGGTCATGGCCGGTGTAGCCCTCGTAGTCCGCGGCGCGCCCCAAGACTCCGGCCCAATCAAGATCTCCTCAACACAGTTTGCTGGCACTGACACGGTCACTGGTACAGCAGCGGGATCAACTCTGCGTACGTCCGGTCTCGATCCGCGTAGATGTCGTCCACGATCGCCTGCAAGGCGTCGCGGCCCTCGCGGTCGAGGACGCGCTGGTTGTGCTCGATCACCGAAGCCGCGACTGTCTTCGGCGCCCGGCCTGCTTCGAGATCTCCCATGCTCAACGTGAAGATGTCCTTGTAATGAGGCGGGTCTTGGGCTCGGACCTCTTCGAGGCGGGCGCGTCGGACGAGTTGTACGGTCGGGTCCGGGGTCTGGCGGAAGAAGCGAACGGAACCGGCTGTTTCGTCCACTCCGGGGTGGAATGGAGCGGAAAGGAAGCGTTGGTCCACGAGGGCAGCAAGTGAAGCGGCCCATCGTGCGAATGCTTCAAGCCCGTCGCCGAACATTGGCGCGATGATGAATGCGACGTCGGTGGATTCATCCGTGTCCCAGCCTTTGATCACCGGCGCGATCTCGTTCGGAAGGCAAGGTGTGTCCAAGACGACGTGCGTCCGTGTTCGGTTCTCGAGGCGGGCGTGCTTCGCCCAAGGACAAAGCGCGAAACGCTCGATGACCTCCAGATGGTAGCGCTCGTGAAGTCGGACCGCTGCGCGAGCCAGACGCTCGCGCGGATTGACCGGACTCAAGCGGCCTCTCTGGTTCCGCGATGCGCCAAGTACTCTTGGAGGTGGGGGACGATCGACATCTCGAGCGCTTTCTCGGGCGGCAGAAACTCCGCCAGCACGACCTCCCGGTCGTCGACTCGAACGTTCGGCGCGGTGTCGACTTCGAGTTCATAAATGTCGAGGGTGTCCTGTCGATGCTCGAAGAGATGCGTCCCGTGATAGGCATGCACGAGACGCTTGGGTTGAACGTTGATGCCCACTTCCTCGCGAAGCTCGCGCGCTGCCGTGGTGCGGCGATCTTCGCGGGCCCTGACGTAGCCCCCAGGTAGTGTCATCTGTGCCCGGTAGGAGTTCTTCACCAGAAGAACCCGCCCCTGGTACCAGACTGCAACCAATGCTCCCGCTGTCTCTGGTTTGCGAATGAGCCAGAGAAGACGTAACCCCCAGTGAGCAACCCGATACACCGCCCGTATCAAGGCGTTGACCATGACCGCAGTCTACCAAAATCGGAGGCGACAGAGAAATCCGATGCCGAGACCCCGTTAGACCGAAGCGCCAACCCTCGCCCAATGCCCGAGCCGATAGGCCCAGATTCCCAGGCACATACGGAAGAAAAAGGAAATCGGCAGGGCGACCCAGATGCCGAAAGCCCCCCACCCCACCACGAAGCCGAGGAACCAACTGAGGGGCACCTGGATGACTATCGTACCCACGATATTGATCATGAGGCTCGTGTTGGTGGCGCCGGCGCCGCGGAGCATCCCGATGAGGGCGATGTGGACTCCGACGATGGGAAAGCCCCAGCCGAGGATCCGCATCCAGGTCACAGAGTAACGACCGAGCTCGGTGGCGGCGTCGACATCGAAGATCGCGATGATCGGTTTGGCGCCTATGATGATCGCGAGCCCGATGGTAGTCATGGTGATCGTCGAAAGGATCACGCCGGCTCGAACGACCTGACGTGCCTCGGGGACGTTGCTCGCCCCGAGGGCGTTGCCGACCATCGCGCCTGTCGCTTGCGACACGCCGAGCCCCGGAACGAACGCCAACGACTGGATCCGCAGACCGATCCCGTGCGCTGCCACGGTGACCTGCGCGACGCGCGCCAACATCCCGACGATCGACAAGAAAGCAACGTTCAGGATCACCATGTCCAATGCGGCGGGGGCACCCACCCGGAATAGGTCACGTGCGAGTGGACGGTCGATTCGAGCGGGCCGTAGGAAGACGCGCATGCCGGGCACGACGTCCCGACGGAGGATCAGCACCATCATGACGACGGCGGTCGCTTGGGCGATCACGGTTCCCCACGCAGCGCCTTCGACGCCCAAGGCGGGAAGCCCAAGACGCCCGAGAATGAGCCCGTAGTTGAGAACGATGTTGATCAGATTGCTCGCGATGGCGATTGCAAACGGCAACATCGTGTTCCCTACTGCACGCAGGGCCGCCGCAAACAACATGTTCAGGTAGTAGAAGACCGTAAACGTGAAGAGTGGTCGAAGGTATTGAACCCCTAGGTCCCGTACCTCGGCATCGGCGCCCATCCACTCCATCGCCACGCCGGCACCGAGATTGCCGACCACCGCCACTACGATCGACACTAAGTACGTGAGCAGAATGCTCTGATGGAGCACGTGATTGATGCGATCCGATTTGCCGGCGCCGTGCGCGCGTGCAACGGAGGCGACGGTTCCGACGGTAAGCCCAAGCATGGCAACCATGAGCAAGAAGATCAGCTGACTCGCGAAGCCAAGGGCGGTGAGCGCCACCTCGGCATCGATCAGGCGACCGCACATGGCGGTATCGACCGCAAGCGTGATCACGCTCAGCACGTTCAACCCGACGATAGGCATCGCCAGATCGAAGAGACGTCGGAAGATGGTGCGATCGACGCCGAACGGTAGATCGGCATGCGCCTTCATGAGCGGCCGTGGAGGTTGTATCGCAAGAGGCGAGCACGCCAGTACTTTTCAGTCGCTCTCTGCATAGCCCCTACTCGTCGAACGAAATGGTAAGCTGGCGGGGATGCCCGGTGAGCCCAGAGAGTTCGGGTCCTACCGCCTTCTGCGCCGTCTTGGCGTCGGTGGCATGGCCGAGACGTTCGAGGCGGCGCGGGCGGGTACAGCGGGGTTTGAGCAAAGAGTTTGTCTCAAACGAGTGTTGCCAGCGTACAGCCATGACCCGGAGTTCATCAGCCGCTTCCGCAGAGAAGCAAAGCTCGCCGCGGGACTTCGCCATAGCAACATCGTCGGCGTTACCGATTTCGGCGAGGTGGACGGCGTCAGCTACATGGCGCTCGAGCTGGTCGACGGCGTGGACCTCCGGTCGTTTCTGAGATCGCTGGCTGATGAGAAGCTGCCGCCAGAGATGGTCGTACTGATCGGCCTCGACCTCGCCTACGGGCTCGAGCACGCACACCAAAGTATCGTCCACCGCGATGTTTCCCCCGCAAACGTGCTGATCAGCCGGGCTGGCGAAACCAAGCTCGCGGACTTCGGTATCGCCAAGGCGATCGAGGGCGCCAACGTCACCGCCAGCAAGAACGTGCAAGGGAAGATCCCCTACATGTCTCCGGAACAGATGCGCGGCGAAACGGTGGATGCTCGCTCGGATCTGTTCTCCCTGGGGGTGGTCCTGTTCGAAGCGGCCGCCGGGACACGCCCCTTCGACGGAGCACACGATGTCGTGACCATGCAGCGCATCGTGGACGGCCAGCGACGCTCTTTGGCCGACGTCGCACCTGACGTGCCCATGCAGTTGCAGAAAATCATCGAGAGCTTGATCGCGATCGACCCCGAAGACCGCACGCCAAGCGCCTCGCGACTCGTCGAGGAGCTCGCCGCCCTCGAACCAGCCTCACGGGTTCGGCGCGAGCTCGCAGCGATGGTGGAAGCGCAGCGTGGCGGCCCAAGGACGAGGATGCACGTACGGGCGCGGGAGGAAGACCCGGACACCGAGCTCAGTCGTGTTCTGGAGCTTCCAGACGTCGCCCGTGTCGAGCCAGCGCCGCGGACCACGGGGAAAGCGGGAGGAGGCGGGCGTCGCGCCGTGCTCGCCCTCCTGGCGGTGATCACCTTGGCCGCCGGGGTCGTCGCGACCGGGTCGTTCGATCGTCGAGGCAGCTCCGACAATGACGGTCCGTCCGAGAGCCCCTCCGCGACGATCGCGCCCCGCGCCAAAACGGAGCCCGCCGGGGTCGCCGCCGAGGCCAAAGAGGCTCCCGATCCGGCGGCGCCCGCCGTGCGCGCCAACCGTGGTTGGATTCACGTGGTGGTCCAACCGTGGGGCAACGTGTGGATCGACGGCGTCTGGATGGGACGAGCCCCCGTGAAGGCGCGGGTGAGCAAAGGCCGCCACGTCGTCGAAGTGGGACGCGAGTTTCCTTCCAAGAAGCGGGTGGTCAAGGTCGAGGCTGGCGGCCGAGAAGATCTCGAGATCAGCCT
>CAXMND010000213.1:0-7619 GCA_964194675.1 uncultured Coxiellaceae bacterium | reverse complement strand
ACTTCGTGAAGAGGGGCTCCCCGTCCTCGCGCCCCGCGTGTTGCCGAAACGTCGACCACGGGTACTCCGCTGGTTCGGTGCATATGTTTGCGCGCACCGGATTGAGCTCGATGTACGCCGTCGTGACGGCAAGCTGCTCCTTTGTGGTGATCGGTACAGATTTGTAACGTTGCTCGAACAGCTTGCCCGTCGAGTTGCGACTTCGATTGCGAAACTGCGCATAGCTTTGCGCGAAGAAGCGCACGAATTGTGACAACTGCGTGCAATCGGGGGGTGTGGCAACGAGATGGACATGGTTCGTCATGAGCACGCACGCATGCACGGAGACACCGAACTTGCAACTTCCTTCACCTAGGCGCAGTGCGAAGAACCGATACTCACGTGGATACGAGAAGAGTCGCCGACGGTTGTTGCCGCGCAGAATCAAATGGTGAGGGTTCCCGGGGACGACGAGGAGGTTTCGTGGCGAACGTGGCATGCGATGTTATCGGCTAGATACCGACCCGGTTGCGTTGTCGCGGTGTGGGTCGTAGGTGGGCTTGAACATTAGTGTTTTAGGGGTGCAGCGTGTCCCCTTTCGTGGCAGCTTCCTGGGGTGGACATTGCGATTGCGCTTTTTGATCAGGTCACCGCTCTAGATGCGGTTGGGCCTTATGAGGTGTTGCAGCGGCTTCCGGACGCGCAGCTCAAGTTCGTCGGGCACCGAAGGGGCGAGATTCGGACCGACAATGGGTTTCTGGGAATGACCGTGGACCATACGTTCGACGAGCTGCCCAGCCCGGAGATCGTGCTCGTGCCTGGGGGAATCGGCACGCGCGCGCTGGTGCACGACCAAGTGATTCTTGATTGGATTCGAGGCGCACACGAGACGTCGAAGTACACGACCTCGGTTTGCACGGGTTCGTTGCTCCTCGCTGCGGCCGGAATTCTCGACGGCCTCGATGCCGCGACTCACTTTTCCGCGCGGCAGCTACTCACCAAGTATGGCGCCAAGCCGGTCGAGGACCGGGTGGTCCGCCAAGGCAAGATCATTACCGCAGCCGGCGTCTCGAGTGGTATCGATATGGCACTCGAACTCGCTGAGCAGCTCACCGATGCGACCACCGCGAAGGCGCTTCAGCTCATGATCGAGTACGACCCGCAACCACCCCACGATGCGGGCGCGCTTCACAAGGTGGAGCCAGCCGTGTTGGCGCGGGCACAGGAACTCGCCGCACTTCGAAACTAAACAGCGTCGCTGCGAGCGGTGGTCCTAGGAGAGGGCGCCACCGTCAGCTCGGATTTCTGTGCCGTTGATGTAGCGGGCGTCGTCGGAGGCTAGGAAGGCGATGACCGAGGCGGCGTGACGAGGCTTGGCGAAGCCTACGAAGGGCATGGCACCCTTTAAGAGGTCCATATCTGCGCCCTCGGGGGCTTTAAAGTCGCCGTGGAGCGCCGTGGCGATGCCGCCGGGAACGACGCAGTTCGCGCGGAGGCCCTGCTTCACGTACTCCTGGTACAAGGAGCGGGTCATCGAAATGATCCCACCCTTCGAAGCTGCATAAGCGGCCATCCAAGGGTGGCTTCCGAGCGCCGAAGTCGACGAGCAGTTCACGATCGCGCTGAAGCGATTCTTGAGAAGGTGCGGAAGCGCGGCGTGGTTCACGTAGAAAGTGCCGTGGAGATTGATGTCGATGATTTGGTGCCACTGCTCGAAGGTCATCTCGTGGGTGTGATACGTCCGTAGAATGCCCGCACAGTGACAAAGGGTATCGAAGCCATCCATGTCAGCTGCGGCCTGATCGATCACCTCTTTCACGCGAGCACCGTCGGCGACGTTGCATTCGTAGGTCCAGACTTTCACGCCCAAGCCTTCGGCAATCTTCTTGGTCGCCGCCAGACCTTCGGCATTGATGTCGATCAGCGCGACGTTGCCGCCCTCCTCGGCGATGCGTTGCGCGGTGGCCTGGCCAATGCCCGATGCCGCGCCGGTGATCACTATGTTCTTCCCTTCAAACCTTTTCATCGTATTTCTCGCTCGTTTGTGGTGGTCGCTAGTAGCCGTGAAGCTCCGCCCAACGTCGTCGATGCTGAGACGGCTCCCCGAAAGTCATATATGTTGCCTGTGCACGCTTGATGTAGAACCCGATGTCGTGCTCGTCGGTGACGCCAATGCCGCCGTGCATCTGTATCGCCTCCTTCGCCACCTGAAGGAAGCTCTCGGACGCGAGCGCTTTGGCCAGAGACGCTAGACGAGGAACGTCTTCCGGCCGCTCGTCGATCGCACGAGCCGCTGCAAGTACAACGGACCGCAACAGCGCGATCTCCGTATAGAGGGCCACCGCCCGGTGTTGCAGCGCCTGGAACGAGCCGATCGGCACGCCAAACTGCTCGCGCTCCTTCAAGTACTCCAAGGTGTCGGCGAAAGCCTGCTCGGACCCGCCCAACATCTGAGCCGCGAGTCCAATGCCTGCGCGCTCTAGGATCGACCGCATCAGCCGCCTGCCCCCATCCAGCTCGCCAACGATCGCATCGGTAGAAACCGTCGCGTTGTCCAGCTGGACGATCGCGGCGCCGTGACCGTCAATTCGATGCTGCCGAGTGATCGTCACGCCCGGTTGGTTCGGGTCTACGAGGAACAAGGTGCTTCGGACTGTGGGAGCGGGCGTGCCTGAGGTGGCCGCCAGAACAATGATGTGGTCCGCAACGTGCCCGTCGAGCACCTGGTTCTTTGTCCCGGTAAGGTGGAAGAAGTCGCCCGATCGGCGAGCGACGGTTTCCACGTCCCATAGATCATCTCGACAGCCCGCCTCCTCATACGCGAGCGACACCACCTTCTCTCCTGCCGCAATGCCCGGAAGCAACTCCTTCTTCTGTGCTTCGGTCCCACCCAACAACAGTGCCTGGGTCCCGAGCAAGAGCGTCGACACGAAAGGCTCTGGCATGAGCTCGCGGCCGCTCTCCTCGAGCACGATACAGAGGTCGAAGAACCCGAGCCCAAGGCCGTCGTACTCCTCGGGGATCTGCAGCCCGAGCCAGCCAAGCTCGGCCATGTCGTTCCACAGGTCGCGCGAGAACCCGAACTCGTCCTTGGTATCGCGGAAGGTTCGGAGCCTCCCCGCAGACGCATGCTCTTGAATGAACTCGTGCGCCGTCTTCGCGAGCATCCTTTGCTCGTCGTTGAGGAGGAGAGACGGGGAGGCGTGTCCGCTCATTTCTTCCCCTCCGGCAAGCAAAGCACACGCTTGGACACGATGTTCTTCTGGATCTCGGACGAGCCGCCCTCGATAGTGCTGGCCCGCGAGCGCAGCCAGTCTCGGGTGTACTGAACGTCGTCTTCGTCGAAACCCGGGCCTTCCCATCCGAGCCCCCGAGTCCCCGCCACCTTCATACCGAGCTCGAACCGCTTCTGCTTGAGCTCGGCGCCCACGAGTTTCGAGATCGAACCCTCGGGGCCAGACGTACCGCATTCAGCAGCACTCTGCTGAATGCGCGCCAAGGTGAGGTGGAACGCCTCTTCGAGCATTCCAAGACTCGCAACCTCGTCTCGCAGCAGAGGATCCGGAATGGGCCCTCCTGCGACACCCAAGTGCTTCCGCGCTCGCGCAACGACCTCTCGCTGTGCTGAACCGGGCTGACGCGCGATCGACTGGCCGATCGACGAACGCTCGTGCCCCAAGATAGCCTTGGCGATCGTCCACCCCTCGTGGAGCTTGCCAACCAGGTTCTCGACCGGTACGCGCGCGTTGTCAAAGAAAGTTTCGCAAAACGGCGAGTACCCACTGATGAGGTCGATCCGCCGGACGGTAATGCCCGGGGTGTTGAGGTCCGCGAGGATCACCGATATGCCCATTTGCTTCTTCGGCGCGTTCGAGTCGGTTCTCGTCAAGCAGTAGATCCAATCGCTCAGGTCCGCATGAGACGTCCATACTTTTTGTCCGTTCAGGACGAACTCGTCTCCATCGCGCTCGGCCTTGAGTTGCAGATTCGCGAGGTCAGAGCCGGCGTTGGGCTCGGAGTAACCTTGACACCAGCGCACTTCGCCGCGCGCGATCTTGGGAAGATGCTCGGCCCGCTGCTCGTCGTTCCCGTACTTCAACAGAACTGGACCGAACATCGCCAAGCCCTGCCCCGCGATGGGCCAAGGCACGCCAATGGCCTTCATCTCGTCGTGAATGATCTGCTCGTGCGCCAGCGTCAGGCCGCCGCCCCCGTAGTCCTTAGGCCAACTCGGCGCGACCCAGCCCTTCTCGATGCCGAGATCGCGCCATTTGAGCACGTCCCGGTCCGACTCGTCACACTTCGAGCCGCCCCAGTATCCCTCGAAGGGTCCGCTCCCGCTCGTCCCCCAAAGCGACTTCGGGGCGTTCTCTCGAATCCAGGCGTGGGCCTCTTCTCGAAATGTGTCTAGCTCGCTCACGCACTCACTCCACGGCGCCGGCCTTCTTCATGTCGAGCGCCACATCTTCGATCATGTCTTCTTGGCCGCCTACCGTCTTCAACCGACCGAGCTCGACTAGGATATCCGTGGACTTGAGGCCGTATTTGTCGGCCGCCCGTTTCGCAAACAGAAGGAACGACGAGTACACGCCCGCGTAACCAAGCGTGAGCGAGTCGCGGTCGACACGAACCTTGTGCGTCATCAGCGGATAGACGATGTCTTCTGCGACATCCATCAGCTTCCACATATCGATTCCGGTCTCGACGCCCATCCGGTGAAGCACGGCAACGAAGACCTCGAGAGGCGTGTTGCCTGCGCCAGCACCCATTCCCGCCGCCGAACCATCGACCCGTGCCGCGCCTGCTTCGATCGCCGCAAGGGAGTTGGCCACCCCCATGTGCATGTTGTGGTGCCCATGAAAACCAACCTCGGTGTCCGCCCTGAGCTCTTTGCGGAGGATGCCTACACGGTCGGTAACGTGGTCTGGAAGCATGTAACCGGCCGAGTCGGTAATGTAGATACAGTTCGCGCCGTAGCTCTCCATGAGCTTGGCTTGCTCGATCAACTGCTCCGCCGGGATCATGTGTGCCATCATCAAGAAGCCGACTGTATCCATTTCCATCTTGCGGCCGAGGACGATGTGCTGCTCGGACACGTCGGCTTCCGTGCAGTGGGTCGCGACGCGAATGGTGTGCACCCCGCAGTCGTGAGCCATCCGCAGGTGGTCAACAGTGCCGATGCCGGGAAGAAGCAGCGCCGAAACCTTGGCGTCCTTCATCTTGGGAACGACGGCACGCAAGTACTCTTCGTCGCTTGCGGCCGGGAACCCATAGTTCACCGAGGCCCCGCCGAGACCGTCGCCGTGCGTCACCTCGATGAGGGGTACTCCAGCCTCGTCGAGCGCGGTGGCGACCTCGACCATCTGATCGGTGGTGAGCTGATGACGCTGCGGGTGCATCCCGTCGCGCAAGCTCATGTCGTGAAGCGTGACCTTCTTGCCCTCGAGATTCATGTTGCCTCCGCGCGCAAAATTTCTTCGGCGATCAGCTCGGCGGTTCGAAGCCCCGCGGCCGTCATGATGTCGAGATTGCCCGCGTACTTGGGCAAGAAGTCGCCAAGCCCTTCGACCTCCATGAAGAACGAGACGCGATTGCCGTCGAACACCGGCCCGTTTTTCAGTGTGTAACCCGGAACGTACTTCTGGACCTCGGCGATCATTTGTTTGGCGGACTCGATGATCTCCGCCTCTTTCGGAGTGTCCTTCGTGAGACAGTGAATCGTGTCACGCATGATGAGCGGTGGCTCGGCCGGGTTGATGATGATGATCGCCTTGCCACGATCCGCCCCGCCCACTACCTCGACGCCCCTAGCCGTCGTGCGCGTGAACTCGTCGATGTTTTTTCGAGTGCCAGGGCCGGCGGACTTCGAGGAGACGGTCGCGATGATCTCCCCGTACTCGACGGGCTGCACACGGCTTACGGCGGCCACCATCGGAATCGTGGCCTGCCCTCCGCAGGTGACCATATTCACGTTCTGCTCGTCGCGTCCCATCATCTCTTCGAGATTGACTGGCGGCACGCAAAACGGCCCGATCGCGGCCGGCGTCAGGTCGACCATCTTCACGCCGTACTTCTTGACCAAGTCGTTGTTCGACTCGTGGACGTACGCACTGGTCGCGTCCCAGGCGATCTGTACTTTGTCGTCAGTGATGCGTGACTCGAAACCCTTCACGCCGTCCGACGTCGTCTCGAGGCCAAGCTCCTTCGCTCGCTTCAGACCTTCGGATTCCGGATCGATGCCGACCATCCATACTGGCTCGATGATCTCGCTTCGAAGCGCCTTGTAGAGCAGATCGGTCCCGATGTTGCCGGACCCGATGATCACTGCTTTCACCTTGGTAGTCATCTCTTCCATCACTCCTATGTGAACCGCACCGCAGCTGTTCCGACTCCCTCGACCTCGAGGCGCATTTGATCTCCTGCCACCACGCGCTCGAGAGGCACCAGAGAACCGGATAGCACCACGTCCCCGGCGTTCAGAGTAATCCCAAACTCCGACAATGTATTGGCCAACCAGCTCACGCAATTCAGCGGGGAATCGAGAGCCGCCGAGCCCAATCCTTCGCTCAACAACTCACCGTTCTTGTAGACTCGCATCTGGAGGCTCGGGAAATCGAGCCCCTTCGGATCCGTGTGTTCGTCCCCTAGAACGAACAGCCCGCAGCTTGCGTTGTCCGCGACCGTGTCCTGAATCTTCACCTTCCAATCGTGAACTCGACTGTCAACCACCTCGAAGCATGCCATGACGTAGTCGGTGGCTTCGAGAACATCGTCGTTAGTGACCCCTGGTCCATTCAAGTCGCCTTTCAGCTTGAAGGCGATCTCCCCCTCGGCGCGCGGCTGAATCAGTTGCTCGCTGATCGGCATCGACCCTCCGTTGGGATACACCATCGTGTCGGTGAGATACCCGAAGTCCGGCTGAAACACTCCGAGCATCTCTTGAACCGCTCTGCTGGTCACGCCGATCTTCTTACCGATGACCTTCTCGCCGTCATCGTCGATGCGTCGATGCAGCATCCGAAGCGAGACGTGATACGCATCTTCGATCGTGATCTCGGGCCAACGCTCGGTCAACGGCGACAAGGTGCGACGAGCACGCAACGCATCGTAGAGCTCGTCCCCGAGCGCCGTGATCTTGGCTTTGCGTGCGGCGTCGTCCATGTCTGTTCTGGCAGCAGTCCCCTTCTAGCCTAGGTCGTCGTTCAAAAATTTTAGGGTGAGGTCGTTGAAGAGCTTGGGGTATTCAACCATCACCCAATGGCCGCAGCTCGAAATCAGCATTGTGCGGGAGTTGGCGCATCGCGAGGCGATCTTTGGAGCGCCCGTCGGCGGACAGAACTTGTCGTTTGCGCCCCAGAAGCAAAGCACGGGGCATTGGATCTCAGAGAGCCGGTCTTCCAGATTGACGACTTGGATGCGCGCGATGTTGTCCTTGTGTTGCGTCATCGCGACTTGGTAGCGCTCTTCAATGATCTCGTCGGTGATCTTCGATTGGTCGTGAAGTTGCAACGTGAAGACCTTCCGCATCGTCTCCTTGCTGATCCCTTCCTTGTAGAGGACACGAATCATCGCTTTGATGCCCTCCATCTCCATGTACGTCTCGCGGGCTTCGAGGGCACCTGGCGCCATCAAGACGAGCT